>CAIWAD010000223.1 GCA_903910645.1 uncultured bacterium | reverse complement strand
CTGGCCAGGGCGCCCACGCGCCTCAGGTCGTCCTGGGCCGCCGGGTGGGACACCGCCAGGAGACGGTCCAGGAAGGCCATCACGGTGGGGCGGTCACCCGCCATGCGCTCGGCCAGGACGAAATCCGCGTGGGTGGGGAAGCCCAGCAGACGAGCCCGCTGATGGCGCAGGGACACAATCTCCTTCAAGCCCTGCTGGTTGTCCAGCTCACCGCCATAAGCGCGGCTGCTGTTGGCCCGCCACACCTGCTCACGCAAATCGCGGCGCTCGCTGTAGGTCAGGAAAGGCACAAAGGAGGGCGCATGAAGGGTGACCATCCACCCATCCTTGCCGCGCTGGGCCGCCGTTTGGGCCATGCCCGCACGCACCGTGTCCGGCAGGCCCGCCAGGTCCTCTTCCCGCTCCAGATGCAGATCCCAATTGTTGGTGGCCTGGAGCAGGTTGTTGCTGAAGCGCGGACTCAAGGCTGAAAGCTGCTGATCTATGGCGCGCAGCTCTTCCTTCTTGACTTCGTCCAGGCGGGCGCCGTTCCTCGTGAAACTGCGCCAGGTGCTCTCCAGCAGGCGCTGAGATTCGGGATCCAGGGCCAGCGTGTCCCTGCTTCCATAGACCGCGTCTATGCGGGCGAAGAGACGGGGATTCAAGCTGATGTCACTGTCCAGCTCCGCCAGCTGGGGCGCCAGATCCTGGGCCAGCTGGTGGTGCTCCGGCGTGCCGTCGGCGCCAAGCAGCACCTGGAAGATGCTGGACACATGTTCCAGGTCCTCGCTGGAACGCTCCAGCGCCAGGATGGTGTTGGCGAAGTCAGGCGCCTCCGCGGTGGCGCAAATGGCCTCCACCCGGGCGCGGGCGCGGGCCATGCCTTCTTCCATGGCCGGACGGTAATCCTCCAGGGTGAAGGCGCCAAAGCGCACGCTCTTGAATTCGTCGTCCGCCACCGCAAAGGGGGCGAAAGGATCTTGCAGCTGACTCATGACTCTTCCTGTGTTTGCGTGAACGCGTGCAGCACCCCGCTCCGGCCCCAACCGGAGTCCTGGGATGCGGGAATTACATGTGCAGGGCGCGATTGCCCGTGGCGGCCAGTGCGGCTTCCTTCACCGCCTCCGCGTAAGTGGGATGGGCGTGGCAGATGCGCGCCAGGTCCTCGGCACTGGCCCTGTACTCCATGGCCGCCGCCGCCTCGGCCACAAGGTCCGCCGCGCGCGGGCCAATCATGTGCACACCCAGGATCTCGTCCGTGTCCACATGGGCCAGGATCTTCACGAAGCCCTCCTTCTCCCCCGCCGCCCGGGCCCGGCCCAGGGCGATGAAGGGAAAGCTCCCTTTCTTGAAGGCCTGGCCGCGCTGGACAAGCTCCTCCTCCGTGGCACCCACGCTGGCAACTTCCGGCCAGGTGTAGACCACGCCGGGAATGAGGGCATGATTCAGGTGCGGCTGCTGTCCTGCCAGGGATTCGGCCACGAAGACGCCCTCCTCCTCGGCCTTATGGGCCAGCATGGCTCCGCCAATCACATCGCCAATGGCGAAAATGCCCGGCACCGTGCTCTGCAGGCGCTCATCCACGGGGATGAAGCCGCGAGCATCCACCGCAAGGCCCGCCGCCTCCAGCGTCAAGCCCTGGGTGTTGGGCTTGCGCCCAATGGCCACCAGGCAGTAGTCCCCTTGCAGTTCCAGCTCTTTGCCCTTGGCCGTGGTGGCCTTCACCACAACGCCCTGGCCGCTGTTCTCCACCTGGCTTACGCGTGCCCCAAGATGGAAGACCAGTCCCAGCTTCTTCAGGCTGCGTTCCAGCTCCCTGCCCAGTTCAGCGTCCATGGTGGGAATGCAGCGGTCCAGCGCCTCAAGAACCTCCACCCTGGCACCCAGGCGGGCGTAGACGCTGCCAAGCTCCAGGCCAATCACCCCCGCGCCAATGATGAGCAGACGCTTGGGGATCTCCGGCAGGGACAGGGCCTCCGTGCTGGAGATGATGCGCGTCTTGTCCAGGCGGCAGAAGGGCAGGTCCAAGGGCTTGGACCCGGTGGCGATGATCACCTTCCCGCTGTCCACTTCCACGCGACCCTCCGGCCCATCCACGGCGATGCGTGTGGGAGACAAAAAAGATCCCACGCCGCGCAGGCGCTGGATGCCATTCTTTTCCATGAGCTTGTCGATGCCCAGGGCAGTCAGCTGCACCACCTTGTCCTTGCGACCGCGCATGGCGGGCCAATCCACGGACAGGCCCTCCACCTTGATGCCGTGCTGGGCGAAGGCCTTGTGCGCCTCGTGATAGCGCTCG
>CAIWAD010000222.1 GCA_903910645.1 uncultured bacterium | reverse complement strand
TGTGCCGGTGGCGCGCACCTTCACCCTGAGCAATGCGGGCGGCGGCGTGCTGGCGGGCAGCGTGTCCAGCGGCTGCGCGCAATTCACCGTGGAAGGCGAAGCCAGCTATCAATTGGCAGCGGGCGCTTCCCAGGACTTCACTCTGTTGTTTCTGGGCGGAGAGCCTGGCAGTTACAGCTGCGAACTGAGCACGGGAAGCGGCTGTGCGCCTCTTCACTTAAACGCTGTGGCTGAAGCCTGGCCGCTCCTGGTCTTGGAGCCCGACACCTTGCGCTTCGACACCCTCTTGCCTGGCAGTGTGGCCACCGCCGAGATCCAGGTGCGCAATGGAGGCGGTGGCACCTTGACAGGCATCCTTGTGGAGCCGGGCGGGGCCTTCTCATTGGTGGGGGATCCCCACTACGCCCTTGCCGCCGGCGCCAGCACGAGTTTCCAGCTGCAGGTGCAAAGTGAGGTGGCCGGGATGTTCACCGCGCGACTGCGCGCCACCCAGGCTGAGGACAGCGTGGCCCTGTCCGCCACCATGGTATCCGTGCAATGGGTGCATGGCCCCGCATCGGAATGCGGTCTGGTGGAGGATTTGGGCCATTTGGAGGGCGCCGCCACCGGCTTCCTGGTGGACTGGCGCGGTGGACTGGTGGGCCTGGATATCCAACCGGCCCCCGATGACAACATGAGCATCCACCTGATAGCCGATGGTGCTGCAGTTTGGAGCGGTGCGGCAGTGGCCCTGTGGCGCAGTGCCTTCATTGAATTGGACAGCCTGTTGGCGGAGGACCGCATCCTGCATCTGGTGCTGGAGGATGGCATAGCCGGCGTGGAGTGTGCCTGGGAGCTGCGCTTCGCCTCCCTGGAAGAGGAGCTGCCCACCGCCTTCGCCCTGCACCCGGCGGCGCCCAACCCCTTCAACCCAAGCACCACGCTACAGCTGGATTTGCCCTTGCCCGGCGTGGTGACCGTCACCGCCTATGATTTGCTGGGACGGCGCGTGGAAATTCTGCTGAACCGGGCCTTGCCCGCCGGCCGCCACGAACTGCGCTGGCAGCCGCGTGGACTGGCCAGCGGCAGCTACTTCCTGGTGGCGGAGAGCACGCAAGGGCACCAGGTGCGCAAAGTGTTGCTGCTGAAATAGGAGGTCTCATGCGGCTCATCGGGCTGGGACACGCGGTGCTGGACCATGTGCTGCTGGTGGAGACTTTTCCGGATTTGGACAGCAAGACTCTGGCCAGACAGGGCCTATTGTGCACGGGCGGACCCGTGCCCCGCGCCGTGCTCAGCGCCGCCGCGCTGGGACAGGACACCGCCTTCGCGGGCTGTCTGGGAAGGGACGAGGCCGGTCTGCAGGTGCGTCGCGACCTGGAGGCCGCCGGGGTGGATCTTGGGGCCTTGCACATTGTGGATCAGGCCACTCCCAGGGCTTCCATCTGGGTGGAGGCCCGCCATGGCAAACGCACGGTGGTGCTGGATCGTGGCGGACTGCCCGACTATCCCGCCCACTTGGTGGAGGCCTTGCCCTGGGGATCGGGCATGCTGCTGCTGGATGGCAAGGAACCGGTGGGCTTGTTGGCGGCGCAACGCGCCCGCCAGGCCGGAATGGATGTGATGCTCGATCTGGGCGGCCCACGGGAGGACATGACGGAACTGGTGAGCACCGCCACGGTGGTGGCCGTCTCCAAGGCCTTCATCATGCACGCCTATCCCGGACTGGACCTGATGGTGGCAGTGGAGAATCTGGTGCAGGCCGGCCCGCGGCTGGCGGTGATCACTTTGGGCGCTGGCGGCGCCGTTGTGTGTGAACAGGGTGGACAGGCCATGTGGTTTCCCGCCTGGCATCCAGGTGGAGTGGTGGACAGCACCGGCGCCGGCGATGTCTACCACGGCGCCCTGGCCTGGGCCCTCCTTCAGGGTTTTGCCACGCGCAAGGCCCTGGCCTGCGCGGCGGTGGCCGGCGGAATGGCCTGTCGCCAATTGGGCGGGGCGGTGCCTGGCCTTGATCAAAACACGCTCCTGGCTCAGGTGGACGCGGCGGCGGAGTTCTTCGCCTGAACACTTGCCCGTGGACTCCCCGCACCGCGCCCGGCTCCTCTTGGCCGCTCCATGCGCGACAGCGCATTTTCTACCTTGGGCCATCCCACGACATCCATAGCCCTTCCGCCACCCGCGCGGTGTGTGGCTTCGAATACTGAGAGAGTTGAACCGTGATGCAGAACACCAAGCAGACCCAGGTGGAGATCCCCGGCCGCCTTCCCGCCATCCCTCTGCGGGATGTGGTGATCTTCCCTTACATGATTTTCCCCTTGCTCATCGGGCGGCCCTCCTCGGTGAAGGCCGTGGAAGAGGCCATGGTGCGCGACAAGCTGCTTTTCGTGGTGGCCCAGCGGAACTCACAGGAGGATGAGCCGCGCCGCAGGGGACTGCACGCCGTGGGCACGGTGGTGAAGATCCTGCAGATCCTGAAGCTGCCCAACAACGTGGTGAAGGTGCTGGTGGAGGGCGTCACGCGCGCCCGCATTGTGCGCTACTCCACCGTGGACGGCGCACGCTTTGTGGACATTCGTCCATTGGGCGGAGACCAGGAGCCGGAAACTCCACGCTTGGAGGCCTTGTCCCGCGTGGCGGCCACCCTGTTCAAGCGCTATGTGAACCTGAATCCCAACCTGCCAGACGAGATTCTGGGCAGCCTGGACCAGATGCCCCATGTGAGCGTGCTCATTGATTTCATCGCCGCCCATGTGGCCCAGTCGGTGGAGAAAAAGCAGCCCGTGCTGGAGGCGGAGGCCCTGGAGGATCGCCTGCAGCACATTTCAGCCCTGCTGGAAGGGGAGAACGAGATCCTGGAGCTGGAGCGCACCATTGAGAACCAGGTGCGCGACAAGATCAGCAAGCATCAGCGTGCCTATTACCTGCAGGAGCAGCTGCGCGTCATCCGCGAAGAACTGGGCGAACAGGCCGACGACGATGACGGCGTGGTGGGGCGCTACAAGGAGAAGCTGGAAAAGGCCCAACTGCCCGAGGAGGCCCAGGCCCGGGTGCAGGAGGAGCTGGACAAATTGCGCCAGATGAGCTCCATGAGTCCCGAGGCCCATGTCATCCGCACCTATCTGGACTGGATCTTCGCCCTGCCCTGGGGGGAGAAGACCGAGGACAACCTGGATATGGCCAATGCGGAGCGCATCCTGGACGAGGATCATTACGGCCTGGAGAAGCCCAAGGAGCGCATCCTGGAGCACCTGGCCGTCCTGCGTCTGGTGCAGCGCATGCGGGGGCAGATCATCTGCCTGGTGGGTCCTCCCGGAGTGGGGAAAACCAGTCTGGGCCGCAGCATCGCCCGTGCCCTGAAGCGCAACTTCGTGCGCATGTCCCTGGGTGGGGTGCGGGACGAGGCGGAGATCCGCGGACACCGTCGCACATACATTGGCGCGCTGCCAGGCCGCTTGATCCAGAGTATGAAGAAGGCGGGCAGCCGCAATCCGGTGATCCTGCTGGACGAAATCGACAAAATGTCCATGGACTTCCGTGGCGACCCCTCCGCCGCGCTGCTGGAGGTTCTGGATCCCCAACAGAACAACAGCTTCAACGACCACTATCTGGATCTGGACTTCGATCTGAGCGAAGTCATGTTCATCACCACGGCCAATGTGGCGGGGGACATTCCGCCCGCCCTGCGCGACCGTATGGAGGTGATCAACCTCCCCGGTTACCTGCTCCACGAGAAACTGCGCATCGCCACGGATTTCCTGGTGCCGCGCCAGCTGCAGGAGCACGGACTGGACGCATCCCGCGTGGCCTTCGAGCCTGCCGCGCTGGAGGCGATGATCATGCAGTACACGCAGGAGGCCGGTGTGCGCACGCTGGAGCGGCGCATTGCCAAGGTGTGCCGCAAGGTGGCGCGGGAGCAGGTGGCGGCGGCGGATGCCAAGGGCCGCCGCAAGGCCAAGGCCGGTCGGGTGGCTGTGGGGGAGGGCGATCTGGAGCGTCTGTTGGGATTGCCCAATGTGATCGAGAAGCGCGCCCCCAAGGAGCCCATGCTGGGCCGTGCCGTGGGTCTGGCCTGGACACCGGTGGGCGGGGATCTCCTGCAGATTGAAGTGGGCCTCTACCCCGGCAAGGGGCGCCTGACCATGACGGGAAAGCTGGGCGATGTGATGAAAGAGAGCGCCATGGCGGCGCTGACCTGGATGCGCATGCACGCCGCCCAGTGGGGCATCGCCGCCGGCTTCTTCGACAAGCACGATGTGCATGTGCATGTGCCTGAGGGCGCCATTCCCAAGGACGGGCCCAGTGCGGGCATCACCCTGGTCACGGCCATGGCCAGCGCGGCCACCGGCCGTCTGGTGCGGCACGACACGGCCATGACCGGCGAGGTGACCCTCCATGGCGATGTCCTGCCCATTGGCGGCCTGAATGAGAAGGCCATGGCGGCTCTGCGCGCCGGCATTGAGACGGTGATCATTCCCCAGGATAATGAGCGCGACCTGTCCGACATGCACGCCAGCATCCGCGACAAGCTGCACTTCATTCCTGTGACCCAGGTGGAGATGGTGCTGGACCACATGCTGCTGAAGGCTCCGCGGCGCAAGGCGTCACGCCCGCGCGGCTGAGGGCCCACATGATCCTGCTCATCGACAACCACGACAGCTTCACCCACAATCTGGCCCATTTGCTGGCCGTGGAGTGGGAGGAGCCCCTGGTTTTGCCCGTGGACGATGCCACGCCCGCCCGCCTGCGACAGGTGGATCCAAAGGCCGTCATCCTGTCTCCCGGGCCCGGCCGCCCACGGCAGTGCCGTGGGCTTGGCCGCGCACTGCGGCACTTTGTGGGGCGTAGACCCATGCTGGGAATCTGCCTGGGTCACCAGGCCATTGGTGAACACCTGGGCCTGCGCCTTGTGCGCGCCCCGCGCCCGGTGCACGGCCATGCCGTGCCCCTACGGCACACTGGCCAGGGCCTCTTCACCCATTGCCCACCCCAGATGCCCGTGGCCCGTTACCACAGCCTGGTCCTGGAAGAGGCTCCCCTTCCCGGCCTGGTGGTGGACGCCTGGTGCGAGCCGCGTCTGCCCATGGCCGTGCGCCACGAGCAGCTGGGTCTGTGGGGGCTGCAATTCCACCCGGAGTCCTTCCTGTGCCCACACGGCGCCCTGCTTGTGCGGGCCTTCCGACGGGCCGCCGCCTCATGGCTGCGCCAGGCATCATGACAAGGCGCCCTTTCGAAAGGCTAACTTGGCCCAAGGCTTGCGCTCCCACGGGCAATCTGCCTCATTGATGCCCACCCAGCGGCCCATTGCGGGCGCTTGTGGCCAGCATCCACGCCCAATTCACGGACACAATCATGAGCGACACCCTGAGCGACCAGATCAGCCTGATCCTGGAAGAGAAAATCGCCCCCGCCCTGGAAATGGACGGTGGCTACTGCGAACTGGTGGAGATCCGCGACAAAGTGGTCTTCCTGCGCCTGGGCGGCGCCTGTTCCGGCTGCCCTTCCGCCACCATTACGCTGAAATCCGGCATCGAGCGCATTTTGCGCCAGGAAGTGGACCCGGAGATTCTGGTGGAGCAAGCCTGGTAGCCCTTTCTTCATGCACGAAAAAGGGGGCCTCGGCCCCCTTTTGTCTGTTTTCGCCCTGCCGCTAATTGCCTCGCGCCACCACCCGGAAGATTCCCATGCCACCGGCTTCACAGGGAAGGCTCCAGTTGAGCTGGCCAGTGACGCCCAGTTCCTGCCAAGACTGGCCCAGCATGCTGGCGCCCCACACCTGGTAGTCCAGCGCGCCGGGAACGGCATTCCACTCCAGGCGGGAATTGCAGGCCGGCCCCCACACATAGTCCACCACGGGAGCAGGGAGCGCGGGCGGACCTTGCTGAATCTTCGCTGTGTGCCCACCCACCAGGTAAATGGCGTTGGCGCTGTCCCTGTCCAGGGCCACAGCCCCTCCCGATGGCATGGTGAAGGTCCAGCCGCTGCTGCCGTCGGCATTCACGCGACACACCGCCATCTCCATGCCCGCCCCAAAGCTGGCCGCCGCCAGGTAGCCGTTGTTCTGTCCGTCCAGGATGAACATGGACTGGGTGAGCAGGTTCAGCGCGCCGTCGGCATTCATGTTGCTCCACAGGGGCGCGCCGGAGGTCGTGCACTTCAAAAAAGCCGCGCCCGTGCCGTTGTAGTTGGGCGAGCCGCAGATGAGGGGCAGATTGTCGCTGCCCACCTGCACGCGCGTGCCCCCGATGGCGTGCACCGTGCTCCACTGGGTTGCACCGGCGGCGTCCAGCTTGCGCAGCACCATGCCGCCGTTGAAGGCATTCTCTCCGTGGACCAAATAGGTGCCGCCCTGGGCGTCACCAGCGGCATCGCAGGAGGGAATGCTGATGATGCCGGTCAGGCTCCACGCCAGGGTGCCGTCGCCATTCACCTTGGCAAAGCCGTTGGTGCTGCCAACCGTGCCACGGGCCATCACCAGCAGGCCGCCATCGGGCGTGAACTTCAGGTTCTGGGGAGCTCCAATCCCTTGAGAATCCTGCCAGGTCCAGACCACGACGCCATCCGGCGCGAACTTGCGCACGCGGGTGGTCAGGCCGGCGTTGCCCATGCCAAGGCCCAGCACATAAATGTTGTCCTGGGCATCCACCAGGCATTTGCGGGTGGACGAGCCGTCAAAGGAGGAATCGAAAACCTGGCGCCACAACAAGGTGCCGTCGGTGTCAAACTTCATGAGAATACTTGCAGCGTTCACGGGGTTGCTGTATCCACTCATCAAAGTGCCGCACACCACCGCGCGCCCCTGGGAATCGCAATCCAGCCATGCGGCCTTCTCCCACAGGGTGTTGTCCGTCTGGTTGAAGCCGGTGGTCCAGAGAAGATTTCCATCCGTGTCTCGCTTGGTCAAGGCAATGTCGCCCGCAGGATTGTAGTCGAAATCCACGGTGAACACATTGCGCTGGGCATCCACGGCCACGGCCACGCCACGCGTGGGCTGGTTCCACGCAAGGGAAGCCTGGGCCCACAACGGTGAGAGGGTGGCCAATGCCAGTGTGGCCGTCAAAGCTGTGCGAACCATGCGAGCTCCTGTCTTTGCCATTGGGGGGTCGAATCAGATCATTTTTAGTCCAATATCCACAAAAGCCTAATGGGGCGCAAGCTTGAACAGGACGATCTTGTTGATTGTCTTGACTTTCACAGCTTCCTATGCTCTTGCAAAGCCCTTCTGACCATTGGCTGCTTGTTCTGAAACAAGGCACCTTTTCGCCCACATTGCTTTGCTTCATCCTATGCATTTGGTAAGTAGGCCGGTGATTGTTCCTGTTCGGAACAGTCTCCGGAATACTGTCATTCGGACATGCGCGCCCCCCGGCGCTTGAACTTTGTCTCATCATCCTTTTGAACAAGGCCAGGCATGGAGCGGCTCCACTAGTCTTGGAGCATTCCATATGGCCGCTGGAGGGTCTTCGTGGTCCATTCGTCCGTGGATCGGGGTCAGCCCAAGCCAACCGAGCAGGATCTGCTGAAGGCCTGTCTGGATGCTGGCGTTCAGGACTTTGTCAGTGTGCCGTGCTCCATCACTGACACCTGGCAATGGCTGACGAGTCAGGCGGCGCGGGAGCAGCGACTGCGCCTGGTGATGACCAATCATGAGGGCAACCTGGCGGGAATCGCCACCGGCATCTGGTTCGGCAAGGGACGACCCGCCCTGGTGCACCTGCAGAACAGCGGTTTGTTCAACGCGGGTGACGGTTTCCTGACTTTGGCGGGTGAAGAGGTCTACCAGATCCCCATCGCCGCCCTTGTCACTTGGCGCGGATGGGGGGCGGAAGACGCCAGCGAGCCTCATCTAGCCATTGGCCATCGCACGGATGAGCTGTGTCGTCTGGTCTTCGGAAGCGGCGCCTGCGTCCTGGGGGACCGGGATGGCGGACAGATCCTGGACGCCCTTCATGCCACCCTGGCCGCGGCCCGCGCCGGCAATCTGGGCGTGCTGCGCCTGTCGCCACAGGCCTTCCACCGCACCGCCATGAACGCCCTGCCCGTGGATTTCGCACAAATCCCATCCTATTGGCTGGACCACCTGCGCGAGAAAAAAGGAGATGCCAGCCTGCCCGATTCCTTGCGCTTCCATCAATCCCCCACGCGGGACGCGGCACTCTTGGCCCTGGCCGCCGCCCATCCCCGCGCGGCCATGATCTACGCCAACGGCTTCACCTCACGCGCGGCACAAGCCCGGGTGGACCGGCCTGGTTCCTTCTACAATGTGGGTTGCATGGGCAGCAGTCTTGCCGTGGGCTGGGGACTGGCCACCAGCAGGCCGGATCTGGAGGTGGTGGTGGTGGATGGCGACCAGAATGCCCAGATGAGCACCATGAAGGAGCAGTTGACAGCCCAGTATCCGCCCAACCTGCACTGGTACATCTTGAACAACCATGTGGGCGCTTCCGTGGGCACGGCGGAAAGCCTTCCGCTCTCGCCCTTGTATCACCATCTGGCGCGGGTCATTGAGACCAAACCCGACGAGCCGGGCTCCTTCATCCATCCCCGGGTCAAGGCGAAAGGGGCCAACATGCCCCACGCCCTGCCCGCCGGAGAGGCGCCGCGCCTGGCGCATCTGGCCAGGGGCTTTCGCGCCTGGGTTGAATCCACAAACACAGGAGAGGCCGCATGAGGCAGGATCTTCCGGAAGGGCCCATCCATCCCGTTGAATCCGCGCCGCGGCTGATTCCCCGCCCTGTGGAGGAATTGAGCGAAGCCTGCATGGGCATTCTGGGGCGCATTCCGGGAGCGGGACTGAAAGGCCCAGGTTTCCCGCGCAATGTGCTGGGTTCCATCATGCACAATCCGCGCACCATGGAGAGCTTCCTGGACTTCTGGGTAAGCTCCAAGACCCTGATGGGCCTCAGTGTGCGCGAGCAGGAGTTGGTCATCCTGCGCATGGCCTGCCTGTACCGCAGCGACTATGTGTGGAAACACCATGTGCCGGTGGGGCGGGAGTTCGGCATTAGCGAGGAGGAGCTGGCCTCCATCCATTCCGCGCGGCACGACGCGTTCACGCCACGAGAGGAGGCTCTGCTGTCCCTGACGGACGAACTGGTGGAGGCACGCACCATCAGCGCCGCACTGTGGGAGCGCGTTCGCGGAGAGTTGACGGAGGGCCAGGTGGTGGATCTCATCTCCCTTGTGGCCCAGTATGTCTTCTTCGCACTGATGAACAATGCCCTGCAGGTGCAGGTGGAGGATGGCGTGGCGGGCGAGCGCGGTCTGGCCGACTTCTGACACAAACCCGTGCCTGATCATGAAAAGGGGCGGCCGCAGCCGCCCCTTTCGTGTCATGTCCAGTGACCCTGTCTACTTGAGCAGGGTCAGCTTGCGCACCGCGCGATTGGGCCCGGCTTCCAGCTCCAGGAAGTAGAGGCCGCTGGCCAGGCCTTCCCCACGGATGGCCAGACGATGCTCTCCTGCCCCCAATTGGCCACTGAACAGCGTGCCCACCACCTGGCCCTGCACATTGTGCAAGCGGGCGCTCACATGCTCCGGCGCCGGCAGTGTGAAGGCCAGGGTCGCCGTGGGGTTGAAGGGGTTGGGCCAGGCCTCGCCCACATGGAAACTTAGCGGGCGCTGGGGCGTGTCCACCGCCACATCACCCACGCGCAAGGTCACAGGCAGCGTGGTGTCCGCATGCTCCAGGTCGTTGGTATGAAGCTGCACGGCTGCGCTGTATTCGCCTTCCGGCAAGAGCAGGCCCTGCACATTGTTGTGGGCGCGCACGGTCAACTGACCAGATTCTCCACCGGCGATGGAGCCTGTGGGCGTCACCATCTGCAACCAGAAAGGAGGCAGGATGCGGATGGTGGTGTTGTCCCGGGCAATGAGCATGTGGCGGATGGCGAAACCAGTGCTCTCATCCCATTGCACACCCAGGGTTCCACTATCACTGTCCGTGTCCGAGGCGGTCATGTTGCCGTAGTTGTAGGTGATGCGGCCATTGGACTCCAGCACCACCTGGAAGGTGAAGGGTCCGCCATAGGAGCCCTGGTTGAAGTGGGGAATGGCCTGCCAGGTGACCACGGCGCTGTCCGCCGCATTGGTCCAGTAGCGGATATAGCCCTGCACCACCGCGTTGTTGAGCAGGTCGTCCCACCACACCATCAGGCTGCGGTCCGGCGCAATGGTATTGGGAATTCCACTCAGGTTGTTCTGCCAGTACATGGCGTCCGGCTCGCTGAACGTGACGAAGCCGTTGGCGCACACCCACAGGCGGCTGTGCGTCTCGCCATAGAAGGGGAAGGCGAAGGGCAGGTCGATGGGATCGGCATAGCCGTCGTCCGCGGTGTCCACCTGCTCGTTCCAGGTGTTGAGCACCAGATCCGTGCCCGCATCCCACATGTCCACCCAGCCCTGGGCGGGACCGTTCTCCTCCAGGTTGTCCATCCAGGTGTAACCGTAGGAGTCCGGCCCACCAGCATCGCGCAAGCCGCCGCCCAGACTGTCGGGGGGCCAGTTCTCCGGCGGCACCACGGAGGCCTGCCACAAGAGGGGCGCCTGCCCGATGTTGGAAAGGCTCAGGCTGACATCGCCGGATTCCACCTCCGTGGCTGAGAGATTCAGTGCCAGGGGCGTATCGTCCAGCACCAACACGGGGGGGTCCGTGGTGAGGCCGATGCTGGTGGAGATGCGCACAGCCTTGCCCGCCGCGAAAGCGGCCGCCGTGCTGGGCCTTTGATGGTAATTGAGCAAGGTGAGGCCAATGGTGGCGTCCTGGTTTTTCAGGCCCACCGTGCAGTAGGGGAAGTCCTGGTCGTTGCTCTGCGTGTCATCGAAAAGGGCGTACTGGTAGATGATCTCACCATCCCCCGTGGGCGTGGGATAGACCGCCGGGTCGTGCAGCAGCAACTGGAATGTGTTGATGCGGTTGTTGGAGTTGGTGCGCATGCGGTACCACTCCACCACGAAGATGCCCTGGCCCTCCAGCTGCTTCACGCAAATCTGCGCATCGCCCGCCAGTTTGAAGTCGTCCCACATGGGGGCGATCATGGGTTCCGGCCCCATGCCGCAGGGCAGGAAATGGTTGCGGAAATCCGTCTGCAAATGGGCCAGGGGCCCGAAGGCCACGAAGCCGTTGGAGCACACCGCCAGGCTGGTATAAGTCTCGCCGTAGACGGTGAAGGGAAAGGGCAGCTCCACGCGCCGGCTGGCATCGGCCTCGTCCGCCGTGTCCGGGATGTTCAGCACGGTGCCCGTGCCGCCCGCGCCGGGAGCGATCTCAATCCAGTTGTAGGCCGGGGCCTGGGTCCACTGGGTGTCCGTGCTTTCAAAGGCATAGTAGCCGTGGGCATCCGGCCCGGTGGGATCCCCCACCAGCTGGTTGCCCAGCACCACCGGGGACACCACTTCGCCCACGGCGCCCATGCTCTGGTCTTCCCACGCCAGGGTCATGGTGCTGCTGTAACCCGGCACCAGATCGTTGGCGGCGCTCACCTGCAACTCCAGGTTCACCACTTCGTCCACGCCCAGGCTGTCCACCACCAGCTCGACGGGACCAACGGACATGCCGCTGTTCTCTGGGAAGCTCGGCGTCACCACCAGCTGGCGGGCCGTGCGCGTGCCGTCGTTGCGCAAGCGCAGCAGCCAGGAAACGATCTGGCCGGGATAGAGCGGGCCATCGGTGGAGGCGGAACCCTGCACCCCAAGGGCGGGCGTGCTCAAGGGAAGATCCGCCCGCACGGTGAAGGAATCGTGACCGCTGGCCAGTTGCAGGTGCAGGCGCACTGGCAGGCCTTCCGTCCACGACGACGACGCGGTGAGTTCCAGCGGCAGCGTGATGGATCCCGACTCCAGCGGCCCCAGGGCGGGAAGAGTGGACGCGGACACGGCCCACTGGGCCGAGGCCTCGTCGGCCAGTTCGGCGCTCAGCGCCAATTGACCCAGGCTTAAGGAGGCGGAGGCGTTGTGGAAGACAAGCTGCACCTGGGCCGCCTCGCCAGGAGTCCACAGGTCATCGCCACTGGCGTCCACCACCTGGAAGCTGTCCAGCACGGGCATGGCCAGGGCGCCATCCAGTGTCACAGTGGCGCGGGCAGGCTTGTTGAACGCCTTGGTGGCCGTCAGGTAGAGCGTGCCCGCATCCAGGGTGGGCAGGCTCAGCACCACGCGACCTTCGGAGTCCGTTACCGCCAGATCCATTTGTGTGGCGCTGAAGTACGCGCACACCGCCACGCCCGCGACGGGTTGGTTGTTCTGATCGCGCACGCGCAGGTCCAGGGCCTGGGCGCCTGTTCCCAGGGCGTTGGGAACCGCTTCAAAGGAAAGCACGTCCGGCACGCCGCACCACTGTTCCATGCCCGGATCGCCCATCAGATTCGCCCAGTAGGAGAAGTTGCTGATGTTGCCATCGCCGGGCGGCAGGGTGTTGAAAAGCTCCTGCTTGCCGCGGAACATGCAGGTGCCCACCTGGGGAATGCGGTAGTCCAGCAGGGCGCTCCAGAAACCTCCGTCCACCAGGTTGTTGTAGGCCGTGTGGGTCTGGGGCGTGCAGAAGCCCATGGCCGCCGCCGCGCCCCCTGGCGTGGTGGCCGTGCCGCCACGCAGGAATCCCTCCGTGTAGGACTGGCCGTCGGCGAAGTCGCCGCTGCTGCAGGTGAATGTGACCGCGATGGGCGTGCGCGGCCCCTGCTGCAGCGCGATGAGCTGGCTGATGCTGAGCCCTTCCATGCCAATCCAGCCACGGTAGTTGTAGTGGCTGATGCCCTGGTTGAACCAGTTGTAGACATAGCTGGGGCTGTTGGCGCAGAAGGCCGTGTCAATCTGGGTGTAGCCGCGCTCTGTGATGAGCTGGAAAGCGAAGTCCCGCGCCAGCTGACTCATGCTCTCGCCGCAGTGTCCCGATCCCGTGAGCCAGGAGCTGCGCCGCAGCCAGGAGGTGTTGTCCAGGTAGGGCGATTGCTCATAGCCGGTGATCTTGTTCAGCACGGTGGCCAACTGGGTGGCGCTTTCCACACTGATGCGCCCCACCACCACATCCGCCAGGATGTCGCCACCAGCGATGGCGGCGTAGTAATGGTCATACTGGCTGCTGTGGGTGGGAATGGCATAGGTGCCGCCCGTATCACCCATCAGCGCCACATAGTGCGGTGGGCGCGTGCTGTTCTGGTACTGATTGATGATCTCATTGCGGATGGTGGTGGTGGTCCAGGCCGTCAGATCATTCTCGCCCACCACTTTCACATAGTGGCCCTTCTGGCGCTTCCACGCCACCCACTGCTGAAAGGCCGACTGGCTTTGGGCCGCGGTCTTGGCGAAGACGAGGTAATTCAGCGGCAGCTCCGGCGCGTCCCAGTCGATGGCCTCCAGGGCGCCGCCATTGGCGCCATCAGGTCCGGAAAGCTCCACCAGGCGCCCACCCAGCATCTGGCGCAGGAACTGGTCCTCTGCGCCGCCATGGGAGTACACCAGGCCTTCACCATCGTCGGAAATGCCTTCCTCTTCATCCTGGACGCGCAAGGGTGTGTTCAGGTCGTTGCGGCCGCTGAAATGCACGCGCAGATCCAGCTGCGCCAGGCGCAGCATCTCCCCGGTGACGGGGTTCCAGCGCACGGGAGCCACGGACAGCGTGACCAGGCGGGTTTCACGCAGCAGCATGGGATCCGACAGGCGCAGCCAGTCCGTCGGCCAGGGCTGGTCCAACCGGAAGGCCTCATCGTTGCGCAGCCAGGCCAAGGGCAGATCCGCCTGGGTGTGCAGACGCTCCTGCAAGGGCGCCACGGTCTGGCTTCCCATGCTGACCCACTGGGCCTCCACCACTTCCAGTTGCACGCCGCTGGTGGCGGGAATGCGGATGTGGCGGTTCACCACCGGCAGGTCTGGAGAACCCGCCATGCCCATGAGGCCTTCACCGGGCAGACGCACACTAACGCCCCCGTCAACTGACTCCAGCTGGGGTTCGGGAAAGGTCCATTCCAGGTGCAGGCCCTGTCCGGAGGGCAGGGGCGCGGCATGGGAAAAGGGATCCACCGGGCGTGCCCACAGAGGCAGTGCGATGAGCAGACACAAGATCCAACGCGTCATGAGCCTTCATTCCTTCCTGATTGGCAGCATCGACGAAGCAATCCCCGTGCCATGCATGGGTGGAATAGGGGCTCGCTTCAAAATTGCGCAATTGCGCGCCGATCTCGTGTGTCCCCCATGTGGCAGGGCAAGCAGAATGGGGAACCGGCTGTGGTTGTAGACCGCACCACTGGCTTGGCGCCCACGGCCTGACCGCTTTGCAGAAGAGTTCGCGTCGCCTGAAGGCATTCCACGCGGGAGATCGCCACCCAACCCGGTTGGACAGTGGCGAATGGCCCGCAACATGGCCACGCCCCATTGGCTCACGGCAAGGCGGGCGCACCAACGGAAAGTGGCAGGCTCCCTTTACAAAGGAGCATGAATTCCAATGCCAAGGGCGAGGTCAGGGACGGATTCCCAGGCTGAAAAACCAGGCGCGGTCCTGGGTATCGTTCCAGGTGACGGCGTACTCCCCCTGCAGCACCATCTGGAAATCATAGGTGCGGAAGAGGATCAGCCCCGCCTGGGCCGCTGTGTGAAAGCCGTCATCCAGGGATGTTTGGCCCCTGTCATCTTTGTTGCGCACCCAATGGAAGCCGGCGGCACCTCCCACAAAGGGGCAGATGTCACGGGGCCGGGACAGCCAGTGGGAGTAGAGCAGGAGCGCCGGGCCCTGGCGCCAGCCCACGCTGTAACCGGCATCAAACGAACGGTCCTCGATGCCCAGGTTCCAGGCGGCGGTGAAGGCCCTTGCCTTGCCATTGAAGCTGATTTCACCAATAGGCCACAAATAGCCCGCCGTCAGGGAACTCTGGTGGATGGCCGTGCGACGACGGGTGTTCAGCCCTTCGTTCTCCAGCACGCTGCCCACTTCGCGCCCCTCCGCCACCGGTTGGCGGCGCGCCAGGGCCGCCGCCATGCGCTCCATGGCCGTGTCCAGATCTTCCACGGAGGCCACGGGCATGGCGTCGGTGAGCAGGTTGCGCTCGCCTGCCGTTTCAAGCAACCGCACCTGGAGCATCAGTTTGTCACCCAGGCGGTCGGCGCTCAGCAGAACCAGCTCATCGGCGCCCGCCTCGCGGGCCTGGGTCAACAGTTCCAGCACGTGCGGGGATTCCGGCAGTGGGTCTCCCGCCAGCTCCACCACCAGATCGCGAGGCTTGGCCTTTTGCAGGTCATGAACCAACAAGGAGCGCGCCACCCGTGCCTCGGCTGCGCTCAGGGCGCCGCCGGAAATGGGCGCCACGGCCACCCGCGCCGCCTGGAGTTCTGCCGTCAGCATGGCAAGGCATAGGCCCGCCCAAAGCAGCTGCGCCGTCCATGAGCGCATGGTGTCCTCCGGAATTGACCCAGGCCAATGTGCAAGAATTGCGCCGGTTCAGGATTAAACAGGGCTTCGCTTGGTTCGTGGCGCCCCACGCGCCACTTTTCACCTGTTCCAAAACGGCATCACAGGAAACGAGGCAGTTGTGAGCATGAAGCGGCGCGACATGCGCTGGGCCCTGGGCGTCTTGTGCGGCGTCCTGCTTTTCACCCTTCCTGGCTGGGCGGGGCGCCTGCACGGCCATGTGGTGGACAACACCAGCGGCGAGGCCCTCATCGGGGCCAGTGTGAATGTTCTGGCGCCCGATGGCGCGGGAGGCGAGAAAGCCCTGCGAGGCGCCGCCACCAACCTGGACGGCTACTTCGTCATCACCGGTCTGCAGGATGGCGCGTGCACCGTGGTGGCCAGCTACCAGGGCTATGAGACGCTGCGCCTGCCGGCGAGCGTCAAAGGTGAAGGCGGTCCCCTGCTGGAAATCCGCCTGGTGCCCGGGAGCGTGGCCATGGCCACCCTGCAGGTGACGGCGGAGAAAACCGAGCAGGAGCTGCAGCAGGAGCAGGTCTACGCAGGAAACATCCGCCTGGACAAGAAGCAACTGGATCTGGCGCCCGTGCTTATCCAGCGTGATCTGTTGCGCAGTCTGCTGACCATTCCCGGCGTGCTGCCCACCAACGATTTCTCCAGCGACCTCAATGTGCGCGGATCGCGGGCTGACGAAAACCTGGTGCTGCTGGACGGCGTGGAGGTCTACAATCCCAATCACTTGGGCGGCGTCTTCTCCGCCTTCATCCCCAGCGCGGTGAAGCACACGGACCTCATGCGCAGCTCCTGGCCGGCCCAATACGGTGGACGCCTGGGCGCCGTGCTGCAGGTGACCTCGCGGGAAGGCAACCAGGAAGAGCTGGACGGCGAGATCGGCGTGGGCATCCTGGCCACCACTCTGCAAGTGAGCGCGCCCACGGCGGGCCTGGACAATTCCTCCTGGCTCCTGGCCCTGCGTCGCACCTATGTGGATCTGGCCACGCGGGCCTTCACCTCGTCGGAACTGCCCTACCACTTCACCGATGCCCAGATGCGCTTCAACTGGGATGTGGGTGAACAGGACCGCCTGTCCATGACGGGCTATTTCGGCGACGATGTCTTCGATGCCGCCAGCCTGCGCTTCACCTTCGGCAACCGCGCCACCAACCTGAACTGGCGCCATGTGTGGAACACGCGTTGGTACTCGCGGGCCATCCTGGCCTGGTCGCGCTTCCGTACCGAGCTGGACTTCGGTGGTCGTGAGACCGTGTTCCAGACCAATCACATCAATGATTTGAGCACACGCCTTCAGCTGGAATACCACCACGACGACGAGTTGACCCTGGAGAGCGGACTTAGCGCCAAGACGCTGGAGACGGACTTCCAGTCCTGGATCTTCAACAGTCACAAGTGGGATGTGCAGAAACAGATGTCCGAGCTGGCCCTCTACGCCCAGGCCTCGTGGCGGCCCCATCCCCTGCTCATTGTGGAGCCCGGGCTGCGCGCCGTACTCTTCCGCGCTGGTGGCCTGGCGGATGACGACGCCTATCATGTGACTCGACTGGAGCCACGCGTGGGCCTGAAAGCCCATCTGGACGAGAACCTGCGCCTGAAGCTGGCCTGGGGCCTTTACAACCAGGGCCTGCAGCAGTTCCGGCGCGACGGCAGCACCTTCAACTACATCTGGGTAGCCATGGACCGCAGCTCGCGGCCAGCCCGCGCCAGCCACTGGACAGCGGGTGTGGAGTGGGATGTGGCTCCCGGCACGCTGCTGGAAGTGGAGGCCTACCACAAGGCGCTGGATCATGTGGCGGAGGCCAAGCCCCAACAGGAGGACCATCTGGCCTCCGATCCCTCCACCAACGACTATCTCTTTTATCACGGTCGTGGTGAAGCCTTCGGTGGCGATGTGAGCCTGCGGCGCAGCCAGGGACTGTGGACGGGCCAGGCGGGCTACAGCCTGGGATGGGCCGTGCGCCAGCTTGCGGATGTGAACCAGGGAAAGCCCTTCTACGCGGCCTTCGACAAGCGCCACAATTTGAACCTTCAGGTGTCCCGCGCCTTTCCCCACAGCACATTGAAAGGCTGGCCCTTCCGCCGCTATCTGCGCTTCTTCCGCTACAACGAGAGCAGCGCGGGATTGACCTGGCGCCTGAGCAGCGGACCGCGCTACACCCAGCCCGAGAGCGCCATTTGGCTGGGCGGCGATGGCTTGAATAGTGAAGAGGGCATCGTCCACGCCTACGGTGATCTCAACGCCGAGGAGCTGGCGGCCTATTCCCGCGTGGATCTGGCCTGGACCTTCACGCACCGCAAGGCCGCATCCTCTTTCGAGTGCCGCATGGGCCTGCTCAATCTGTTCAACAGTCCCAACTACTGGGATGTGAGTTTCGACTATGTCACCAACCCTGGCGGTCAGCCGCGGCAACTGCTCAGCGAGGGCATCCGCCGTTTGCCCAGCCTTGAACTGACCTGGAGCTTCTGATGCGAAGCCGCTTTTTTTCCATTGGCCTGTTGGCCCTGACCACCCTGTCCATCCTGGGCTGCGAGGACTTGCCGAACCCCGATGCCGGCGCCCGCCCCTTGGTGACGCTCATCGCGCTGCTGGAACCCGGTGATGTTGGTGTGCAAAGCGTATTGCTAACGCATCCGCTCGGGCTGGACGAAGTGGTGAACGACACCACGGCCTTCTTGTCCGGAGCATCCCTGCGCCTGTGGAACCACAGTACAGGGGATTCCATCACCCTGGATGAGGACGGCGCCGCCCGCCGCTATGTTTTCAACCGCGCCGACTTGCCCCTTTCGCCAGGCGACAGCGTAAGCCTGCGCATGAGTGGCCAGTGGAGCGGCGAGGCCTTTCTGGGCGAGATGGGCTGCCGCATGGTGGGCGCCCAGGACCTGGCCTTCACCCTGCGCCCCAACGACACCAGCATGGGTTACGAAGCGGACACGCTGATGTTCTACGACCCCGAGATGGAAAGGAACCTGGCGATTCCGACGGCCTTCTTAGTGGATTGGAATCCCTCCGCCCAGGATGCGCCGGACACGGAGTACCAGCTGGAATTCAACGCGGTGGTGAAGGATACGCTTAGCGGACAGTGGATCTCCACCCCGGCTGAGCGCCTATTCTGGCTGCGGGACGATCGCGAGGCCGCCTGGCAGGTGGGCCCGTACCCCGACTTGCGCCTTCCGCCGGGGCCGCGCCTGTCCAGCGATCCACCCCAGCACGTGTCATGGACCTTTTTCGTGTTCGTGGATTCGCTGGACACCTATGTGAGCGATGTGAACCGCGGCCGCCGCATGGGTTATTACGACATCATCCTGCGGCGCTTGAACGGCCCGGCGGCCCGCTTCTTCTTCACCACCCACTGGTGGATCCGCGAGGAGGGCTACGATCCGGTGGACTTCAACCTGCGCGGCGAGAACTGCCAGGGCGTGGTGGGCAGCTGGGCGCGGCACAGTTTCCGCGTGGCCTTGGTGGACGACAACCCCACGCGCTGAGGCGGAGCTGCTGGCACGGGGCGACGTGGCCTTTTCAGACTCCATCTACTGGGCGGGGTGGTTCAATTCACCCTGTCAGCTTTCTTGTTCTTTCTGAATGAAGCGCGGGGATTCCGCAACTCCCCAGAGGATTCCGCCCCTCGACAGCGCGCCGTTGGCCGGGAATTGGTTGACATGAACCATCCCCACCAAAGCTGCAAAGCTACGCACCCTCCGTGGTGGAAATGCCCCAATCCTGCCCCACCGGAAACGGTTCATATCCCCAAACACCCCCTTCATTTTCAAAGCCATCTTGTTGTCTAACAACATCTTTCCCTATTGGTGAAAACTGGCATGATCCTCGCTTTGCGTCTGTCGAACGCAAAAGGAGTGCACCATGTCACGCTTCATCCTTCACACCATCCTGACGGCCCTGGCCACCGGCCTGCTGAACCTCACCGCCGTGGCCGCCCCTGTGGCTCTGGCGGATGTGGAAAACGCGGCCCGCCACTTCGCTTCCCACAAGCTGGGCCTGCGCACAGTGGACAAGGTGCGTGCCTTGGCCTGGGAGACCGCCGAGCCCGTCTTCTTCCTGACCTCCTTCTCCGAGGGCGGCTGGGTGTTGGGCGCCGGCGATGATTTGTTGGTGCCGGTGGTGGGCTGGTCCGACCACGCCCTGCCCCAAGGCGAGTTGCCCCCCGCGCTGGTGGATTGGCTGAAGGCCGAGGAGCAGGTGGTGGTGGAGCAGCGCGCGCGCGGCGAGCGTTTCACCGAGACGCGGGTGGCCTGGGACAACCTGCTGGGCGGCGCGGACAGCGACCAGCCCCTGACGGTTGTGCCCAACGATGTGCCCCCCATGCTGGACGCCTTGTGGGGACAGGGAAGCCCCTACAACTCCCAGTGCCCGGCGGATCCTGCGGGCTCGGGCGGCCATGTGTATGTGGGTTGCGTGGCGGTGGCCATGGCCCAGGTGATGGACTTCTGGAACTGGCCGAACCAGGGCACGGGCTCTGTGTCCTATGTGCACAGTGTCTACGGACCCATTTCCGTGAATTTCGCCCAGCAGACCTACGACTGGAACGCCATGCCCGCCGGCTACAGTGACGAAGTGGCCAAGCTGCTCTACCACGCCGGCGCGGCGGTGCGCATGAATTACGGCGTCACGGGATCCAGCGCCCAGACCTCCATGGTGGTGACGGCCCTGCGCCAGTACTTCAACTACCAGGAGACGACGCGCATGGTCTACCGCTCGGCCTACACGGAGCAGGCCTGGCTGGACATGATCTCCTCCGAACTGCACGCCGGGCGTCCGGTGGTCTACCGCGGCCAGGGCGCCGCCGGCGGCCATGCTTTTGATGTGGATGGCGTGATGGACAGCTGCTGGTTCCACATCAACTGGGGCTGGACGGGCGGCCACAATGGCAATTTCCTGCTGGGCAACCTGAACCCCGGCAGCTACGCCTTCAACATCGCCCAGGCGGCGGTGATTGGCATCGCCCCGGTGGGCGTGAGCGTGAACCACCCCCCCGTGGTGGCGCCCCTCTTCGTGCAGGGCAACGAGAACCAGACCTTCAGCGCCGTGCTGCAAGGCAACGACCCGGACGGCGACGCCCTTTCCTACGAAGCCAGCGCCGGCAGCGTGACGGGCAATGTGTGGAGCTGGACCCCGCCCCAGAACGCCAACGGTTCCTACACCTTCACCTACCGCGCCTGTGACGGCGGCGGTTGCAGCCAGGCCGCAGTGATCTCCGTGCAGGTGGCCAGCGTGAATCAGCTGCCGGTGGTGGAGAACCTGAGCGCGGGTTGCCTGGGCGGCGAGACGGTGAGCCTGAGCTTCGCAGGCACGGACGCCGACGGCGACGCCCTTTCCTACACGGTGAACGGCTTGCCCATTTTCGGCAACGAGTGGAGCTGGACGCCCCCCACCATCGGCGTGCACACCCTGAGCTACGCAGCCTGCGATCCTCAGGGCTGCGGCGATGCCGCCACCATCACGGTGACGGTGGTCGCCTCCAACAACGCCCCGCTTTTGGCGGACATGACCGTGGAAACCCCTGAGGACGAGCCGGTGGCCGTGCAGCTGGCGGGCCATGACCCCGACGGCGACACGCTGACCTACACGGTGGACGGCCAGGTGCTGGAAGGCAATGTCTTCACCTGGACCCCCGCGGCGGACTTCGTGGGCGAGGTGGACTTCGTGGTGACGGTGAGCGACGGAGTGGCCCAGAGTGCCCCGGCCACGCTGGCGCTGAAGGTGATGGGTGTGAACGACATGCCCCAGATCCGCCCGGTCTTCACCCACTTGGCCCAGCCCGGCATGCAGCGCGTGCAGCTCATCGCCTGGGATGTGGATGGCGACGCCCTGACCTACCTGGTGGACGGACAGGCCATTGAGGGCAGCATCTTCGAGGTGGAGCTGGACAAGACGGAGATGAGCTACATCTTCAGCTACAGCGTGACGGACGGCCATGCGCAAACAGACACAGCGACGATCGAGCTGACCTTCGCCTCCAAGGACGGCGCCAAGCCCGAGCCCAGCATCAATCCGCTGATCACGGGCGGCAACGCCTCCGACGGCCAGCTGAGCCTAAACCAGGACGGGCGGCCCTCCACCACGCGCCTGCTGCCCGCCTTCCCGAATCCCTTCAATCCTGCCACGACCTTGAACTTCGACCTGGCCACGGCAGGCTTGGTGCGGCTGAGCGTGTACAACATCGCCGGCCAGCGGGTGGCCACCCTGCACGAAGGCAACCTGGCCGCTGGCCACCATGAAATGCGCTGGGATGCCGGCAGCCTGGCGAGCGGTGCCTACCTGGCGGCCCTGGAGAGCCCGGCGGGCATGAGCACGCAGATCCTCCAACTGGTGAAGTAGCCCTTCGGGGCGAAGGGCGGGTCCTGCGGGGCCCGCCCTTCTTTTGTTTGTGCAGTTGCCGATAACAAGAGCGGGAGGCCATCATGAACGAACTTGAACGCCGCACCCAATCCTTGCTTGGCCGCATCCAGCTGGCCCTGCTGGCCGCAGAGCCCGAAGAGGCCGCAAGCTTGCTTTCCCGCTTGCTGAGGGATCCGCAACTCCCCACCCAGAGCAACCACGAGGCCTGGATGCTGGCCCGTGCCCTGTCGGATTTGCGGGAGCGTTGGCCGGAATCCCTGGAGTTTGAAAGCGGGCGCCATGTGCTGGCCAGTCTGGCCTTGAGCCCGCTCTTCGGCCCGCACCGCGTGCATTGATCAGCGGTAGGGGATGGGATCCACCATCCCTGCCCGCTGGAAGCCTCGCAAACGCAGAAGGCAGCTGTCGCAGGTGCCACAGGCACGGTCTTCGCCGCGATAGCAACTCCAGGTCAGGTGAAAGGGCGCACCCAGCTCCTGGCCGCGCCGCACAATGCCGGCCTTGTCCAGTCGAATGAGCGGCGTCTGGATTTCCAGCGTGTCCAGTGCAGCGGTTCCCAGGCGCAGGGCCATCTCCATGGCCCGGATGAACTCGCCCCGACAATCGGGATAGCCCGAGCCATCCTCCTCCACCACACCAAGCCAGATGGACTGCGCCCCGAGCACCTCGGCCCAGCTTCCAGCCATGGCCAGGAGATTGCCATTGCGGAAGGGCACATAGGTGCGGGGCACGCCGGGCGCATCCAGGTGGCCGTCTTCAACCTCCTCCTGCGCATCGGTCAGGCTTGATCCTCCCATGGCCGCCAGGTGGGAAATGTCCACCACCAGCCGGTGCGGGAGAGGCACCTTGAAATGGTCCGCCACCGCGTCAAAGGCGCGGCGCTCCCTGGACTGGGTGCGCTGTCCGTACCGCACATGCATCAGCGCGGGCTCCAGCCCCCTGTGCACCGCCTCCGCCAGCGTGACGCAGCTGTCCATCCCTCCTGAAACCAACACCACCGCTTTCATACGCCCTGGGCCTCCGCTCCCCAAATGATCTTGTGCAACTGCATGCCCAGCACCACATCCTGACCACTGTCCACAATGCGGCGCGCCAGGGCGGGAAGATCCAGCGCCCCCCAGGCCGGCGAGATGCAGGCGCGCACGCCGGGCGGAATAGGCTGGCTGGCATGGAAACTCAAGGCGAAGTCCACATCCGCCTCATCGGCCACCACGAATTTCAGCTCGTCGCCCCTTTTCAGGTGGGCCAGGTTCTCCAGCAGGAAGGACCCGCCCTCGCCGGAGCCCGGGCATTTCACATCCGCCACAATGGTCAGCGCTGGTGGCAGTCCCGCCAAGGGTCGGTGACCTCCCGTTTCCAGGGAAAGGGACCAATTGGCCTGGATGAGCGCTGAAGCAAGCTCAGGAAGCTCGTGCTGGAGGAGCGGCTCGCCGCCAGTGAGGCAGGCCCGCCGGCAGGGAAAAGCGGCGAGGCGCTCCACCAATACTTCACGAGTGATGGACTGGCCCCCGTGGAAGGCGTGGGCCGTGTCGCACCAGCGACAGCGCAGGTCGCAGCCGGTGAAACGCACGAAAACGGTGGGATGGCCCTGGAAGGGACCTTCGCCCTGGATTGAATGGAAGATCTCGGTAATGGTCATGGCTGCAAGGTAAAGCGGGGAGGACGTAGGGACACGACCTGTCGTGTCCAAGTGTGGATGTGTAAGCTCCCACGGGCGTCCTTCTAAACAAACCTGATTTTCTCCCCGTCCGGGCGAACCTGGACCCGCTGCGAAGGGTTCGCGCGGCATGAACGCACGAAAATCTCTACGTCTGCGCAGTTTTGACTACAGCCAACGCGGCGTCTACTATGTGTCCATTGGCACCCACCAGGGCCTACCCCTCCTGGGGCACACGGTCGGCAACCGCATTGTTCTGAGTGCGCTTGGGCACTTGGTGAACCATTTGTGGCGTGATCTCCCGCGGCATGCCGCGGGGCTACGGCTGGATGCCTTCCTGGTACTGCCCAGCCATGTCCACGGCATCCTGGTGCTCACCCAGCCCCCCGTATCACCCCAGCGCGAGGCCTTTGGACAGCCCACCCGCAACAGTCTTCCCACCATTGTGCGCGGATTCAAGGCCGCTGTAACCCGGGAGTGGAGGCGCCAGTCGGGAGTTGAGAACAGTCCTGTCTGGCAGTCCCGCTATGTGGAGCGGGTGGTGCGCTCCCGGCAGGAACTGAGCAGCATGCGTTGCTTTGTGCGGGACAATTTGTTGTGGCACCGGCTAAGTGACCGGGATCCCTGGTAGGGTCGCGACAGGTCGCGACCCTACGCCCCCCTTCCCGCCGCCTTCTCCGCCTGCTGGATATGCCGCAGATGATGGGCCGGCAGAATGCACAGGGCTGCATAAAGGTTGTAGGAGAAGCGGCCATCCACCGGGGAGATCATGCGCACGCGGTCCAGGGGCAGGCCATGGGAATCCTCGATCAGCGCCAGCTGGTCGGCCAAGAGCGCCTGCCACCGTTCCAGAATCTCTCCGGGCGTGGGCAGACGATGGGGATCGAAGGCCGTGGCGGTGCGGATGCGCATCCCGCGACCAGGGCCGCTCCCCGCGCTGAGCATCCAACCAATAAGGCCCTTCCGCAGACGTGGCCGCCCTTCCTGTTGCAGCGCGCGGGCTTTCTCGATTCCCTCACGCAATCGGGGCAGCATGGCCTCCGTCACCAGGTTGAGGTGCTCAATGCAGGCTCCCGCGCTCCAGCCGCCGCCGGGAGCGTCACGCAGCCAGTCCTCCTCGCCCAGCGCCCCGCTCAAGCGGCGCAGGCGCTCCTCTGCCAGGCGCAGATCTTCTCTTACGGCGATCAGCTGCGGATGATGCTCCGTCACGGGATGGACTTCATGATATCCAGCACCTCGCCCGCTTCCTTGAAGCCGGTGAAGCGCTTCACCTCCTGGCCCGTGCTGGAATAGAAGATCACGGTGGGCATGCCCACCACCTGGAAACCCGAGTTCTGGCTCTTGGCCCAGGGACTTTCCGAATTGGTCATGTCCATTTTGATGCGGTCGAAACGCTGGCCCTCCGCCACCACGGCGGGATCCGTCCAGGTTTTGTGGTCCAGCTCCTTGCACTGGGCGCACCACGTGGCCCAGAAGTCCACCATCACCGGGCGGCCCGCCCCCGAGGCGGCGGCAAGCAGCTGGACATGCTGATCGGCCTCCGGAGATGAAACAGTCCAGGCCAGCTCCTCCCTGGGAGCATCAACAGAACCCGCCCCGGGCGCTGGTGCGCCGCCGAATCCAAAAATCAGGAAGCGCGCCCCCACCAGCAGGGCAATCCAGCCCGCCGCCTTGAAGAAGCGCGTGCTGGTCTCGCTGCCTTCGTCCACCGGATCAAAGGCGCCCGTGAACACGCCGAAGATCACCAGTCCGGCGCCCGCCAGCCAGGGCATCCACCCCGCCGGAATCATCTCGCGCAGGAAGTAGACGGCCATGGCCACCATCACCACGCCGAAGAATTTCTTCACCGTCTCCATCCAGCCGCCCGCTCCCGGCAGGCTGTTCAGGGCGCCGGCGAAGGTTCCAATCACCAGGAAGAGCACGCCCATTCCCAGTGCGTAGCAGAGCATGAGGAAGAAGCCCAGGAACAGGCTTTGCGTGGAAGCAATGAAGACCAGAAGCGCCGCGATGATGGGCCCCACGCAGGGTGCGGCAATGAAGCCGGTGATGGCGCCCATGAGCACGGCGCCTAGAGGTCCGGACTTGTCCCCGCTCTGCAGTTTCTCTGAAATGGACGAGGGCAGCTGCATCTCGAAGGCGCCGAACATGCTGGCGGCGAAAACAAGGAAGATGCCCGCAATGACGCTCTGCACCACCGGGGATTGCCCAATGGCGCCGAAACTACCGCCGGTCACCGCCGCCATCAGCCCCAGGCCGCTGTAGACCAGCGCCATGCCCGCCACGAAGAAGAGGGACTGCACAAAACCGTGCAGCTTGCCCTTGCTGCGCGCGCCAATGAAGGAGATGGTGATGGGAATGACCGGATACACGCAGGGCGTCAGACTGCTCAGGATGCCACCAAGAAAGACCAACAGGAAGGCCACCCAGGAGCGGGCTTCCAGCGCCTGCTGCAGCCGGCCTTCCAGCCCGGTCGCCCTGGGCGTGGCCACGCTGTCCGCCTGCAAATCCGCGCGTGCTTCCACAGCGGCCACGGAGGTCGCCGCATGGTCCACAACCGCGCTGTCCTGCACCACCGCATGCTCGAAAAGCTCCGGGTGGATGGGTGCCATCTCCGCCGCACTGGCGGCCACCGGCACTTTCAGAATCAATTCCTTGTCAATGGGCATGTAGCAGGTTAGGTCGCCGGTCTCGCTGCAGATCTGGTAGCCTGCGCGGAAGGGCCAGCTCAAGGTTCCCGAGGCGCCGGGCTTCAGACGCAGACGGCCCCGCACCACCACATCGCCCCGATAGACCTCCTCGTCGTGCTCCCGCTTGCCCTTGGGGTAGCGCACGCCATCCAGTCTCAATTGGGCCGTGGTGTCCGCCTCCACATAAAACATCTCGTACTTGCGGTCCGTGATGTGGAAGCCCTTGGGCACACGGAAGAGCACGGCCACCTGGACCTCTTCCCCCGGCGCCACCTTGTCATGGGAGAGCAGAACCTCCACCGGCACGGCCTTGGCCGGATCGAACTCGGCGGAGGCGGACGGCGCGGCGTCCAGGCGAAGGACGCTGGCCAGGATCATGAGCAGGGCGATCAGTCGCATGAAAACTCCATCATCACAGATGTTGGCACAACCCTATGTGGATCAAGCCTTTTCGGGATTGTGGACGAAGCGATAGCCCACCCGGTACACGGACAGGAAATGCTTCGGCTCGGATGGGTCGATCTCGAAGTACTTGCGCAGATGCAAGACCAGGTTGTCCACCGTGCGCGTACTGGGATAATTTTCGTAGCCCCAGATGCGGTCCAGGATCTCGGCGCGCTCCACCACGGAGCCATCCTTCTCCGCCAGGAGTTTCAACAGCATGCATTCCTTTTGGGTCAGGCGAAGGCGATCCCCGGACGCCAGCCGCGCCTCGTAGGATTCGAAGTTCACCTCGTGCCCGCCGAACTCCAGCATGGTGCCGCCGGCTGGAGGCGCCATGTACCAGGATTGGCGTCGCAACATCACATCAATGCGGGCCATCAGTTCGCGCGTGCTGAAGGGTTTGGTCAGGTAGTCGTCGCCACCCAGCTCCAGCCCGGTGACGCGATCACTCTCCAAATCCTTGGCGGTAAGGAAGAGGATGGGCAGGCGAGCCCCTTTCTCGCGGGCGCGTCGGCACACCTCGAAGCCATCCAGCCCCGGGAGCATCACATCCAGCAGCACCAGATCGGAGCCGCCCTCCAGGATCACGCGCAGGGCCGTATCGCCGTTGTCCACATGGCGACAGCTGTGCCCGGCGCCCTCCAGATGCAGGAGCAGCGCCTCGGCGATGTGCTCCTCATCCTCCACAATGAGAATCCTTGCCATGATCAGGCCTTTCCTTCCTTGCGGATGGGCAGCATCACGGTGAAAGAGGCACCCTTGCCGGGACCGTCGCTTTCGGCGAGCACGCGCCCATCCATGGCCTCCACGAACTCGCGCACAAGGTAAAGTCCAAGCCCCGTTCCCTTGGTGCGCCGCGTGAGTTCACTTCCACCCCGGTAGAAGCGGTCAAACAAGCGGCGGCTCTCCTGAGCCTCGAAGCCCACGCCTTCGTCCCTCACTCGCAACTCGCTCCATGCGCCCCGCGCACACAAGTCCAGGCGAACAGGTGCGCCCTTGGGCGAATACTTCACCGCGTTGTCCAGCAGGTTTCCCAGAACAAGATCCAGCGCCTCCTCATCCGCGGCCACCCAAATCTCCTGCTCCGGCGACTCGCCGCAACCACTGGCCTCCAAGGGGCGGTCGTGGGCGTGCAGCCGGGCCCTGAGCGTGGGAAGCCGCTCCTCCAGCCAAATCCGCAACTCCAGGGGCCGCGGCTCCAGGCGCATCTCCCTTGCATCCAGGGCCCGGGCGCGCAGGATCTGCTCCACCAGCGAAGACAAGCGGTCCGCCTCTTCGCGGATCACCGCCGCCCCTCGCATGCGCGCCTCCGGCTTGATGGCGGGATTCTCCAGCAGTTCGGCGTAGAGACGAATGGAGGTCAGGGGCGATTTCAATTCATGGGTGACGGCGGAAATGAAATTGGACTGTTGGCGGACGGCGTCCCGCAGCCGCTGCTGGGCGCTCAATTGGAAGCGCAGGGCCAGCAGGATGAGCAGCATGAAGAAGGCGCCTTCCAGCACGAACATGCGGGCGCGTCGATTGGAGTCCCTCCACGCCGCCTGGATGCTGCCGCTGGCCACCACGGGACTAAGGCCGGTGATGGCGCTGTCCGCCTCCATCAGGGCCAGGCCTGGATAGGCCCGCAGAAAATTCTCCTGCTCCGTGCGATCCAGTGGCCGGCCACGACTCTGCAGCTCACGCTCGGCGAAGCGGGCCCTCTCCTCCAGGATCTGCAGCTCCAGATCCCGGGCGCGGGCGCTTTCTCCCAGCTGGTAGAAGACCCACCAGGCGGATTGGGTCAGCGCCAAGGCCATCAGCACAACGAAGACCACGGTGGGTACATGATGCGTGATGCGGCCACCTTTTTTCATGCGCCGGGATCCGTCCTCTTGATCAATTCTCGTTCGCCAAGGGTCATGCGTCCATCTTATCACCTCGCCACTACCAGGGCAAGGAAGGGCGGGCACTTGGCATATTGGCCCTGTCCTTCACCAACGCGGGAGTTCACATGTCCTACAAGGCCCTCGATTTCCTGTCCTACGATTCCCTCCTGCGGGAGGAGGAACTGGCGGTGGCCCTTGAAGTGCGGCGGTGGGTGGGAGAGCGATTCCTGCCCTTGGCCATGGAAGCCTTCGAGACGGACCGCTTCCCCTTTGAGCTGGCACGCGAAATGGGGGAGCTGGGGCTCTTTGGCGCCACCATCGAGGGCTGGGGCTGCGCGGGCCTTAGCCACACGGCCTATGGATTGATCAACCGCGAGCTGGAGCGCGGGGACAGTGGCCTGCGCAGTTTTCTAAGCGTGCAAAGCGGCCTGGTGATGTACCCCATTTGGCGATACGGCAGCCGCGAACAGCAGGACCAGTGGCTGCCCCGCCTGGCCAAGGGCGAGGCCATTGGCTGTTTCGGCCTGACGGAACCCGACCACGGCAGCGATCCGGGCGCCATGGTCACCCGCGCCGAGGACAAGGGCGACCATTTCCTTTTGAACGGCGCCAAGATGTGGATCACCAATGGCAGTGTGGCCGATGTGGCCGTGGTGTGGGCGAAACTGGAGGGCGTGGTGCGCGGCTTCCTGGTGGAGAAGGGCACGCCCGGCTTCACCGCTCCCTTGCATCGGCACAAGTTCAGCCTGCGCGCCAGTGTGACCAGCGAATTGGTGTTCGAGAATGTGCGGATTCCGCGCAGCGCCATCCTGCCGGGCGTGGAAGGGTTGAAAGGTCCCCTGGGTTGCCTGAACCAGGCGCGCTATGGCATTGCCTGGGGAGCCATTGGAGCGGCCCAGGCCTGTTTCGACGAAGCTCTGCGCTACCAGCAGCAGCGCACCCAGTTCGGACGGCCGCTGGCCTCCTTCCAATTGCAGCAGGAGAAGTTCGCCGACATGCTCACGGCCATCACGGCGGCCCAGGGCATGGCCATCCGTCTGGGCCAGTTGAAGGACGAGGGAAAACTGGGTCCGGCGCAGATCAGCCTGGCCAAGCGCAACAATGTGGCCATGGCCCTGCAAGTGGCGCGCACCTGCCGCACCATGCTGGGGGCCAACGGCGTCAGTCTGGAGTACCAGACGGGCCGCCATCTGCTCAACCTGGAAAGCGTCTACACCTATGAAGGCACCCACGACATCCACACCCTGGTGCTGGGTCAGGCGGCCACGGGAATCGCCTCCTACGCCTGAACAGGGCCGAGCACGGCGCCGTGCCGCTCCAGCATCTCCTGTTTCAAGGCCAGCCACGCAGTGACCATTTCTGGCGGTTCCACCACCGTCAGATCCGGAGCCCATGGCAGGAAGCTGCGCAGCAACGCATCGGCATGGTCGGCGGGCGTGTCCACCAGAACGCTTCCATCCTGTTGAAGTCGGGCATCCGGCCAGTGCTGCTCCAGGGCGAGCCTTGCCAGGCTTCCCTTCAACCCAGCCCGCATGCGGCGTGTACCGGACAGGGGCCTTGTGCCGGGTGAGGGCCGCGGACCCTGGTGGGCGCAAGATTCCTCCAGCACGCGGGCCGCCACCACCCGATCCAGCCGGAACACCCGTTCGCCTTCCCGCTCCACATCCCAGGCCTGCAGATACCACACCCCCTGCTCCTGAAACGGCGCCCACGGCTCCACCAGGCGCAGTCTCAAGGATTGACCGTGCTGGCTGAAGTAGAGCAGCTCCAATCGGTGCTGCGACCCATGGGCCTTGCGCACCATCTCCAGCGTCTGGGGATCCAGCGCCGCGTCACTCTCTGCGCGCACGGCGGACTGAAGCCTTCCGGCCAGTTCCCGGGGCGATCCCAGACTCTCATCGATGCGCAGCAGCAAACTCTCCAGCCCGGCGGCGTCCGCCGCCAGGCCCGCGGCCTCCAGCTGGGCGGCGCCCAGGCGCAGGGCCAGAAGCTCCTGGGGAACCAGGCGCACCACTTGTTCGAAAGAGCCGCCAGTGTGCACATGGAGGCGTCCATCCTCCACCCAGATGTCCAGCAGCTCGCCGGCGTCGTGTTCGCCCCACGACAGGGCGCTGGCGGACTGCACCAACTCCAGCAGACGGGGTCGCGCAAGCTGGAGGAGTTGGCAGACCTCCTCCACGGTCCTCCCGTCCAGCGGATGAAGCCTGGGCAGCAGATTCAGCAGGGCGCGCAAATCCTCACGCTGGCTCATGGCCGGCCCTCCAGCCAGGACTTCAGGCCAATCTGCAGTTCCGGTGGTCCCAGCAGCCGCGCCTGCCGCCCCCACGAGAGCAGCCAACTGAAGAACAGGGCGGGCTGACCCACGGGCAGACTTAGACGCATCCCGGCGCCAGGATCCTCCTGCGCCTGGGCGTCCACACTCAGGCGCAGCTGGCGACGCACAAGGGGCGCCGCGTCCGTATTGAATTCTAGCTCCGCCACGGGGCCTTCACCCAAACCGAACTCCCAGCCTGGGCTGCGGTCCGCCTCTTCGAAAGGCAGGGCGGGGTTGATCTCGATCGGGCTGACACGCACCTGGCGCATGCGTTGCAAGAGAAAGGAGCGCGGACCGCCACGCAGTTCGCACCACCCTTTAAGCATCCAGCGCCCCTTCCAGGCGCAGAGCTGGCGCCCATGCACCACGCGCTCCTCCGCCAGATCCTGCTGCAGGGCCTGATAAGTGAAGGCAAGGCAATGCCCGCTTTCCAGCGCCCGCAGTACCACCTCCAGCGCCTCCTCCTCCGCGGGCGAGGCAAGGGTGGCCACGGAGTCCACGGGCGCGTACTGCCGCACCGTGGAGCTGTCCTGCAAGCCGGCCGCCAGCAGCTTCTCCCGCGCGCTGCGGATCCACTCGCCAAAGGCGAAAGAGGAGCGGGCCATCAATCGTTCGCAGAGCAGCAAGAGGTGTTCGCGCTCGCGCGGGGCCAGGCGCAGGCCACGCGCAAAGGCCTGACGGCGGTCCAGCACATAGGCGTAGCGCAGATTGCCGTCCTCGCTTTGCCCTGGCTGTTCCACCACATGCAGGTGGAGGCCGATCTCCCCCAACAGGGATTTATCACGCTGGAGCTTCTTGCGAGCGGCGTCGCCCGTGCCATATGCGGGAATGTCCGCCAGGATTTCATCCAGCGTGCGCCCAAACCGGTGGTGGTGCAGGTAGGCCACCAGGCTTAGCTGTCGTTCCTGTGCCTTCATGACCCTCTTCTGTGGGAACCGGGCGCTCCCGACGGCCTGCATCACGAAAACAGGCCGTGCCGTCGCCTTAGGTAGAAGAAGATGGCAAGCAGTTGGCGCTTGGGCATGCGCGCGAATTTGTCGGATTCGCCCTGGTACACGCTGCTCAGGCTGCGGACCAGGTCTTTCTTGGTATCGGGAACCCACAGGTTCGGCTGGGGATGCATGTGTGCCTCCTTCCCTTGATTGGGGGAAAGAAGGGCGGGGGGTGGGACATGAAGGAAAAGGGCGGGAGAAGGCTGTCCTCCTCCCGCCCGCACAATCAGAAGGCCACGGTGACGCCCGTGCTGATGGCCGCATACTTGGCCATGCTGTAGTCCACATTCCAGTTGATGATGCCCACGCGCACATTCAAGCCGGCGGTGAGGCGAGAGCTGTTCTCGCTGGCCAGATCCAGGCTGATGGGCACAACATCCTGCACCGTCTGGCCCGGGTTGGACGTGTCCGGGATTTCCACAATGAAATCGTAGTTCACCTTCATGCTGGCGTCCTCCCACATGAATCCCGCGTAAGGCGTCAGATTCAGGAAGCGCCAACCGATGGTCTTGCTGGCATTCAGGCCCATGGCGGTGGAGGAGCACTCGAAGAGACTGCCCACTTCCATTTTCTGCGTGAAGAAGCTGGCCGCCAGATCCACCGGCAGCTTCATGTCCAGCCACACGGCCGGGTTGTGCTGGATGCCGAAGCCGGAGTACTTGAACTCCCCCAACTCCGCATTCAATTCCACGGCAGGCAGGTAGCGCAGGGTGAATTGGGTTCCCCACACCGTTCCCACCGTAAGCTGCGGCGCCATGAGCGGAAGCAGCGAGATGTCGGCCAGATCCCCGAAGCCGCCCACCGGAAGCTTCACGGACTGGGCCGGCACGGCGTAATTCAAGCCTTGATAGGAGTAGGTGCCGCCGTCGTAGGCAATGGTGATGTTGTCCGCCGCCGCACCAATCACCGTGGCGCCGGAGATGCCCACATCATTGGGCTCCGCGGTGATGGAGGCCACCAGGCCTGTGCGCAATCCAGGCACCAGGTCAATGTCCACGCCATTGGATTCTTCCATGAAGTCCAGCAGCAGATTGGCCTCGCTGGCACTGAAGCGGAACTGGCCCTGCACATCGAAGTGGTTGGCATCGTCGGGGAAAAAGGAGCCCATGGCCACCACGCCGGCTTCAAAATTGAAGCCCAGTTTCTTGGCGCCGGGAGCGCGGTGGAACCAGCCGCTGTTGAGGTTGGCGCCAAAGGATGAGGAAATGGGCGCCACATACTGCGCTGCCGCGTCGCCGGAGAGAAGGCTCAGGGTCTCCTCCAGGCTGCGCTCGTCATTCTCCTGGGCGAAGGCTCCAGCGGCCATCAGGCCGAGTAGAAGCGTTCCCCCCGCAAGGAGGTGCGTGCCACGGGTCATGGTGTGTCCTTTCGCTGTGCGGATGGAGGTCCCCTGCCCGCCCTGCTGCCATCCCCCCGGATGCAACAAGGCCGGGTCTTGAAGGACCCGGCCTTAATAAGGCACGATGAAGGCGATGGCGCCACGGTACGGTTCTTGTGAGCTGTCGGACGATGCGTCCCCCTCCGCGTCGCACAACCCGAAACCCAGCCTTGCCGAACGCGCGAATCCCTTGGGGGAATCAGGCCCCTGCGGCAGCTACCGGTGGCGGGCGATCATGGCCTCGATGCTCTGCTCGTTGGTAAGACCCACCAGCTGGTCCACCGGCTGGCCGTTCTTGAACAGGATCATGGTGGGGATGCCGCGGATGTTGAACTGGGCGGCCAGCGGGCCGTTGGAGTCCACATCCACCTTGCCGATGGCGGCGCCCAGCTCGGGCTTGGCGGCCAGCTTCTCCAGCACGGGGGCCAGCATGCGGCAAGGACCGCACCATTCGGCCCAGAAGTCCACCAGGGTGAGACCGTTGTTGATGGTCGTCTGGAAGTTGCTCGCGTCGAGCTTCAGGATGCTCATGTCCACTCCTTGAAAATTAGTTCGTGTCACAATCCAGGGGGCCAGCCGCCTCCAGCACGGCGGGCAGGATGCGCTCCAGCGCGCCCAGGTAGATTTCCAGACCCTGGCGCACGGATTCGCGCTGTTCCTTGGGAATCTGGTCAAGCAGCATGCGGGTGATGCGCCCGGCGTGGCCCTTCTGATCCCGCACGCGCGCCGAACCCTCATCCGTGATGCGGATGAGAATCACCCGACGGTCGTCGGAGGAGGGTTCGCGGTGGATGAGTCCCTTGCCGCGCATTTGGCCGCTGCCGGGATCGCGTTCATCGGAAAGCGTGTCGCCAATGCGCGTCATGCGGCTGCAGGCCACGCCAATCTCGTCTGCCAGGGCCTTCATGGACAAGTCCCGGGGAAGCTGCTCCAGCTGATCCTTGCGCAGGGCGCCATCGTGGTAGGCGTTGCGCATGCATCGGGGAATGTAGAGCGTCACCTCTTCCTCGCTGAGCAGGCGCTGGGCGATGCGCTTGCGCAGATCCGGCTTGCGCTGCCGGTAGAGTTCCAGCAGTTGCAGGGTCTGGCACTCCATGCGTCCCAGTCCGCTGCAGCGCTGACGCACGAAGTTCGCGCGATCCGTGAGCTGCGTGAACTGGTCCATCAGGCGCTGGTAGGCGGCAATCTCCGCCTCGGTGAGTGATTTTGTTTTCATGGGTGAAATTTGATGAACGTGAATTATTTTCGCAAGGAAGATTTTCCACCGCCACAAATCAGTTGCACCCACTCCTGGTAGCCCACGCTCACCGCGCTGGCGTCCAGGGCCACAAACTCCGGCAATTCATAGGGATGAAGCTGGGCAAGGCGGCGCTCCAATTCCTCCAGCCGCTCATCCAGGGTCTTGATGATTAGCAGGCACTCGGGCTCCTCTTCCAGCTGACCCTCCCAGGGATAAATGGACACACAGCCCGGTTGAAGGGTGACGCAGGCCGCCAGGCCCTCCTCCACCAGCTGTCTTGCCATTTCCTTGGCTTGGCGGGCGCTGCCCACCGATGTCAATACCACGCGCAGACCGCTCATGATCCCTCCCGGCCAGAATCCGACTTCGTCCCGAATATGGTTTCCTACTTTCCACGCGTCGCCAAGGAGTGTCCCATGAAAGTCTCTCATCTGCTGCAGCCTGCCCTTCTGCGAACGGGCGCCCATGCCGCGGATGCGGAAGGGGCCATCCGCCTGTTGGTGGATCTTGTGGCGGATGCGGGCCTTCTGAAGGATCCCGCCATCGTGCGGGACCTTGTCCTGGAGCGCGAGGGGGAATATCCCACAGGCATCGGCTCCGGCGTGGCTGTGCCCCACTGCAGCTGTCTTGAGCTGGAAGAGAGCCTTGTGGCACTGGCGGCCTTCCCGGATGGCGTGAATTTCGGTGCGCCTGACGGCCCCGCAAGGCTGGTCTTCCTGTTGCTCAGCCCTCCGGGAAACTCCGGTGCGCACCTGAAGCTTCTGGCGCGCATCTCGCGCCTGGCCCGCCACGATATCTGCACCCGTCTGGCCGCCTGCCACTCTCCCGAAGCGCTCATTGCCGGAGTGGCCGCCGCCGAGCAGGACTTCCTGGAGCTTTAAGATCCCGCCGGGACGTACCGGCCACCCACCCAAGGAGCCACCGTGCAACGCTTGTCCAAGGAGGAGTTCCACCGCCTGGGCCTATTGCTGCGCCCAGCCGGACGCCAGGAGGCGGGGCAGATCCTCGTGCCGGGCTTCAAGTGTGCCCATGAGTTGGTGGAGGCGGGGGGAGCGCCCCGGCTGATCCTGCTGGACGCGGACCATGTGCACGAAACGCGCCAGGCCCTGGGCGAGCCTTTGTGGCGCAAGGCGCAGGATGAGAACCTGCTGCGCCTGGCCCGCGCCCACGAGCTGGCCCGCTTGGCGGACCAGCCCAATCCCGAGGGCCTTGTGCTGGCGGCGCTGCCGCCCCGGCGCAGTGCCCGAGCGCTGGACAAGCCTCCCCACATGGTGCTGGACGGCGTGCAGGACCCGGGCAATGTGGGGAGCATGCTGCGCACAGCATTGTGGTTCGGCATGGATCGGGTGTGGCTGGCCGCGCCCTGTGTCGATCCTTTCAGCCCCCGCGTGATCCGCGCCAGCATGGGTGCCGTGTTCCACATGGCGGAGATCCGCAGCCTGGAGCTGGAGGACTTGAGCAAGGCCCTGGCTCGCTGGCCCCTGCGGCTGCTTGGCCTGGACGCCCAGTGCGAGACAAGCCTGGCGGAACATCACTTCCAGAATGGGGATGTGCTGGTGCTGGGAAGTGAAAGCCACGGCCTGCGACTGCCGCCGGAAGCCCTGCATTTGCGCCTGGGAATCCCTGGCGCCGGACGCATGGAGAGTTTGAATGTGGGCCACGCCATGGCCATCTGCGCCTGGCAGCGCTGGCAGAGCACGCGCCTT
>CAIWAD010000221.1 GCA_903910645.1 uncultured bacterium | reverse complement strand
GAACTGGCCACTGGCTTGGGTTCCATGGAAGTGAAGGGATTGAGCAACTTGAAGATGAACGCGCTCTCCTTCGCCGGCGGCATGGGCAGCGCCTTGCTGGATTTCAGTGGGAAGTATCGTCAGAACCTGAATGTGGAATTGGATGTGGGCATGGGCAGCTTGTCCTTGAAAGTGCCGGAGTCCATGGGCGTGAAAGTGCGCCACGACGACAATTTCCTCTCCAGCCACGAGTTCGACCGTCTGGAACGCAGCAGCAACAACACCTGGTATTCCAGCAACTGGCGGGAAGTCCCGGGCAATCTGTCATTCGAGTTGTCCGTGGGCATGGGCAGTGTGGATCTGGAGTGGATTGCGGAGAAGCGCAAGAAGTAGAACGGCTGCAGCGCAGATGCTTCAAGCTCTTCCAGAAATCCGGTACGCGCGCCTCGAAAGGTGAGCTGCAGTGTGCGCAGGATTTCGAGACTCGCCCGCGAGATCTCCTGCAGGCAGCATCACTTTTGGGATCCGGATCGATGTTCCGGGATGACGGATTTCATTCGACTACGAGAACCGCTGCACTGAGAAGGAATCCAGGCTCGAGTACGAGAGAGCAGGATTTCGGTTACAAAAAAGGACCTCTCATAGGAGGCCCTTGCACCGTGCCACCTGGCGGCGCGGTGATGAGATGGTGATCGTCGGATCAGGCCTGGCGGGGACTGATGCGCGCCTTGATGCGCGGTCTGGCCAGGTCGGTGGGCATCAGGTGCAGAGCGCTGCGCGCCGCCTGGTCGCACAGATAGCCAATCACGGCCAATAGTTCCTCCCGATCCATGTCTTCCAGGCGCAAATTCCACAGGGTGGAATTGCGGATGCGCTCACGGTATTGGACGAATTCGCTGGGGATTCTCATGGGTGGCCTCGCTCCTTGTTCGCTACCCAAGATCGGCAGGCGATGGGGGCGACTTCACTCCTGCGGTGTGATTTTTCCAAGGAATTGGCTTGGAAAGAGTGTTGAACCCGGCTTCTTGTGGACCCTCTTCATCTCAGCCGGCTCTGCTTCCTGGTGGAGCGCGGAGAAGCCTGCTCAGCACCCGCCACAAGCAGAGACCGACTGAAGAGGGAGAAGCTCAACTTTCGCGCTTCAAGACCAAGAGGGCCAGGGGCGGCAAGGTCAAGCTCAGGCTGTGTTCCATGCCATCCCAGCCTTCCGCCTGGCTGGCCACACCGCCTCCGTTTCCCAGGTTGGAGCCTCCGTGACAGGCGGCATCCGTGTTGAGCAACTCCCGCCACCAGCCGGCGGCGGGCACGCCCACCCGGTAGGCCGGACGCGGCACTGGAGTGGCATTGGCCACCACCAGCAGATCGTCGTCAGGGCGCTTGCCTTTGCGCAGGAACGAGAAGACGCTGTGTGCGGCATCGTGCACATTCACCCATTGGAAGCCTTGCGGACTGAAGTCCAGCTCGTGCAGAGCCGCCTCCTGGGAGAGCAGGCTGTTCAAGCGGGCCACCAGCTGCAGAATGCCGGCATGGCCATCATCCGCCAGGGCGGCCCAATCCAGTTGGCCCGCTTCACTCCATTCAGTGGCTTGGCCCCATTCCCCACCCATGAAGAGCAGCTTGCGCCCCGGATGGCACCACATCCAGGCCAGCAACAGGCGCAGGTTGGCCCGCTGCTGCCAGGCATCCCCGGGCATGCGGGAAAGCAGGCTGCGCTTGCCATGCACCACTTCATCGTGGCTGAGCACCAGCACAAAATTCTCATGCCAGGCATAGACCAGGCTGAAGCTCATCAGGTCGTGATGCCAGCGCCGGTGCACGGGATCCAGCTCGAAGTAGCGCAGGGCGTCGTTCATCCACCCCATGTTCCACTTCAGGTTGAACCCCAGTCCTCCCAGATGCACGGGGCGGCTCACCATGGGCCAACTGGTGCTCTCTTCGGCAATGGACAAGAGGCCAGGATGGCGGTGGAAGAGCAGGGTGTTCAGCTCCTGGAGGAAATGGATGGCTTCCAGATTCTCCCGGCCGCCATGGATGTTGGGCACCCATTCGCCCGGGCGACGGCTGTAATCCAGATAGAGCATGCTGGCCACGGCGTCCATGCGCAGGCCGTCCACATGGAAGTCCTCAACCCAGTACAGGGCGTTGGCCAACAAGAAGTTGCGCACCTCCCGGCGGCCAAAGTTGAAGACCAGCGTGCCCCAGTCCGGGTGCTCGCCCTGGCGGGGATCTTCATGCTCGTAAAGGGCGGTGCCGTCCAGCCGGGCCAGCCCGTGGGCGTCCTTGGGAAAATGGGCGGGCACCCAATCCAGGATGATCCCCAGGCCGGCCTGATGCAGACGGTCAACAAAAGCGCGGAACTCGTCCGGGCTGCCATGACGGGCCGTGGGCGCGTAGGTGCCCAGCACCTGGTAGCCCCAGGAGGCGTCCAGGGGATGCTCCATTACAGGAAGCAGTTCCAGATGGGTGAAACCCTTTTCCAGCAGATAAGGGATGAGTTGGTCCGCCAGCTCGGCCCAGCTGTGGAAAGGGCGGCCGTCCCAGGGCCGCTTCCAGCTGCCTGCGTGCAGTTCGTAGATGGACAAGGGGCCGTCCAGCGCGCTCTGGCTTTCACGGCGGGCAATCCAGGCGCTGTCCTTCCATGCATGGGCGGCGGGAGCGGCGATGATGGATGCGCTGCCTGGTCGCAGTTCGCCCTGTCGGCCCAGGGGATCCGCTTTCAGATGCAGGGCGCCGTCGGCTCCCAGGATCTCGAATTTGTAGCGTTCGCCGGCGTGCAGCCCAGGGATGAAGAGCTCCCACACACCACTGGCGCCCCGGTTGCGGCAAGGATGGCGACGGCCATCCCAGCGGTTGAAGTCCCCCACCACAGAGACGCGGCGGGCGCCGGGCGCCCAGATGGCGAAATGGGCGCCTTCCACGCCCTCCATCGTGCGCAGATTGCAGCCCAGGACCTTCCACAGATCGAAGTGCCGTCCTTCCTGGATGAGGTGCAGATCCAGCTCACCCAGCACGGGCGGAAAGACCCAGGGGCAGCCTTCCGTCCATGTGCGCCCTGCGCCATCGTGGTGCTCCAGCACGCAGGATGCAGGTGAGGGGCGCTGGGCCAGCTCCAGGGTGAAGAGTCCGGGGGCGGACTCCTTCATGGGCAATGGGGCCCCCTCCTGAAAACGCAAGGCAATCCCGGCACTGCCGGGCGCCCAGGTGCGCAGGGTCCACCCACCCTTCCCGGCATGGAGACCCAGCAATTCAAAGGGGTCGTGATGCTGGCCGCGGGCCAGTCGATTGTAGGCCTGAGTGCTGTTGTCCACTGTCACCTCCGGACATGGAAACGGCCCGGGTCACCCGGGCCGTCATGGAGCAGATGGGATTCGAACCCACGACCCCCACATTGCGAACGTGGTGCTCTACCAACTGAGCTACTGCCCCGCACGAGCAAGCGCCCTGGAAGGGCGCCCGCAGCAGTGTTTCAACCAGCCCCAACTTAGCCCTTGCACCGCCAAAGTGCAAGCCACTGGAGGCCTTCGGCCGCTGCGGTGGTACATTGGGCCATGCGCTACATCCTGTTGCCCATCCTGCTCTTACTGGCGCCCCAGCTTCAGGCGCAACCCGCCTCCTTGCCGGAATTGTGTGCCTTGGAAGCGCTTGAGGGCCAGTCTGGGCGCATCCTGGCCACGGCGCCCCGTCTTTCACGCCTTGTGTTGCTGGAGGAAGGCGCGGATTCCACCCAGTTCTTCACCTGGCGCGTAATGGCGGAAAGCGGGCAGGGCCCGGAGCGTCCAGTGGATGTGGAAAGCCGCGCCGGCTTGCAAATCCTGGTGCTGGACGCCGCCCGCCACAGCCTTGTCCAGTACACGCGCTCCTTGCTCCACCAGGGCAGCCAGAAACTGCCTGGGGAGTTGGATTTCCTTGGTCCGGACTTTCTGGCACTGTCCCAGGGCCGCAGTCTGGTGGTGGCGGATGCGCGCACGGGTTTGGTTGGCCTGCGTCGCCCAGGCGAGGACTGGCAGGTCCTGCTGGATTTTGCACGCGTGGGACCCATGAAGCCCAGGAGCATGGAGGTGCTGGGGGAGAGCGTTTTCCTGCTGGACGGGAATTCCCCCGCGCGCGTGCTGGAAGTTGGGACGGCGGGTGGGGGCCACCAGTCCAGGCCAGTGCCGGGATGCCAGGCCCTGCATCGTGGCGAAGACGGCGCCCTGCTCCTGCTGGTACAGGTGGATGGTCCTGACGATGGCTGCTGGGAGTTGCGGTCCTGGCCCCGGGCGGCCTTGGGTGCGTTGGAGCGTGGACAGACTGCCGAGTGCGTCCTGGGGCGCTACGCCCTGCCTGAAAACGCGGCCCAGGCGCGGGATTTCCTTCCCTTGCCCGGAAGCCAGCCTCCCCGGCTGCTGGTGGCCGTGCACGGAGCACCGGCCTGCGTGCTTTCCCCATTGCCGGAAGCGGCCCCATGATGCGTCCCATTGGGGGCCATGTGCCGCTTTTCCTGCTGTGTCTCTTTCTATTGGTTGCTCACGCTTGGGCCCAGTCGGACAGTTCACGGGACCGCTTGTGGAAGGGCCCATGCGAACTGGACATCCTGCTGCCGGACGCACCCGTGGAGCCTGGTCTGACCCACTTGAGCGTGGAGGGCCAGGCCTTGCGGGAGGATCTGGACTACCAGGTGGACGCCCTGCGAGGGCGCATCCACCTGCTGGATCACCGCTGGCTGGGCCGCCCTGCCCAGGCCCATTACCGCGTGTTGCGCGTGGAGCTTCCCATGGCCTTGTCCCTGCGCAGTCTGGCGGATTTGCCCTGGGTGGCGACTGGGCAGGAGAAGGACACGCTTAAAATGGACAGCCTCAGTTTCAGGGGACTGGGGGGAAGGCCGGAGGAGTCCCTTTCCAGTTTGCGCAGTTCGGGCTCCTTTCTGCGGGGCGTGCGCGTGGGCTCCGGCGGTCAGGTGGACATGGAATCCGGCTTGCGCCTTCAGGTGGAGGGACGCGTGGGTCCCGACGTGGAGGTGGAGGCCTTTCTCAGTGATCGCAATACGCCCATCCAGCCGGAGGGGCGCAGCGCCAGCCTTGAGGAGGTGGACCGCATCCATGTACAGGTGCGCAGTCCGCGATGGGAAGCCCGCCTGGGCGATGTGGATCTGGCCTTGCGCAGCGGGCGCTATCTGGACTACCGGCGCACGGTGGACGGCCTGCAGGCCGGTTTCCGAAGGCGGGATCCCGGTGCCGGGGATTCCATGTGGGCATTGGCCCATGTGGCGGGAGCGCGGGGGCGCTTTCATCGCATGGAGATCAGCGGCCAGGAAGGCGTGCAGGGGCCTTGGCAGTTGCGCTCCGAGCAGGGCAGCTCCAGCATCCTGGTGATGGCGGGCAGCGAGGCGGTGTGGGTGGATGGCGTGCCCATGGCCCGTGGCGAGGATCGGGACTATGTGATGGACTACGCCCTGGGCCAGCTCAGCTTCACGCCGCGCAGGCCCATCACAGGTGACAGCCGCATCCAGGTGGAGTTCCAATACGCCGAGCGCATCTATTCGCGCAACTTGTATGGCGTGGATCTGTGCCTGCCCCTGGCAAGTGGGGCCACCCTGCGCCTGGGCGCCGCCGGCGAACGGGATGATCGCAAGCGCCCGCTGGATCTCTTCCTTGACGAGGCGGATCAGGACAGCCTGGCCCGGGCCGGCGATGGCCTGGAAGGCACCATTTGGGGCAGTGGCGTGCGCCAGGTGGAGGAAGGGGAAGGCTCCTGGCGACTGGTGGACGAGTCCGCCGGACAATGGGGTCATTACCAATGGGCCGAGTTCGTGCCCGATAGCCTGCGTGCAGCCTTCGTTTACGATGTGCGCTTCAGCGATGTGGGGCGGGATCCCGCCGGCAGCCTGCTGGGTGATTACAGTAGGCAGATCAGTTCCAGCGGGCGCGTGTGGTACCGCTTTGAAGGCCCGGGCTTGGGCGCCTGGGCCCCGTTGATCCCGCTGGCGGCACCCACCTCGGCGGAAGTGGTGGACGCCAGTCTGGACCTGCGCAGGGGCGGGTGGCGCCTGGAGGGCGAAGGCGCCCTGTCGCGGGTGGATCGCAACCTCCATTCCTCACTGGATGATGGCGACAATCTGGGCCTTGCCCTGCGTGCCCGGGTGCAGTGGCGCGGGCCCACCCTGGGGCGCAAGCTTCCTGTGCAGCTTGGCGCGGAACTGGGCGGGCAACGGGAGTCCGACACTTTTCAGCCCTTGAACACCGTGGACGAAGTGGAATTCCAGCGCGCCACCGGACTTGCCCGACAGGGCGGGCTGGAGCGCATGGAAGGCAGCGTGGCCCTGCGTGGCGGCGACAGCCTGCTCTTTCGTCCATCTCTGTCCTGGTTGCGTCGCTCCACCTCTCTTAGCCGCAGCGCGGGACTGTCCTGGCGCTGGCATCCCCGCCTGGGCTTCCAGGCCGAAGGCGAAACACGGGGTCGCAGGCTGGTGGGCCCTTTAAGCCGGGCCCGCCTGGACGAGGCGCGCCTGGAGCAGGGCTATGGCTGGCAGCGCTGGCGCCTGCTCTCCGGTGCCAATGCGGAGCGCCGGGTGACCGACTCCCGCAGTGTGGACAGCCTGGACTTTCAGGCAAGCGGACAAGGCCATGAGGAGGGAAGCCTGCGCCTGGAGCATCGCGGAAGCGCGGTGGAAGCCTCCCTGGAAAGGCGCCAGCGCCAGCGCCGCGTCCTGGACTCCCAGGCGGGTGAGTGGCAGGAGCACAGCCTTGTGGAGCAGTGGCGCAGCCAGGTGCGCTGGAGCGGAGCCCTGCGTGGCGAGGTGGACTGGACGCGGCGGCGCGTGGAGTACCAGGTGGCGGACTCCGCCGATGGCGTGCGTGATGTGGCCTTGCTGGATTTGGGTGGGCAGGGGAGCCATCATGGCTGGAATGTGCGCTACCAGGCGGAACAAAGTCTGGCGGCGGAGCGGCTGGTGCAATATGTGCAGGTGGACAGCTTGCAGGGTTCCTACAGCCGGGATCCCGTGAATCCAGAGCTCTTCGTGCCCGATGCGGATGGAGATTATGTGGCCATTCCGTGGGAAAGCGGCCGGCAGCGCCGGGCAAGCCGACTGCAGTTGGAGGCAGGAGCCCGCTGGGATCGTGGCGCCTTCAGTGGGGACCACCAGATCAGCGTGGATGAGCTGAGCCGCCTGGAACAGGGCTGGCGTCTTTACCTGCTCCAACCCTCGGCCCTGCAGGGCGACAGCACGCAAAGCGGTCGCATCCAGTCCCGGCAGGATCTGGAGTGGAAGGGCGGTGAGGGCGGACAGCAGCGCTGGCGCCTGCGCTGGCAGGAGGAGCGCGGCCTTGAGCGTGTCCTGCAAAGCAGTTCCCGACGATCCCATGTAAGTCGCCTTGGGCTTCGTTTGCAGGATCGCCTGGGTTCTTTGCGAGGCACGCTGGAAGGTGAGGGCCGTCGCCAGGATGTGGACATGCCCGGGCAGAGTCAGTCCCGACGGCAGGTGCGCGCCTGGCGTCTGCAGGGGGAATTGAGCCGTGAGTTGCGGCCCGGCTGGATGGTGCGCACCACCCTGGAGGGAGAGAGTGCCCGGGACGATGCCACGGCCATGAAAGGTCGCCGCCTGCGTGTTGAACCCACGCTGGAAGGGCGTTTGGGCAAAGGGGGCGGGGTGGGGGCGCGCTTGTCCTGGCAACAGGCCTGGGCCAGTGTGCCTGTGGTGCCCTTTGAGCTGCTGGGCGGCGCCCGAGTGGGGCGTACTTGGCGGGGTGGCCTTGACGCCCGCCTTCAAGTGGGCAAACAGAGCCGCGTCACCTTGTCCTGGCAGGTGGACGCCTTGCCGGAACGGGCCGCCATCCAAAGCGGCAGACTGCAAGTGCAGAGCTTCTTCTAATGGCAACGCTTGTTCACACCCTGTTGCTTTGCTGCTGGGGCGCCTGCTTCGTCCTGGGGCTTGTCCGCCCATGCCTGGCAGTGGATTCCCTGGCCGTGGACAAAGAGCTGGAGATCCACGGTCATCACTTGTTCAGCACTGCCAGTCTGCGCCGCATGCTTCATGCCGGAGAGCAGCAGAGTCTTGCCCAGTGGGCCTCCCGCGTGGACAGCCTTTCCTTCGCCTATGCGCGAGAGGCGCGTCCCTTCCTGGAATTGGCAATGGACGTGGACAGCACGGGGAGGATTCCCTTCCTGAAGGCCCTTGCCGTGGCGGAAGGCCCCCAGTTGGTGATGGGCAGGATCCAGGTGGAAGGTCTGGACAAGTCCATGCCGGATCCCTCTCGCGATCTGCCGCCCCATGTGGTGCTGCGACAGGGGGTGGTGGAGGAGAGGTTGCTTCAGTGGCTGGAGCGCCTGGACCAGGAGGGCCTTGGGTTGCTGCGCGTGCAACTCACGGACTTCACCCTGGTACCGGAGGACAAGGATCGACTGGCCCTGGATCTTGTGCTGGGCATCCAGCAGGGTGAAACACTGCATCCCGCTTCCCTGGTGGCCCAGGGCAATGTGCTGACCCGCGTCCGCACCCTGGAGCTGCTGACGGGGCTGAAGGACAAGGCG
>CAIWAD010000220.1 GCA_903910645.1 uncultured bacterium | reverse complement strand
GGTCAAGTAGCTGCGCGTGCCCACCGCCAGGATCATGAGGATGAGGACAAGCACGGCCGCCCTGTTCTTCAGGGCATAATCGATGATGCTTCCCATAAGGGCTTCCTTCCTAGGCTGGAGGGCTCACTTGGCCGCGGGCGCCACCACATTCAGCGCCTGCCCGGTGGACAGTCCGCGGTAGCCGCTGGTGATGAGGCGCTCACCGGCCGCGAGGCCTTCCAGCACTTCCACCGCGTCGCCATTGCGACTGCCCAGACGCACGGGACGCCTGGAGGCCTTGCCGCCTTCCTCTACGAAAACGAAGGAGGTGTCCTCGTCATTCTGCACCACGGTCAAGGGCACCACAATGCTGTGAGCGTCACGGGGACGGTCCAGCTCCACCTGGCAGGCCATGCCGGGACGCAGGCCGGCGGCGTCACCCAGGCGCAACTCCACCGGTAGGGTGCGGGAATCCCCCTGCAGCACGCTACCCACCCATTCCACGCGGGCCGTGGTCTCCAGCCCGGCCTCCGGCACGCGCACGCGGGCGCTCATGCCTTGCTTCGCTCCGGCGGCCTGGTTCTCCGGCAGCCCCACGCGCACCTTGATGCCGCCCTGCACCAGTTGCAGGAGCGGAGTGCCGGGGCCCACCAGCTCGCCCAGATCCACGAAGCGCTCCGCCACCACTCCGGACTGGGGCGCGGTGATGAAGCAATTCTCCAACTCGATGCGTGCGTTGGCCAGTCCAGCCTCCGCCATGCGCAAGCCGTTGCGGGCCTTCTTCCAGTCGCTGTCGCTGATGCCCTGGCCGTTGGAGTGCAGACGATCGGCGGCCTCCACATCCAGGCGCACATTGGCGGCCTGCGCCTCGGCCGCGTCGAATGCGGCCTGTTGACGGCGGCTGTCCAGCACCATCAGCGTGTCTCCCTTGCGCACCTGGCGGCCCCGGTCGGCCACGATGCGGCGCAGGGTTCCACCGGTTTGGGCGGAGATCATGGCGTCGTTCTCCGCGCGCACCTCGCCCACCAGGGCCAGGCGGCTGGAGAAGGCGCGAGGCACCAGGGCCTCCACACTCACATTCACCTTCTCCTGCTGGCCCTGGGCGGTGAGCGTCTCCCTGGCCTTGCCGTCTTCCTTGGCTTCGCCATTTCCGCCGCAGCCCGCCGCAACCAGTGCGCCGGTGACCAACAGTCCCAGACCCATGGCGCGCAGGGCGGCGCCGCGAGAAATCATCGTTGTCATTTCGTGTCCCCCATCGTGTGCTCGCCGACGCCGTCGGCGTAGGTGCAATCGTCCATCAATCCCAGGGCGTGCAGCAGGGCGATGCGCGCCACCAGGAGGTCGTGGCTGGCCTGGGCCTCGTTCAGGCGGGCCGCCTTGCGCGCCATGCGGGCGTCGCGCAGTTCCAGCTCGCTGCCGGCGCCGCCATCGCGACGGGTCTCGGCAATTCCCAAGCCCTCCTCAGCCGCCTGGGAATTGCGTGTCCAGGCCTCCATGTCCAGGCTGCGGCGCTCCAGCTCGTCCAGCGCGGTGCGCAGCTGAAGCCGCACGGCATCGCGCAATTGGCTGTCGTCGGCCTGGGCCTTGCGCAAATCCTGCTTGCCCTTGGCCACCTGGGCCGTGGTGCGGAAACCGGAAAAGAGGGGCAGGCTGGCCTGCACGCCCACATTCCAGCTGCTGCGCCAGCTCTCGTCTTGTGAGAACATGTCCCATTGGTTGGCGTGGGACCAGTTGGCGAAGGCCGCCACCGTGGGCAGGAAGTCGCTCTGGTACACGCGCACGGCGCGGCGGTAGCCTTCCACGCTGTTCTCGCTCAGCGCCATTTCCGGGCGATGGGCCAGGGCGAAGTCCAGCAGGCGACTGCGCATGGCCTCGTCCTTCAGATTCGTGCCGGCCGCCAGCAAGCCGGGAAAGCCAGCCTCCAGGCCGGGGCATTCCACCTGGAAGGCGTGGGTTCCCAGTTCCGTGCCGGGCGCCAAGCCCAACTGGAGCACCAGGCCCGACTGGGCGGTGGCCAGCAGATTCTCCGCCTCACGCAGGGCGGGCACTGCGTTCATGTACTCCACTTCCGTGCGCAACAGGTCGAAGCGCGACAGGGCGCCAATCTCCGCCATCAGGCGGGCGTCATCCAATCGGCTTTTGGCGCTGGCCACCACATCGCCGTTCAGGGTCACCAGCTCCTTCAACAGGGACAGCCCGGCGTAGCCACCCAGGAAGTCCTTCACCAGTTCGGCGCGCTGCGCCGACAGGCCCGCCTCCGCCACGCGCTCATAACTGCGCGCCACGCCGATGGCCTGGAAAGCGCTGCCGCTGAAGAGCAGCTGCGTCAAGCCCAGATCCAGCGAGTAGTTGTTGTCCGCCGCCACCTGCAGATTCATGCTGGTGCTGTCATCCAGTTGCCAGCTGAAGCTCTGCACATTCCCCAGATGGGTGCCGGTGGCCGACAGGTTCAGGCTGGGCAGGCTGACCGAGCCGGTCTCGATCACATTCAGGTGGGCCTTGCGGCGGTCGGCCAGGGCTTTCTGATAGTCCCGATTGTGCGTCAGCAGGTGCTGCACCGCCTCGGCCACCGGCGGGTCGAAGCGTTCCGCCCGCGCACCGGCACAGGCGGCTGCCAGGCCCAGCAGGGCCACTCCCAGGCGCCATGCCTGGATCCTTGTTCTCATGCGGGTTCCCCCTCGCGCTTCTGGATTCCTTCGAATAAGATGCGCAGCAGCTCCCGGATGAAGACCGTGGAGTCCAGTTCGATGAAGCGCTGCCGCTTGTTGTGCAAATGAATGTGGAACAAGGAGATCACCAGAGTGACAGCTCCTTCGGGCAAAGTATCCGGTCGGAACAGTCCCATGGCCACGCCCCGGTTGACCTCTTCCCCGATGACTGCGTAGACATGCCGCTCGCTGTGGCAGGTTTCCGCCACGCGTCCTGCCAGCTCCGGGCCCGTGCCCAGCTCCGGGTCGCCAGTCATCAGGCGGCCCATGAGGGGGCGTTCGTCCAGCCAGGGCAACATGCGCCATACAATGGCCTCCATGGCCCGGCGCGGATCCTCGTGGCCCGCCGCCGCCTCGCGCGCCGCCTCTCCCATCAACTGCTGCTCGCGCTGGACCACTTGCAGGAAGAGGTCTTCCTTGCTGGCGGCGTGCAGGTAGATGCTGCCCTTGGCCATGCCGGCATCGCGCGCCACATCATCCAGCACGGTGCGGCGAAAGCCATAAAGGGCAAAGCGTTTCGCCGCCGCTTCCAGTAAATGGTCTGGTCTTTCCATTGCCATGGGAGGTCCTGCCCTGTTGATCCGTTAACCGCATGACTGAAAGGGTTCAATTGGTCATGCGGGTCACATGGTCATACTTGTGGAGGGAAGAGACAATAGGCTGAGCGGTGATTCATGAAAGAAAATGCCCCGCAAAGCTGAAAGGGAAGGCGACCCTCCTGATGGTGAAAGTCGGTCGCTGGGATCGGGAGGGAAGTGCAGGCATGCGATGCTATACTCACGGGCCAAAATCGCGTTCAAATCGGGGTCCGCTCATGTTCGTGCAGGTGCTGAAGTCCAAGATCCACAAGGCCCGCGTCACGGCCACCCATCTGGACTACAACGGTAGCCTGGCCATTGATCCGGACATCTACGAGGCCTGCGGCCTACTGCCTTTCGAAAAGGTGCTGGTGGGCAATCTCACCAATGGCCAGCGCTTCGAGACCTACCTCATTCCGGCTCCACGCGGGTCTCGAGAAGTTTCGCCCAACGGCGGTGTGGCGCGTTTGTGCCAGGTGGGGGACCAACTGGTGGTGATGGCCTTCGCCCTTGTGGAGGCGGAGCAGCGCCCCCTGCCGCAGGTGATCGTGCTGGATGAGGCCAACCACATCGTGGAGCGTCCGGACTACGGGGATTACGCCTCATGATGCGCTTATGCCTGCCCTTGCTGCTCGCGCTTGCCCTCTTGGTTCCGGCCCGCGCACAGGACGGCGTGGACAAACAGGTGAAAGCCCTGCGGGACAGTCTGGAGCTGGGCCTGAGCCAGCTGGAGCTTCATTGGCAGCGCACAGAGCGTGAGAACACGGACAGCCTGAAGTTCCAGGTGCAGCGGGGTCCCGCTGCCGCTTGGAAGACATGGGCTTTCACCCTGGCACCCAGGCGCGGCATGAGTGGCGAAGACATCCTTCGCCTGGCGGATCTGCACGCGGCCCTCAACCGCTTCGACATGAGCGGCTGTTACAACGAGCAGCTGGAGTGCATCCGTCGCGCCTTGGTCATGCCGGGCACGGAGCGCAAGGCCCTGCGCCGTCTGCACGCGGAATACCACGCGGCGGGTTTCGCCCCCGGCCTGGTCCAGACGGGTCTGGCCATCATGGAGCAGGATCGCAAGGAGGCGCTGGCCTCAGGCGTTGCACGCAATCTGGCCCAGGGTTACCTCATCCTGGGAGATCGCAAGGAGGCCATGCGCTGGGTGAAGACGCACTTGCGCGCCCACCCGGATGACGAACGCGCAAAGGAACTGAAGACGCGCATTCGCAACATGAAGAAGCTGGACACCTGAGTTTTTGCTTTGCACTGAAGCTGGCGAATCCTACTCTCCCCCGTCCGGAACCCCGCCTGAAACCGATCAATTGTGAAGCCAGCCGACTGCCGCAGCCGCGGTGGCCCTTGGCCATGTGAAAGGATGCGCCCCATGAAGGGTCTGCAGCTATTGCTGATGTTGGCCGCGTTGCAAAGCGCGGATGCCGCTTGGCACCAGGTGTTCGTGCCCACGCAAAGCAAGGCGGATCTGCCGCGCCTGGCGCAGGAGCTGGGTGGATTTGATCCCTGTGGCACCATCTTCACGGAGGCCGGCGTTGAGCTGCCGGTGGATGATGAAGGCCTGGCCGCGCTGGTGAATGCGGGCTTGCGGCCGCAGATCCTCATCGCCGATTTGGAGCAGCACTATGCCGAGCGCCTGGGTGTGGACCGCAACTACGGCGCCTACCACACCTACAGCGAGGGCATGGCCGCCATCAACCAGCTGCACGCGGACTTCCCCTCCATCGTGGGCACGCCCTTCAGCATTGGCACCACCCTGGGCGGCAACACCATCTGGGCCTTCAAGGTCAGCGACAACCCCGGCGTGGATGAGAACGAGCCCGAAGTGCTCTTCGGGGCCTACATCCACGCCCGTGAGGCCATTACCATTGAAGTGCTTCTGCATTTCCTGGAGCATCTAACCACCAACTACGGCACGGACAGCCGCGTGACGGATATCGTCAATGGTCGCGAGTTGTGGTTCATTCCCTTCATCAATCCCGATGGCGTGCTTTACAACGAAAGCACCAATCCCACCGGTGGCGGCATGTGGCGCAAGAACCGCCGCAACAACGGCGGCAGCTACGGCGTGGACCTGAACCGCAACTTCGGCTACCAGTGGGGCTACGACAATGTGGGCTCCAGCCCCACCGCCAGCGACGACACTTACCGCGGACCCAGCGCCAACAGCGAGCTGGAGACCCAGGCCCTGCGGAACTTCGTCAATGCGCACCCCATTACGGCCATGCAGAGCTACCACAGCTACTCCAACCTCATGATCTATCCCTACGGCTACGCGGACATCCAGTGCGAGGAGCCGTGGCACACGGGCTATGTGGCCATGACGGACATGTTGAGCGCGGGCAACGGCTACAGCTGCGGCACGGCCTGGGAGCTGCTCTACAACACCAATGGCGACGCGGTGGACTGGGGCCATGGCGCCACCACCGAGCATTCGCGTATCATGAGCATCACCACGGAAGTGGGCAGCAGCAGCGACGGCTTCTGGCCCGCTGAGTCGCGCATTCCCGCGCTGGTGGCGGAGAATCTGGAGCCCAACCTGCTCTTCGCCGAGATTGCCGGCAATCCCTGGACGGCGCTGCCTCCCGCCGCGCCCACCTTGGCCGAAGTGGGCAGTGTGGGTGGCACCTACACGGTTAGCTGGAGCACGCCCACGCCGGATCCAAACAATCCCGCCCTTAGTTATGAACTGCACGAGCTGAGCGGTTTGGGTTCCGGCACCGACGCCTTTGCCAATGCCAACAACTGGAGCAGCGGCACCGCGGGCTTTGCCATCAACAGCACGCGCAGCTACAGCGCCCCCAGCAGCTTCTGGGGCGGCACAGGCGACAACCGCAACGCCATCAGCACGCTGGTCAGCCCCATCCAGGTCAGCTCCGGCATGTCCATCGCCCTGCGCGCCTGGTACAGCATCGAGAGCGGCTACGACTATGCCTATGTGGAAGTGTCCACCAACGGCACCACCTGGACGCCCATTGCCGGCACCATCACCACCACGAGCAATCCTTACGGTATGAACGATGGGAACGGCATCACGGGCACCAGCACCGGCTTTGTTGCCGCCAGCTTCCCGCTGACGGCTTATGTGGGACAAACGATCCAGGCGCGTCTGCGCTACGAGACCGACGGCGGCGTGCTGAATGAAGGCATCTATGTGGATGACTTCAGCCCCGTGCAGACTTTCACCAGTGATGTGACGGTGGCGGCGGCCCATCCCACCACATCCTACCTCTTCAGCAACCACCTGGCGGGCACCTTCCAGTACCGCGTGCGAGCCAGGGATGTGGACAATGATCTGAGCGCCTGGTCCAACACCATCACGGTGGTGAGCTCCGGCGGCATTGACACGACGGCGCCGGTGATCACGCACACTTCCCTGCTGGATACGCCCATTGCCGGCGGTCCCTGGACCGTTGCGGCCACCATCAGCGATGTGAGCGGCGTGGCATCGGCCACCCTGGGCTACCGTGTGAACGGAGGGGCCTGGCAGAGCCTGCCCATGGCCAGCAGCGCCGGCAGCTGGAGCGCGGCCATTCCCGGCCCTGTGGCGGTGGGCGGACTGGTGGAGTACCACATCGGCGCGGTGGACGCCTCGGCGCAGGCCAACAGCGGGCAGAGCCAGGACTGGTCCTTCCACATCCTGCCTCCGGTGGGTCTGTCCTACTGCCAGAACTTCACCAGCGGCCTGAGTGATTTCACGGTGGTGGAGCATATCCCCGCCGGCAATGGCTGGGTTACCAGCACCTACACTGGCCATGGCACCACGGCCTACATCCAGTACAGCAGCTCCATCCAGGAGGACCATGCCTCCCTCATCAGCCCGCTCTTCGACTGCAGCGCCCAGGGCACGGTGAGTCTCAGCTTCTGGCATCTGCTGCGGCTGGGCTACTCCGGCGCCTTCACCGACGCCTATGTGAAGGGTTCGGTGGACGGCGGCCTCACCTGGCCCTATGTGCTGGGCGAGTGGCATTCCACCAATTACAGTTCGGAGACCAATGTGACCGGCGTGAACACGCTGGATATCAGTTCCTGGGCCGCAGGCCAGGGGCAGGTGCGGGTGAAGTTCGAGTTCCATGACCGCTACGACTGGTACTGGCATGTGGACGATGTGTGCCTGACCGGCACCTTGTCCATTGCTCCGGATCCGGTGACGGTAACGGCCACCATGGCGGGCGCGGACGCGGTGATCAGCTGGGCGGCATCCCCCGGCGCGGCGTACTACAAGGTTTACGCCAGTTCACAGGCCAATGCGGGTTACACGCTGCTGGGCAGCACATCCTCCACCACTTACACCCATGTGGGTGCCCAATCCCTGGAGAAGCAGTACTACCAGGTGACGGCGGCCTTGGGCGCGCGCCAGGCGGCCCAACCTGATGCAGTGCCCGTCCTGGATCCTGAGAGTGGCGCCGAACCCGCGCCGCCGGAAGAGAAGCCCCTGCACTAAGGGCGGAATCATCACGAACGAAGGGCCGGTTCCCCGGGGGAGCCGGCCCTTTTTGCTTGGTGAAGGGGCCCTTGTGAGTTCCCAGTGCGGTTCCATGCAGATGGGAGGAGTGCGTTGCCTGTCGGCACGCAGATCGGTGCAGGGGAGAGAGAATCGGCCCGCGCTGGAGGTGACTGAGATAATCTGTGTGTGAATGGACGGAGCTTGTGCTTCATTCAAAATCTGCCAAAAACCGTACTCAGGCCATCCCTAACCCCCACCCGCCCGGGGAACCCACCCTGAATTGAAAAGATCCCCGTATAGCAGGGCTTTTTCTATCCAGATTAAGTTGAAGTCAAATGGTCTGGGCGAATCTTCCCATCCGCCTTTCTCCAGACCCTGTCTGACAAGCTGAGCTGACAGGGCTGGAAGATGATGCCACCAGGCTCCGCCCGGCGCTTGCCGGCCAGCCCGTGGCAATTGGGATGATGGCGGAAGGGGACCTTCACATGGACTGCATGGACTCCAGCCCGCTGAGCAGGCCCACCGCTCCCAGACCGATGAGGGCGATGACAACGAGCATGGCAAGGGCCATGGATGCCAGCATGCTGACGCCGGAAATGATGAAGTAGGTCTTCAG
>CAIWAD010000219.1 GCA_903910645.1 uncultured bacterium | reverse complement strand
CTCCTGGGCCCGGCGGATGAGCTCGGCTTCGTCCATAGGCACTCTCCAGCTGCGTGTGGGTGGAAGATGAGGAATGGGCGGGAGCGGGCCAAGATCAGCGCGCAATGGACAAGGGAAAGAGCGCTGTGCCAGCTTCACCCTCTAGTCTAAGTAGATAGAGACCGGCGGGCAGGATGGCGCCGTTGGCACCTAGTCCATTCCAGACAAGCTCCTGGCCTTCTCCCTTAAGGGTCAACAGCAGGCCACCATCCAAGTGGTAAAGGTCCAGACGCCAGCTTCCCCAGCGGGCCTGGCGGGCCACAAGACTCGCTTCCCCTGGGCGCGCGACGTTCAGGTACTGGCGATTCACGGCCCATGTCTTTCCAGGGGGCGGGTCCACTCCACCCAGGAAAGGCGGCGCACATCCCGCCTCCAGGGTGGGCTCTGCGCGCCAGTTGGCGGGATCATCCCCCGCCTGTACCGGATCCAAACGCCGCCAGGGCCATCCATTCACCGGATCCTCGGGCCACTGAGCCTCATCCAGCACCTGGCCATCCCTCCCGTTCAACCAGGCCGTGCCCGCCAGGGCAAGGGAGAGGCTGCGCTGAACATGGGTGCTTTCCCCGCACACAGGCGGAAGGGATCCCGCCAGCACACGGCCCCCGGCGGGCAGCCATCCCTCCAAGGGTGCGGAGAAGCCGCGGGACTCCAGCACCAGGCCATCCAGCAGCAAGGGACAGTTCCCCATCCAATGGAGCTGGATCCAGTCGTTGCCAGCGGCCTGAACAGCTTCCAACACCAATCGGCTGCCCATGGGCGCCAGCCAAAGGGTGTCCAGCAGGGGAATGCGCGCGCCCTGGTCATCCTCCAGCACAATGGACAAGGGATTCCAGCCATCCAACAAAGGCGCGGGCAGCGGTAGCTCCAGCCTCTCCCCCACGGACAACTCCACCGGGCCCAAATCACTGTGGGCAAGGCAGGGCTCCCGTCCCACCTGCGCCCACAGGCGTCCCACACATCCGTCAAGCCCCGTGGCAAGGATGTCCACATGCTGCGCGGCCAGATGCAGCTCCGCTTCCCAGCGCCGCCGCAACACTGTGTTGGGCTGGCCTGGACTTCCACCCTCCGTGCGGGAAAGCGCCCAGCAACTGTCGCATGCCGCTTGCGCATCCCGCCGCTCCAGGCTCAACCCCTCCGGCGATCCTGGGCGTGTCCACAGGGAGTCGGCCGCCAGGCCCAGGGCATTCCGCAGCGTCAGCTTTTCCGACTGGGAATTGGACAAGCCTCCGCCGCCCAGGGCGCCATCGGCCACGGTGAGACGCAGAGCCTGCGCTGGCAGCACGGCATCGTAGGCGCCGCTGTAGCCGCTGTCCAGGATAATGGCCAATGCGCCGGGACCAAGCATCAGACCACCGCCATCCAGAGGCAGGAGCATGTCCTCGCCCTCACCGTCACCAATGCTCCAGCCTGCCAGATCCACCCAAACGCTGTCCTGCTGAAGAAGCTCCACGAATTCGTCCGTGTACTCCGAGCCAGCCGGATTGGCCATCACTTCATTCAACACCACCCCAAGGCAATGCGGCGCCACCGCCAGCCCGGCCAACAGCGCCAGCCAATACTTCATGCCTGCCATGTCCTGTCTCCCCATTGAAAGACGGCCAACGCAGGAACTGTGATGGGAGATTCCGTTTTGGCTGAGAATAGAAGGGAAAGTTCTCTCCCTGTGCGCCTGTGTGGACAGGTTGGGAGAAGGATCGGATTAAGGCGCCAGGGTGTCCAGTTCGCGGGACTGGGCGGCGGATTCCAGCAGACTGAGCATCTGCTCGCCGCCTGGGTAGGCCTGGGCCACGGGATGCCGCACCTGGGACAACAGACTAAGCACACGCCCCAACCTGCGTACTTGCTGCTGGATGATGTCCAGCTTCTCGCGGGCCACCATGTCCCCATCTCCCAGCCGCAAATCCAGCAGCTCGGCCTGGCCGCTGATGATGGTCAACGGGTTGTTGATCTCGTGGTTCATGGCCGCCACCACCTGGGCAATGGCCTTCACGCGTTCGCTTTCCACCAGCCGATCCTGCATCTCACGAAGACGGGCGTTGCGCTCCGCCAGCTCCTGGTTGCTGTGCTGAAGTGCCGCCACCAGATCCAGGTTCTTCAGCAGAAGGGCCACCTGGGGACCCAGGATGTGCAGCAGGTCGGCATCCACCTGGGCAAAGGCATCGGGCATGCCATGGCCGAAATTGAGCACGCCCACCAGTTCGTCGCCGGCCACCAGGGGAAGGCCGATATAGCTGCGCAGGTCGTGATGGGGCAGTCCCGTGCGTCGTCTTAGGTTGGGAATGACAATGGGCCGCCGCTGTTTGGCGATCCAGGCGGACAGTCCGAAGCCCAGATCAAATCGCACCACATCGATGAGGTTGATTTCGCGATCACCCACGCGATCCCGGCACACCAGACGACCGTTCTGGGTGTCGTGGCGGTACAGGGTGGCATGCTCATAGGGCACCAACCGACGGAGCAGGGCGAAGAGAGGCTGCAGACCACCAGCGCCTGCCAGGCTCTCTTGCAAAAGCCCGGACATCTCCCGCAGGAGCTCCAGACTTTCCCGCTCCTCCCGCTCAGCCATTGGTCATTTGTCCGGATTGCTCGCGCAGTGACAAGTGCAGGCGCACTTCATCCACACCCAGGTTCAGCTCTTCGGCAATCTCCACGATGGACTTGCGCTGGTCGCTGAGGCGGTAAATGCGCTCCTCCAGGGAATCGGGATCCGGCGCGTTGCTGGCGGCCTCGAAGACCGCGGCGAAACTGGGTTCCGCCGCCCGGCCACCGCTTGCGCCTCCCTCCGTGCGCTCGGCCTGCATCACCTGCTCCAGCTCCTCCCGCACGCGACGGGATACTTCCGTCATGTCGGCGGCAGAACGGCCAAAGGGAGCCTCGGGCGAGGACGGTGCGGAGGACTCGCCCAGAATGCGCTCACGCACCAGGCGATCCATCTGTTTGCGGCGACGCCACTCCGCGCCGGCGAATGCCACAAGACCCAGCAGTGCCCCCACGAAGATCCCGGAAAGAAAGGAGCCCTTTGCCGGGGTGGGCGCCAACTCCTCAGGCTCGCGGTACAGGTCCTGGGCTTTAAGGCCACCGCCCTGTCGAAGCACTCCCAGGTAGAAACTCAAATCCTCTTCCGGCATTTCCCCGCCCGGCACCACACCGTGGGCATCGGGGGGAGACATGCGGGCCAGAATGGGCTGGACCGTGTTCTTCCATTGGGAACTGGCCTGCAAGGACTCGAGCAGGTGGCGGGCACGGTATTCGTCCCCTTTGGCCAGGAAAAGCTGAGCCAGCAGGATGCGCGTCCAGGCATGCTCGGGCTTGTGCTCGGCCACCTTCTCCAGATAAGGCATGGCGCCGGAGCTGTCGCCCAGCTGCATGAGGAGCTCCCCCACCTGCAGACGGCGACGATCTTCGGCCCCAAGGCCGTTCAAGCG
>CAIWAD010000218.1 GCA_903910645.1 uncultured bacterium | reverse complement strand
TGGTCAGCCTGGCGGGCAATCGCCAGGTGGAATTGGACCGCCTGCTGCACAGAGGTCAGTGGGCGGACAGCGAAAGCGTCCCCCAACATCCCAAGGGCAAAACGGGAGTGGGTTGGCGCATCTTCGCCATGGGGGCGGAGTTCACCCGACGGGACAAGGTGCTCTATATCTCCACTTACGCCTGGACCTTCTTCTGGGGCGCGGTGTTCGGCCTGGGCACACTCTGGCATTTCCTCCACGGCACCACGGACCCGGGCTGGATGAAATTCTGGCGCATCTATGTGTGGCTCTATGTGGTGGTGGCGGTGGTGGTGCTGGTCATCTTCACCGTGGGCGGCCTGAAGGATTTGAAGGCCATGTTCGCCCAGTTGAGTACCCAGGAGCGCAATGAGGAGGACGACGGGTTCATCCGTCGGTAGCACGCCTGGACAGTGGCGGGAGGACGTTGATGACAAGCGCGGACAATGAGCTGCCGGGCAGCGGGCTCAGCGGTCGTGTGCATGTGGTGAGCCACACCCATTGGGACCGCGAGTGGTACCTGCCCTTCGAGACCTACCGCCTGCGGCTGGTGACGGTGGTGGATCGCCTGTTGGATCTGCTGGAGCGGGACGGCGCTTTCCGCCATTTCGTGCTGGACGGCCAAACCGCCGCGCTGGACGATTACCTGGAGATCCGCCCGGAGGCAGAGGAGCGCATCCGCCGCCTGGTGGTGGAGGGTCGCCTGGGCATTGGGCCCTGGACCATCCTGCCGGACGAGTTCCTGGTTTCGGGTGAGGCCACCGTGCGCAACCTCCAGCGGGGCATGCGCCGCGCCGCCCGGTTGGGCGGGGCCTCCACAGTGGGCTATATGCCGGATTCCTTCGGCCACATTGCCCAAATGCCCCAGCTGCTTCAGCGGGCGGGGCTGGACAGCTTCGTTTACTGGCGCGGCCACGGATCGGAGATAGACCAACTGGGCAGCGAGTGGTGGTGGGAAGCGCCGGACGGCAGCCGCGTCCTGGCGGTCAACCTGCCCAGCGGCTACTGCAACGCCTCTTCCCTGGGCTACGACGAGATCTGGGAGATCCATGTGGGCCGGCGGCCGGTGCGCGAGCAGGCCGCCCGTCAGTTCCTGGAGCGTTTGGAGAGCGTGGCGGCGGCCTCCAATGGCTCTGTTTGGCTGATGAACAACGGCTGCGACCACCATCCCGCCCAGGAGGATCTGCCCGGCGTGCTGGAACGGGTGCGCCAGCTGGCTCCCGGGTTGGAGCTTCATCACACCGGACATGCGGCCTTCCTGCACGCCGTGCGTGCGCAGGAGCTGGAGCTGAAGGTCTGGTCGGGCGAACTGAAGGGAGGCCGTCAGGCTCATCTGCTCAGCGGCGTGTGGTCGGCGCGGCTCTACCTGAAGCAGTTGAACGAGCGCTGCCAGCGTCTGCTGGCGGAAGAATTGGAGCCTCTGGATCTGCTGCTGGAACAGGCGGCCTCCAAGAGCCTGCCCTCAGGTCTGTTGGACCGCTGCTGGAAAGGCCTCCTGCTCAACCATCCCCACGACAGCATCTGCGGCTGCAGCATTGACGAAGTGCACCGTGAGATGGAGACGCGCTTCCACACCCTGGCCCAGGCTGGTGAAGAGGGTCTGCGTCAGCTGATGGGCGCGGTGCTGCCCCTCTTCGCGCCCCACCACGATCAGGACACGCACACCTGTCTTGCAGCCTTCAACACCCTGCCATTCCCGCGCCGGGATGTGCTGCGCCGCTGGGTGATCCTTCTGCCGGAAGACAGGCCCATTGAGGAGTTGGAACTGGTGGACGAGGCCGGACAGGCCCTGCCCTTCCGCGTGCTGGAGTGCCACTGGCTGGAGCGCTTCTGGGGCATTGACTATCGCAGCTGCGTGGAATGGCGTGAGCAGGACGCCATGCTTCGCGGCTACCTGGAGCACTACGGCTCGCGCATTGTGCGCCAGGCGGGGGCGCCGGGCCTGACGGACCAGTTCGTGCTTTTGGAGTTCCAGCCGGAGCTGCCTGCCCTTTGCTGGCGCCACTTCCACCTGCGTGCGCGGAAG
>CAIWAD010000217.1 GCA_903910645.1 uncultured bacterium | reverse complement strand
GTAATGCCGGATGAAGGTCTGGACACGGTGGAGCAGGATCTCTCCGACTTGCTGCAGGAGGATCCCGGACACGGCGAGCGCACGGTTTTTGAACTGGACAGCCTGGAGCGTTTGTCCGAAGCGGACGCCCACCAGCGCCGCATGCGGCTGGAGCATGCGACCCTTCCTGAACCCGCCCGCCTCTTGGAACTCCTGGCGCGCCTGGATCGCCTCTACCTGGATTTGGACGATTTGGCCAGGGCGGTGGCGGAACGGCGGGTGGTGGAGCATGAGCGCTTTGGGCCCGTCCTCTATGCGGACAAGGACCTGGCCATTGGCTCCGAGGGGGACAACCACTGGGAAGGTGAGCTGCCGCCGGTGATCGTGGACCTTGGGGGCAATGACAGCTATCGGGGACAGGTGGCCGTCAGTCGCGGCGGCGTGGCCCTGGTGCTGGACATGGAAGGGGACGACAGTTACCGCGCGGTGGATGACATTGGCCCCGCGGCCACCGTGTGCGGCCTGTCCCTGCTCATGGACCTGGAGGGTGACGACCGCTACGATGGGGATTTCGCCAGTCTGGGCGCGGCCCTGGGTGGCCTGGCCTTGCTGGTGGACCAGGAGGGTGATGATCGCTACCTGGGGGACACCTTTTCCCAGGGGGCCGGCAGCCTGGGCATGGGTCTTTTGGTGGATGCCGGCGGACACGACAGCTACCAGTGCGGCCTTTATGGACAGGGCTTCGGACATGTGGGCGGCCTGGGCCTGTTGCAGGACGCCTCCGGCAACGACCAGTACCTCATGCAGCCCCGCTATGTGGATCAGATCCGCTACGACGACCACCATCTGACGCTGGGGCAGGGCTTCGGCTATGGCTTGCGACCGGACTTGTCCGGCGGCATCGGCCTGTTGAACGAGGGCGGTGGCAACGACCTCTACAGCGCCGACATCTATGGCCAGGGCGCCGCCTATTGGTGGGCTCTGGGCGCTCTGGTGGACCGGGATGGCCATGATCGCTACCTGGCCTGGCAATATGCCCAGGGCGCGGGAGTCCATCTGGCGGCGGGAATCCTCATGGACGACGCGGGCATGGATGTCTACCAAAGCCGTGGCGTCAGCCAGGGTTGCGGCCACGATCTGGCCCTGGGCTGGCTATTGGATCGTGCGGGCGAGGACAGCTACGAAGCCTGGGACCTGAGCCAGGGCGCGGGGAACGCCAATGGCACCGGGATCCTGACGGATCTGGCGGGTGAGGATCTCTACGCCATGCGCAATCCGGGCAAGCCGCGGGCCTATGGGGACCCACGCCGCCGCACAGGATCCCTGGGCCTCTTCTTTGATGGCCAGGGCCGCGACCATTACCTGGGCATTGGCGCAAACGACAGCCTGTGGATGGCCAGTCTGCGCGGCCATGGACAGGATCGCCCGGGGCGGGCGACGGCCCCTCCGGTGGTGACCGCCTTGTCCCCCGTCCTGGAACTGGATCCCACCTTCCGCGTCGGGGATTCCGTGGATCGTCTCTATGTGTGGGCCATCCGCCTGGAGCCCAAGTGGGCCAGGGAGCGGGATGCCGCCCGCAGTGAGCTGAAGGCGCGTCCACAGGAATGGGCCACCCTTGTGCGGGCGCGACGCTTGATGGGCACGCGTATCAGCTGGGAACGCCATGCGCTGAAGGATCTGGTGGCCGCCATGGGTCAGGATGCCCTGCCTCTGCTGCGGGAGGCGGTGGAAGGGCCTGTTCCGCCAGCGGGGGATGAGCGGGAGCTGCGCCTGCGGGAAAGGGCCTTCGCCTTGTGGGTCTTGTCGGAAGCCTCCACCCTGGGTGATGCGGCTCTCTTCGAGAACTGGTGGAAGGCCGGACTGTGCACCGGCGAAGCCGGGCAGGAGGCTCTGCTGGTGGAGTGTCTGGCCCTGCACATGGGCGCACAGGAACCCTTGCTGGAAGCCATCAGGAAACCACAGGCGGGATTGCGCCGCAGTGCGGCTTGGGGTTTGGGTCGTCTACCGGTGACGGAAGCCGGGCGCCGTGCGCTGTTCACAGCCCTGGGGGACAGCATCCTGGCGGTGCGCATGAGTGCCTTTGAAAGTCTGGCCGGGGACAGCCTGCTGCCCATGGATCGGGTGGTGGCCCTGCTTCGGCAGGATCGCAGCCCCGCCACGGCGCGTGTGGAATTGTTGCGGCTGGCGGCCAGGGTGGATGCCTTGCGTTGCCGCGCCCTGTTGCCGGAGCTGACCCAGGATGCGGACCTGGCGGAGGAGTGTCGTCGATTGGATGCCTGCCTGCCCAAGGCTCCGCCTGCGGCCACGACGCCCGCGCGGAGGCGTCGGTGAGCCTTACCCGCCAAAGCCTGCTGCTGAGCATGGGGCGCAGTGTGGCCAGCGTGGCCCGCCTTGCCGTGAACATGGGTGTGGCGCGTCTCTTCGGAGAGCGGCTGGGCTTCACCGCCGAATACCTGAACCTGTGGCTGGTTTTCAACACCAGCTACATGTTCTTCATCCTAAGCCTGCCCAGCGTGCTTTTCTACTTCCATCCCCGCGAGGATGAAGCCGGGCGCGCCGAGCTGATGGCCGTGGTGCATCAGCTCCTGCTGGTGTTGGGCGTGGTTTATGGCCTGCTCATGTGGCTCACGGCCCCGGCCTTGGCCGCCTTCTACCAGAACCCGGCCCTGGAGGGCCACCTGCGGGTTTTCGCCCTGTACGGCGGCGCCATGGTGGCGGCGGCGGGCATGGAATCCGTCTTCAATCTGCTGGGACGCTTCCGCCTGTTGGCCATCTGGCTCACGGTGGAGGCCACCATTTTCACGGCCCTGGCCCTGGGCCCCATTGCCGTGGGAGCCCACCCCGGGAAATTTCCCGCCCTTGCCGCCTTGTTGAATGAGTTCTGGCCCACCCTGGGCCCGGAGGGCGCCGCCATTCGCGCCGCCTGTTGGCTGCTCAGTTTCCTGGCCCTGGGCAAGGGCTTGGTTTTCCAGATGGTGCTCCAGGCCCGCCATCCCGCCATGGCCTGGCGTCCCGTGGTGTTCCGCCGGGAGCGCCTGCGCAGCCTTTTGGCTTACGCCTTGCCCATCACCGCCACCAGTCTGGTGGCCCTGTTGGCCATGAACATGGACAAGAACATCGTGGCGGCCTGGTTCGCTGATAAAGCCATCTACGCGCGCTTCCAGGCGGGAGCGCTGGAGGTGCCCTTTGTCAGTGTGCTGGTGGGCAGTGTGAGTGTGGTCATGCTGCCCCATATCTCGCGCCTGCACCACGAAGGGAAAATGGTGGAGCTCTGCGCCCTGCTCGCCGAGGGGGTGGAAAAGGTGGCCTGGTTGATCTTCCCCATTTTCACCCTGCTCATGGTGCTCGCGGATCCCCTCTATGTCTTCTTCTATGGGCCCTCCTACGAAGCTTCCGCCCTGCCCTTCCGCCTTTACCTGCTGCTCTTTCCCATGCGTCTCATGTTCTATGGCCAGGTGTTGAACACCCTGGGCCTGCAGCGCTGGGTGCTGGGCACGGCGGCGGCGGATTTGGCGCTGAACTTCGTGCTGGCCATGTTCCTGGTAGCCTTGCCCGTGGAGTGGAACTGGGCGGGTCCGGCGCTGGCCACGGTGGTGGCCACCCTGGCGGAAATGGCCGTGTTCTGGTGGCTTCTGCAAAAGGGCCTGGGCCGTCCCATTTCCACTGTTTTCGTGCCGGCCAGACTGTGGCGCATCGGTCGCTACGCGCTGCTGGCCGGCCTGGCCGCCGTGGCAGGGCGCCTGGCGGGGCGTGGAGCCCTGGAGGATATCCTCATGGGGAGCACGCTCCATGCGCTGGTCTTCTGCCTGTTGGCCTGGCGCGCCGGATTGGGTCAGGTGGTGATGTCCAGGTTGGGGAGAAGGGCTGCCTGAACTGGCTGACTTCTGGCTGAATGAAAGGATTTCCATGGCCGCACGCGGACGCGCTTTCATGGAGCTGCTGGCTCCCATCTGGAGTGCCCCGGCCCGCCGCAGGGCGGTGCGCGGGACGGGAGGCATGGGCTTGGGCCGTCTGGCCCTGTCCGCGTTGTTTCTGGCCCTGGCCCTTACATGGGTCATGTGGGTGGATCTGCGCCACATGCTGGCGGAGGCCCCGGGGATTGTCGCCCAGTTGCCCGAGTTGTCCATCAAGGGGGGCGAACTGGTGGCCACCCCGCCCATGGTCGCGCCGCTTATCCTGAGCGATAGCCAAGGCAAAGAGGTCGCCATCCTGGACCTGGAAGGCCGCACGCGCCTGGAATCCCGCGACGCGCTGGTCATGTTCACCAGGTCTCGCGTGCTGGTCAAAGGTGGAGATGGGGGAGTGCAGGCCTTTCCCCTTGGCGGACTGGGGCAACAGGATCAACAACTGAAGAAGGCGGATCTGCTTAAAGGCGTGGCCACCACGCGCTGGCTGGCCCTGGCGATTTTTTTGCCTGTCTTCTATGTCTTTGCCCTGTTCATGCTGGCGGTGGAATTTGTGCTGCTGGGAGTGATGGCCCATGTGCCAAACCTGATTTACCGCCTCACGCTGGACGGCGCGGGCCGCCTGCGTTTGGCATCGTTGGGCTTGCCGCCCTCCACCGCCCTGGTGGCCGTGGCATTGGTCCTGGGACTGCCTTCCTCATTGCCCATGGTGGCCCTGGTCCTCGGCCTGGTATGGGTGCTGCTGGGGGCCATGGCCCTGGATGCCCATCATGACCCTGAGCCTCCTTCCAATCAGGAGGGGACTGGGGACAGGCACGAAGAAGATCCCGGGTCCTGATTGTCCCGGGGCGGCAGGGGGCCTAACTTGCAGGCAAAGATGCGGGAACGCCATGTCTGACACCCTTCCGGCCAACATGCTGGATCAGCTTCCGCTGCGGCTGTACATCGTGGACGAGGGCCACCAGGCCCGCACCCTGAACGGAGAGCTGCTTCCCACGCCAGGCGTGATCCATGGCAGTGACTGCCATGTGTGCGTGCTGGGTGAGGACCATTGCCCCATCCGCCAGAGTTCCCGGGATGGCCGTCCCCGCCACCTCCGCCTGCCCCCTCATCTTTGCGGCGGCGAGCGCAGCGTGGATCTGGACATCATGCCCCTGCGCGGCGAGCAGGCGGGCAGCGTACTGGTGGTGGAACGGGATGTGGACGAAGGCGATCTGGAACTGAGCCGCACGGATGCGGGCATGGAGCGTCAGCTGCGCCAGCTGGACATCCTGAACCAGGTGCTGGCCGCCCTGCAGCAGGTGCGGGACCTGGATCGCATCCTGCGCATCATCCTGGCCGGCCTCACCTTTGGCAAAGGGCTGGAATTCAATCGCGCCTTCTTTTTCGAAGTACGCGGCGACGAGGTGTTTGGACGGCTGGCGGTGGGACCCCTGGATGGCGGTGAAGCCGAGCGCATTTGGGCGCGCCAGGACCTTAGCCGTCTTAGCCTGGCAGAGCTTTTCGCCCAACTGGATGCGGACGAGGAAGCGCCGCCCATCCAGCGCCATGTGGAGCAGCTGAGTTTCCATCTGGCCGCCGCGGCTCCCCAGCTGCGCGTGTCCCTGGAGCGCCAGGCCTGCACCATGCTGCGCTTGCCGCCCGAACGCGAGCCGGGTTCGGTTTGTCTCTTGGACATGACCGGTTCCCAGGAGAGCTGGCTGGTTCCGGTAAGGCTGCCGGCACAGGGATCCTCCCCCGATGGTGAGGAAGGCGCAATCCGCCCCGCGCGCGGGGAGCTGCGCGGCTTTCTGCTGGTGGACAACGCCATTACCCGGCGGGAGCCCACCAGTGAGCATCTGGACGCTTTGACCAGCTGTGCGCGCCATTTGGGATTCGCCCTGGAAAGGGCCCGCATGAACCGCGATCTGGACGAGCGACTGCAGGAGCTGCAGGATGCCTACGCCCAATTGGATCGACGCCAGGAGCAGCTGCTGAAGGCGGAGAAGCTGGCCGCGGTGGGCCGCGTGACAGGCAATCTGGCCCACGAGATCAAAACCCCCCTCATGAGCATAGGCGGTTTCGCCCGACTGCTGGTAAGGGAATTGGCGGGGCAGGAGAAGGCCAGGGATTATGCGGACCGCGTGCTGAAGGAGAGTCGCCGCATCGAGCACATCCTGGAGGCCTTGCTGGACTACGGTGTGCCCCAGATGCTGCGGCGCGAACAGGTGGATCTGGCCGTGCGCGCCTGGCAGCAGACCGAGCGGCTGGCGGAGGATTTCCGCGAACGCGGCATCGCCTTCACCCTGGAAGTGCCGCAGGATCCCTGCTGGGTGTGGGGGGATCCCCTGCGTCTGGACCAGCTCCTGCACATCCAGCTGCAGAATGTGCTGGACCTGAACGAGCCCCGGCGGGACGGCGGCCGCTGCCGCAGCCTTTTGGTGCGCGTGGAGCAGGATGAGGACGCCACCCGTCTGATTGTCGCCGACGACGGTCCCGGCGTGCCCACTCATTTGATCACCACTCTCTTCGAGCCCTTTGTGAGTGGACGGGAATCCGCCCTGGGCCTGGGTCTGGCCCAAGCGCGGGACATTGCCCGCCGCCATGGTGGAGACCTGCACCTGGCCCAGCCAGGGCGGCTTGGCGGCGCTGAGATCATCACCACCCTGCAAGGGAGGAACCATGGCACGCATCCTGTTCGCGGATGACGACGAAAGCCTGCGCATGCTGTACCAGGAGGAGTTCCAGGCCGACGGCCACGAGCTGCATTTCGCCGCCACGGGCCGCGAGGCGGTGGAGTTGGCCAAAATGGTCCATCCGGATTTGATCGTGATGGACATACGCATGCCCGAAATGGATGGGCTGGAGGCCATGGGCCGCATTGTGGCGGAGGACAACGAGGTGCCCGTCATCATCTACAGCGCCTTTCCCCACCACAAGGAGGATTTCAGCAGCTGGCTGGCCGACGCTTATCTGGTGAAGTCCATGGATCTGGGAGAATTGCGTCGCACCATCGAGCGCACCTTGCGCGACAAGGGGTGCTGATCAAGGGTTGGATTGGCCGTGAAGGGGCCAACACCGGCCTGACCCTCCGCACACAGCAGAAGGATGAATCCATGCGCAGCATTCCACAGGGCGGGAGTCTCCGTCCCCAGCAATCATTGCGCCGCCTGGCCATCTGGGCGGGACTGGTCGGCTTGGTCTCATCAGCCATGGCTGATGATTACGACGCCTTCTTCACCGTGCGCATCCCCGCCGGAGATGGCAAGGCCACGGTGGAGTCCAAGCCCAAGGATGACCGGCCGGTCTTTGCCGATGTGGTGGCGGGGGCCGACACGCTGAAGGGCTTGTTCACCCTTTACCATATGCCGACCACCGACCAGCTCTGGCTGGAGATCCTGCCCGGCCAATTGGGCCAGGATTTCCTCATGTCCTTCACCCAGGAGACGGGCGCCGGTGCCCAGGGTCTCTTGTCCGGACTTCCGGCAGAGCACATGGTGGTGCGCTTTGACATGACCGGCGAGCGAGTGCGGCTTACCCGTCGCAACCTCATGTTCCGCGCCGTGGGAGAAGGGCCCGTGCGGGAAATGGTGGAGCGCAGCGTGAGCGAGCATCCCCTGGTGGCCTTCAAACTGGCTTCGAAGCCTGAGCCGGAGCGTGGCTCCTGCCTGGTGCTTCTCAACGACTGGCTGCTGGGGGATCCGCTGGGCACGGCCCAGGATTTGAAGCGCAGCCTTGGGGCGGATTACGCCCAGGTGGACGGCAGCGCGCGCTGGTCCATGGCGGAGGCGTATCCGGAGAATGTGGAGCTGGGCATGCGCTCGGGCTGGGGCACCTCCAAGCCCTCCGGTGGCTGGAGCGTGATGGAGGATCCCCGCCGCCTGGAGCTGGAGCTGCGCGCCAGCTTGTCCCGCCTGCCCCTTGAGCCCTTCCCTGTGCGCCTGTCGGATCCGCGGGTGGGTTACTTCGAAACGGGCTGGCGCCTGTGGGGCGACGATCAGCTGGAAGATCCCATGATCCGCGTGGCCAATCGCTGGCGGCTGGAGAAGAAGGATCCCGGCGCGGCCCTGTCGGAGCCGGTGAAGCCCATTGTCTACTGGATGGAGAACACCATCCCCATGGCCTACCGGGACGCCGTGCGCCGGGGGGCCGAGCTGTGGAACACGGCCTTCGAGCAGGCTGGTTTCCGCAATGCCTTCGTGGTGAAGCAAATGCCGGATACGGCCCAGTGGGATCCGGCGGACATCCGCTACAACACCATTCGCTGGATCAGCTCCAACGAACCCTCCTTCGGCGCCATGGGCCCCAGCCAGGTGAATCCCTGGACAGGTGAGATCCTCAACGCCGACATCCTCATCGAGGCGGACATGGTGCGACGGGTGGCCTGGGGCTGGCGCAGCGCCGTGGCGCCCCTGGGACGCAACTCCCTGGGCACGGGCGCCCTGCTTGATGCGCAGACGCTTCCGGAGGCGGGTGACGGGCTTCTGGCCGCGCTGGAAGAGCAGGGTCGCCAACAAGCCGCCAGTTGGGCGGATCCGGAGCAGAACCTTGCCGGCACGGCCTTCCCCTGTCTGGCTGCCTCCCAATTGGCGGAAGGTGCCTGGGCGGCTGCCGCCCCCCTGGCCGCCTCCGGCGAGCTGAAGGCGGGGGATCCCCTGCCCTGGCCCTATGTGGAGCAGTATCTGGTTTCCCTGGTGTCCCACGAAGTGGGGCACACCCTGGGTCTGCGCCACAATTTCGCCGCCAGCGCCCTGCATGACTTCAATCAGTTGTGGGACAGCACCCTTACGGCGCGCACGGGTCTGGTGGGCTCGGTGATGGAATATGATCCCGCCTGCGTGGCGCTTGACCGCTCCAGCCAGGGCGATTATTACACACGCGTGCTGGGGCCCTATGATCTCTTCGCCATCCAGTGGGGCTACACGCCCACCGGCAAGGCCACGCCCCGGGAGGATGCCCTGGCCCTGCAGCCGCTGCTGGCGCGATCCGCCACGGAGGCGGGCCTGCGCTATGGCACGGACGAGGACGCCTATGATGTGCGGGGTTGGGGCAGTGCAGTGGATCCCACCATCCGTGTGTTCGATCTGTCCAGCCAGGAGGAGCCGTGGACCCGCCACCAGTTGGCCCTGGCTCGCGCCCAGTTGCAGACCTTGCCGGCCAGCGTGCTGAAGGAGGGGGACGATCCCCTGCTCTACCGCCGCGCCTGGGAGCGGGCCTTTGGGGCC
>CAIWAD010000216.1 GCA_903910645.1 uncultured bacterium | reverse complement strand
TCTGGTCTTCAAAGAGCGTGCCCAGCATTGTCCCGGCGAGGTGTGCACGCCCCATCAGCGCCATCCTTCCCAGCACACGCGCGCCGCGCATTGGGGAGCCGTTGTGGGCTTTGCCGCCTTCATCCTGTTGGTGGGCTTGCTTTTCCATTCAAAGCTGAGTCAAAGGCCTTTTGACCTGTTCGGCCTGTCCGGCCATGGAAAGGTTGAGTCCGCGGGTTCCTGAGCGAGGGCACGAGAATGGGCGATCTGGGCCTGGTGCTGGAGGGAGGCGGCCTGCGGGGCGTGTACACCAGCGGCGTGCTGGAAGCCCTTCACGAGCTGGGTCTGGACTTCTCCCGCGTGGTGGGCACCAGCATGGGCGCGGGCAATGGCGCCAACTGGGTGGCGGGGCAGGTGTGGCGCAATCGGGTGGTGAACATCCGCTTCGTGCGCGATCCCCGCTGGTTCAGCTGGTGGCGCCTGCTGCGCACGGGCGAGGCCTTCGGCATGGGCTTCATCTACGGCGACCTGCCCCTGCGCCATGTTCCCTTTGACTTTGACGCCTTCTTCGCCAGCCCTGTGGACTGGCGCTGCACGCTGACGGACGTGGACACGGGCGAGGCCCTGCACGTGGTCAAGGAAGGGCTGTCAGCCCAGGACCTGATGACCCTCCTGGCCGCCGCCACCAGCCTGCCCTGGATTGGCCAGCCCCGGCTTTTCCAGACGCGGCGCGTGATGGATGGCGGCCTGGCGGACAGCATTCCCCTGGCCCACAGTGAGAGCCTGGGCACGCCGCGTCATGTGGTGGTGCTCACCCAGCCGCAGGGTTACCGCAAAGCGCCAGCCCAGGCCGGTGCCGCGCTCAAGTGGCGTCACCCGCGCTGTCCGGGGCTGTGGAAGGCCCTGGCCGCACGCCATGTGCAGTATGAAGCTGCCCTGGACTTGTGCCGGAAGCGCCAACGGGAAGGGCGCGTGTTCATCCTGCAACCCCAGGCCAACCTGGAAGTAGGGCGCCTGACGCGGAAGCCCGCCCGGCTGGAAGCCCTGTGTGATTTGGGTTACCGGGAAACCATGGCGCGGGCGGCGGAGCTGCGCGAGTGGCTGGGAACTGCTCCGTCCGGGTGATCACCCTCCCAGGTGGAAGAGCAGATCCAGGCGCCAGGTGCGGCCGGGCATGCGGTAGCGTTCCATTTCCTCGTAGGCGATGTCACCCAGATTCTCCACCGAGCCCGCCACTTCCACATCCCCCAGCACATAAGCCGCTTTCAGGCCCACCAGCGTGTAGCCCTTTGGCGCGTCCGCTTGGTAGAAGCGTACGCGCTCGGTGCGGCTTACCACGCGGACACTTGATGACAAGCGCCACTTGCCAGGCATCCAGCTGGCGCTGCCAGAGACATTGTGGCGGGGCTGGTAGGGCAGGGGATCGCCCGTGTCCTGGTTCAGGGCGTCCACGAACGTGTAGCCCACCGTGCCCGCCAAATGACGGCTGCGGTACTCCACGCTGGCCTCGTGGCCATTGATGCGGGCGCGGTTCAGGTTCACGATTTCGAAAACGCTGGGGTCCACCTCACCCTCGCGGTAGTGGATCATGTCCCGGTACTGGTAGCGGAAATGGGTAAGGTCCACGGTGATGTGGGTGCCGTGCCAGGCCAGGCCCGCTTCCCAACTGCGGCTCTCTTCCGCTTTCAAGTCGGGATTGGCCACGAAGGAGTAATCGTTGCCCGGCACGCTCTTCAGGAAGAGGTCGGCGATGGTGGGATTGCGGAAGGCCGCCCCTGTGCTAAGGCGCAGGGTCCAGCGCGCCAGTTCCTCCGCACCTTTGAAAATGAGGCCGGCCTTGGGCGAGACTTGCACTTCCTGGCGACCGCCCTGCACCGTGAAACGGTCCACACGGGCGCCCACGGTGGCCAGTGGCTCCTCCAGCCAATGGGGATGCGGCATGGGCAGGGTGATCTGGTCCTGCACAAAGGCCGCCACCGTATTGGTCTGATGCTTCCCGTAGAACACATCCGCCGGCGTGCCGTCAACGCGGTCCACCTGGGCATCCGTTCCCAGCACCCACTGCTGGCGCTTCCAGCCAACCCAGTCCCAGGTCAGGCGCACACCGACCTTGTCGGCCTGGCTGCGCGTTTCGCCAATCTCCTCGTCGTGATACATGGTGCGCGAAAGCCCGGAGTTCATCCACGCCATGGCCTTGACGCTGGAGCGCGGGCCGACCTGCTCCCACGACAGATCCGCCACCACATTGTCCCGGGTTTGCCGATCGTCCAGCCACTCCGGGTGGGCGTCATTCAAGTGCAGGGGGCGGCGGCGGCTGTCCCAGGTGTGGGGAAAGCCACGATTCAGGGTGGAGAAGCCCAGCGTAAGCTCCACATGGCGTGCGCCGTCGGGAGCGCCAAAGCGGAAGCGCGTGCTTAAAGCGTGGTGCAGGTAGTCGCTGTTCTGGCGGTGGCCATTGGATTCGCGCTTGGCGTAGGAGAGGTAATAGCCCAGCTTGTCCAGCTGGTTGGCGTGGGTCACGCTCAGGTGGTTCTCCGTGGGTGGCGTGTCACGGAAGCGCGCACCTTCGGGCAGCAGTTCTCCCAGGCCATAACCCGCTTGCACCGTGGTGCGATGGTGGGGGAACTCCCGCAGGGTGACCAGATTGATGACGCCCCCCATGGCCGTGGAGCCGTAGAGCGAGCTGTAGGAGCCCTTGGCCACCTCCACCCGTTCCACCACCGCCAGGGGCACCATGGACCAGTCCGGTCCACCC
>CAIWAD010000215.1 GCA_903910645.1 uncultured bacterium | reverse complement strand
GGAATCAAAGCTGCGGAACTCCGCCTGGCCCTTCTTGGCCAGCGCCTGCGTGATCGCCGCCGTCAGCGTGGTCTTGCCGTGGTCCACGTGTCCGATGGTGCCAACGTTCACGTGCGGCTTGGTACGCTCGAATTTCTGCTTGGCCATGTCGACTCCTACTGATTTCGTTCAAGCTCACAGCCGCCGTGCCGGGCGTACCGATGCCCATGCACATTGCGGCGCCCGACTGCTGCGACACAATCGGCACAGGTGGCCCTGAACCCCTTGGCCCAAGGCATTTTCCACGTCGTGAAGCGTTCGGTCAGGAACGGCAAGCCGGAAAAGAAGCCTTAGCGGCCGTTCTTCTCCAGGATCTTGTCCGCCAGGCTCGCCGGGAGCTGCGCATAGTGCGAGAACTCCATGGAGAACACGGCCCGTCCCTGCGTGATCGAACGGAGGGTAGTGGCGTAGCCGAACATTTCGGCCAGCGGAACGTTAGCGCGCACAATCTGGGCATCACGGCGGGCTTCTATGCCGCTGATTCGCCCACGACGGGAATTGATGTTTCCCATCACGTCGCCCATGTAATCATCATGGACGACAACCTCCACGCGCATAATTGGTTCCATGAGGACAGGGGCAGCCTTTGCGGCCGCCTCTTTGAAAGCCATGGAGCCGGCAATCTTGAAGGCCATTTCACTGGAGTCCACATCATGGAAGCCGCCGTCCACCAGCGACACCTTGACATCCTCCATGGGATAGCCCGCCAAGACACCATTCTTCATGGCCTCCTGGATTCCGTGCGAAGTCGGATTGATGTACTCCCGCGGAATCACACCACCCACAATCTTGTCTTCGAATACATAGCCCGAACCTGGTTCCCCTGGCTCGATGGTGATGACCACATGGGCGAACTGCCCATGGCCACCCGTCTGCCGCACAAAGCGCATGTTGCTGCCTGCGGCCTTGGTGATGGACTCCTTGTAGGCCACCATGGGGGCGCCCACATTGGCTTCCACCTTGAATTCCTTCTTCATGCGGTCGATGAGGATTTCCAGATGCAGCTCGCCCATGCCGGCAATCTGCGTCTGTCCCGTGTCGGGATCCGTCCGCACCTGGAAGGTGGGGTCTTCTTCAGAAAGCTTCTCAAGGGCGGTGGCCAGCTTGTCCTGGTCCGCCTTGGATTTCGGCTCAATGGCAATGGCAATCACCGGCTCGGGGAAGGTGATCTGCTCCAGCACCACCGGATGATTGAGATCGCACAGCGTGTCGCCGGTGCGCACCTTCTTCAGGCCGATGACGGCGGCAATGTCCCCCGCGCGCACTTCTTCAATGTCTTCGCGCTTGTTGGCGCTCATCTGAAGCAAGCGGCCGATGCGCTCCTTCTTGTCCGTGCCCGTGTTGAGCACGCCGTCTCCCGTGGCCACCTTGCCGCTATAGACGCGGAAGTAGGTGAGCTTGCCCACAAAGGGATCGGTCTGGATTTTGAAGGCCAGGGCGGCGAAGGGTTCGTCCAGGGTGCAGTGACGCTCCACCTGAATGTCTGTGCCGGGCTTGTGGCCCACCACCATGGGAACGTCCAAGGGGCTGGGCAGGTAGTCGCACACCGAATCCAGCAGGCGCTGCACGCCCTTGTTCTTGAATGCGCTGCCACACAACACGGGCACAATGGACAGATCCACTGTGGCCTTGCGAACGGCAGCTTTGATCTCCTCCTCCGGGATGTCCACACCTTCCAGGAATTTCTCCATCAGGTGGTCATCGTAGTCGGAGACGGCTTCCAGCATCTTCTCGCGATACTCGCGTGCCTGGGCCAGCATGTCGGCGGGGATGTCCGCCTCCACGAAGAGCTGCCCCAGGGACTGGTCGTTGTACAGCACGGCGCGCATGGTGATGAGGTCGATCTGTCCGGTGAACAGATCGCCGGCGCCGATGGGAATCTGCAAAGGCACAGGATTGGCGCCCAGCCGGTTGCGCATTCCTTCCATCACTGCGTAGAAATCCGCGCCCGTGCGATCCATCTTGTTCACGAAGGCGAGACGCGGCACACGGTACTTGTCCGCCTGGCGCCACACGGTTTCCGACTGGGGCTCCACACCACCCACCGCGCAGAACAGGGCCACGGCGCCGTCCAGGATGCGCAGGCTGCGCTCCACCTCAGCAGTGAAGTCCACGTGGCCGGGTGTGTCGATGATGTTGATGTGGTGATCATTCCAGCTGGTGGAAATGGAAGCCGAGGTGATGGTGATACCCCGGGCACGCTCCTGCTCCATCCAATCCATCACCGCGGCGCCATCATGCACCTCGCCCATGCGGTGCACCTTCCCCGTGTAATAGAGAATGCGCTCCGTGGTCGTGGTCTTGCCCGCATCGATGTGGGCCATGATCCCGATGTTGCGGGTTTTGAGCAGCGTCTCGGCGAAATCCATCAGCAGGAACCGATCCTTTCCTTAAAACAGGAACTACCAGCGGAAATGGGCGAAAGCCTTGTTGGCCTCGGCCATCTTGTGCACATCTTCGCGCTTCTTGAAGCTGTTGCCTTCCTTGCGGTAGGCAGCCATCAGCTCCCCCGCCAGGCGTTCGGCAAAAGTCTTCTCATTGCGGCCGCGGGAATAGGTGATGATCCAGCGGATGGCCAGGGCCGTCTTGCGCTTGGGGCGCACTTCCACGGGCACCTGGTAGGTGCTGCCGCCCACGCGGCGGGAGCGCACTTCCAGCAAGGGCTCCACGGTCCGCACGGCCTTCTCAAAGACCTCCAGGCCCGCACGGTCCATCTTGCCGTCCACGATTTCCACAGCGCGATAGAATTCACGCTCGGCCACAGCCTTTTCGCCACCCCTCATCATGCTATTGATGAAGCGGGCTGCCAGCAGGGAATGGAACTTCGGATCCGGGAGGTTCACGCGCTCCGGCGCACGACGTCTACGCATGGGTTCTTCTCACCTGTTGCTTACTTCTTGCCCTTCACCGGCGCCTGCCCAGGCTTGGGCTTCTTGGTGCCGTACTTGGAACGGCCCTGATTACGGCCGTTCACGCCGCTGGCGTCCAGGGCGCCGCGGATGATGTGGTAACGCACGCCAGGCAGATCCTTCACGCGGCCACCACGCACGAGCACGATGCTGTGCTCCTGCAGGTTGTGACCCTCGCCCGGGATATAGGCGGTGACCTCAAAGCCGCTGGTAAGACGCACGCGCGCAATTTTGCGCATGGCCGAATTGGGCTTCTTCGGCGTGGTTGTGCGCACCTGGGTACACACGCCACGTCGCTGGGGACAGCGCTTCAGCGCGGGGCTGTTCTGCTTGTCGACCGCTTTTTCGCGGCCCATGCGGACCAATTGGCTGATGGTCGGCACTTTTCCTCCGAAATTTGCAAGACGACCAAGAAAGGGGTTGAGCTCCACATGCGCAAGGGATGAATTGGGAAAAATGCTCAATCTGCTCGGTTTTTCAGGAGATTTGGAGATAAACCAAGTGTAATCCGTATGAAAAGTGCGCGAATCCAGGAGCTGACCTGGAGTCAAGTTTGGCGAAAGTGGTTGGCGAAAGGCGGAGGGCAAGGCCTTAAGCCAGCTTTGTCCACACTTGCAGGGCCCCATCCTCCTGTTCCACCCCGGTTCCGGTTTGCTTCTTGACAGGCCTCACGCCATCTTGGCCGATCGGTTTTGACACAACACAAACCCGCAAGTCAGGAGCTTCATGATGAAGGATATCCTCGCCAAACTGGGCATCGAGGACGTGAACCAGGGCGCCAGCACGGGAAGCTGGCTGGACTGCAAGGGCACCTTGCTGGAATCCGTTTCCCCTATTGATGGCCAGGTATTGGCCCGTATTCAGCAATGTGAAATGGGCGAGTATGCCCAGGTGATGGACACGGCCGCCAAGGCTTTCCAGGAATGGCGCATGTGGCCGGCTCCCAAGCGTGGCGAGATTGTCCGCCAGCTTGGTGAGGAGCTGCGCGCCCACAAGGAGGAGCTGGCGGCCCTGGTGACCATGGAAATGGGCAAGATCCTGCAGGAAGGGCGCGGCGAGGTCCAGGAGATGATCGACATCTGCGACTTCGCCACGGGTATGAGCCGCCAGCTTTACGGCTTGACCACCCACAGCGAGCGCGCCCGCCATCGCATGTTCGAGCAATGGCATCCCCTGGGCATCATTGGCGTCATCACCGCCTTCAACTTCCCCGTGGCCGTGTGGAGCTGGAACACCACGCTGGCGCTAATCTGCGGCGATGTGGTGGTGTGGAAGCCCTCCAGCAAAACACCTCTTACCGCCGTGGCCTGCCAGAAAATCGCCGAGAAGGTCCTGAAGCGGAACGGCGTGCCCGACGGCGTGTGCAGCCTGATCATTGGCAAGGGCAGCAGTGTGGGCGACGCCCTGGTGCGTGACGCGCGTGTGCCCCTCATCAGCGCCACGGGCTCCACGCCCATGGGCAAGCGCCTGGCCGCCATCGTGGGCGAGCGCCTGGGCCGCACCATCCTGGAGCTGGGTGGCAACAACGCCATCATCGTCACACCCAACGCGGACCTGAGTCTGGCCATTCCCAACATCGCCTTTGGCGCCATTGGCACCGCCGGACAGCGCTGCACCTCCACCCGACGGATCATTGTGCACGAATCCATCCACGACACCCTGGTGGAGAAGCTGGCCGCCGCCTACAAGACGGTGAGCATTGGCGATCCCCTGCAGGACGGCGTGCTCATGGGCCCCTTGGTGGATCAGGGTGCAGTGAAGGATCTGCAGAATGCCATTGTGAAGGTGAAGGCCGAGGGCGGCACCATGGTGTGCGGCGGCGAGGTGCTGAGTGGCCCGGGCTACGAGAGCGGCTGCTATGTGACGCCTTCCATTGCCCTGGTGAAGAACGAGTACGAGATCGTGCAGGAGGAGACCTTCGCCCCCCTGCTCTACATCATCAAGTACAGCGGCAGCGTGGAGGACGCCATTGCCTTGCAGAACGGCGTGCCCCAGGGTCTGTCCAGCTCCATCTTCACCAACCACTTCATCGAGAGCGAAACCTTCTTGTCCGCCATGGGCAGCGACTGCGGCATTGCCAATGTGAACCTGGGCACCTCCGGCGCGGAGATTGGCCTGGCCTTTGGTGGGGAGAAGGACACGGGCGGCGGCCGCGAATCCGGCAGCGATGTGTGGAAGTGCTACATGCGCCGTCAGTCCAACACCTTGAACTGGTCGGGAAAGGTTGCCTTGGCCCAGGGTATCTCCTTCGACATGTGATGTCCGAACCTCAGTAAGTCCATTGCAGGAGGCCCGGTCCACGCCGGGCCTCTTCTTTTTGGCCGCCGCCCTGCGCGGCCGCGAATCAGGCAGCGATGTGTGGAAGTGCTACATGCGCCGTCAGTCCAACACCTTAAAGGGGTCGGGCAAGTGTCGCCGCCTTCGCAATGCGAAGGGAGCCCAGGGCATCTCCTTCGACATGTGATGTCCGAACCTCAGTCAGTCCATTGCAAGAGGCCCGTTCCACGCCGGGCCTCTTCTTTTTGGCCGCCGCCCTGCGCGGCCGCGCATCCGGCTGCATTGTGTGGATTGGTCAGAAGAAGTGGAGCGCCGCGTACCGGAACAAGAAACCCGGCCTGGGACCGGGTTTCCATTTTCACCAAGGTCAAAACCTGCGCTCAGCCGACGTCGTCCGTGGACGCTTGTGTCCCCTCCAAGCGACTGGGCGGCGCCCAGTCCGGCAGGAAGAAATCGGTGTGCAGGAAGAGCGTGTCGGCCAGATTCTCCTGGTGGACACCTTGCACCAGGCCTGGATGCAGGCGGAGCTGCAGGTCCAGCCAGCGGCGGCGGCGTTCCTTGCGCCCGGCGCCCGGTTCCTGATGGGCCCAGTTTGTCCAAAGCTCCCGGGCCATGCATTCCGCCTGCTCACCTTTACGAAGCACCTCTTGCCGCCGGGTGAAAGCCAAAGCCGCCACGCGGCCCACATCCTCCAACAGGGCGGACACGGCACCACGCGCCAAGTGGAGATCCTCCGCGCGAGGCCACAGCACCAGCCCGGGCAGGCAGCCTCGGCCCTGCCCCATCTGGGCAGCCATGCCGTGGCGTCCCCGGGCCACCAGGGCCAGCAGATGCTCCAAGCGGTCATCCAGATTCACCAGATCCAGGCGCAGCAGCGGCAAGCCGTGGGCCGGCAGCCAGAAACAGGCGTCCACATCCACCAAATGCGCCTTGTGAGGCCGTTCCAACAGGCCGTGCACCAGCAAGTGGCGCAACATCAGGGCCAGGCGGGGCGCGTGGTAGGAAAGGGCATCGGCCAGTTCCTCCATGCTGTCCGGTCCATCCCCAAAGAGCGGAGGAATGGCCTCCGCCCGCGGGGCGATATCCCAGGGCTCCCCATGGGTCTCCACCGCTGTGGGGACCAGGTTCCATGGACGCTGGAAGAAAGTCTCCCCGCGAGCCAGACGAAAGTGGTTCCAGGTGGGCTGGTCGGCGTTGCGCGCCACCTGCTCGCGCAAGGCCAGCACCTCGTCCATCATGTCTTCGAAGTCTGGCCGCAAGCTTTCCAAATGGGCGGCGCGGGCTTCCCACACCGCGCGCCGGATCACCGCGTCAGGCCCGGCCAGCAGGTGACGAGCTTCCGCCGGTGAACAATCCTGTCCGCAGCGGGGGAAGACCAAGCGGCCGCACAAGTGCAGATAGGCGTGCTCCAGTTCGCGAAGGCGGTCCAACAGGGCCAGGTTGTGCTCACGGTAAAGGGATAGCCGGGCCTCCAGGGCCGCTTCCCATCGGCGATCATCCGGCTTCAAGTGATGGCGGGCGGGCGCCTGCCATACTTTTACATCCAGGCGATGCCGCATCTCCTCCAGAGCGGCGCCCAGGTCCTGATGCAGGTGCTCCAGCCAGGCACGGCGCAAAGGGTCGGAAGGCTGCTCCGCCACCTCCAGCCGGGCTACCAGCAGGCCCTCCTCCACTGCCGCTTCGAACTCAGCGCGGTGGGCCAGCCAGCTTGTAAGGTTGGCGGGCGTGGCCACATTCTCGTCCAGCAGCAGGCGGGCGTGTTCCAGAATGGCGCCCGGTCGCTGGGGATCAAGGTTTTCAGGCAGGTGGCGGCGTGGGGCCGCGGGCAAATAGCGCAGCAGGATCATGCCTCCTCCAGCACGGTTCTTCCGCCGCTGTAAACCTGGACTGGAGTCAGTGCGGCCAGTCCGTCCAGGGACAGGGTGTAGGGATCCTGTTCCCACAGCACCAGATCCGCGTGGGCGCCCAGGGTCAGGCAACCCAGCTCCTCGCCCCAACCCGCGGTCCGGGCGGCCTCCCAGGTCATGCCTCGCAACAGTTGTTCCAGATCCAACGCTTCCGTCTGGCCGATGAGCTGAAGGCCACCGTGGCTGCGCCTGGTTTGGCCGTGCACCAGGTTCAAGCGAGGATCCAGCGGCTCCACCGGCCAGTCCGTGCCAATGGGCAGAGGCAGACCGCGCTGCAGGAGCGAGCGCCAGGGGAAAGCGATTTCCGCCTGCGCCGTGGAAAGTCGGGCCGCAAAGCCGTCCTGGTCCGTGGCACAATGCAGGGGCTGCACGCTGGGGATGATCTCCAGCTCCTGAAAGCGCAAATGGTCGCAGGGCCGGATGAACTGGGCGTGCTCAATACGGTGGCGCCAGCCTCCCACGGGGAGCCCTTCGGCCTTCAATTGTGCGAAGAGGTCCAGCAGAGTGGCCACGGCGGCGTCCCCAATGGCATGCACAGCCAGGCGCCAGCCACGCTCCAGGCCCTGGCGCATCCAGTCACGCAGGGAGTCCGCCTCCGCCACCAGGCCACCCCGGCTTCCGTCCACGTAAGGCTCCCACATGGCGGCACTGCGGCTTCCCAAGGCTCCATCGGCGAAAAGCTTCAGCGTATCCACCCGCAAACGGGGGCTGAAGTAGGGGGACAGCTCCAGCACATCCTTGTCCAGGTTGCCATCGTTGCGCCAACCCTGCACACGCAGGCCAAGGCGCTCCTCGGCTTCCAAATCCTGGTACAGGGCAAGATCATCCCGACGCAGGTTCTCACTCAGGCCGGTGATGCCGAAGGAATGGGCGTGGGCCTGGGCTTT
>CAIWAD010000214.1 GCA_903910645.1 uncultured bacterium | reverse complement strand
GCCGCCGCCCAGGGCGCGGAGGCCATTGAAGGCGACGAGAACCTGGACCGAAACCTGGGCTACGTGCGCGACCAGTTCAACGCCGGCCTGGACGAGGGCACCACGGGCGAAGCGCCGGCGGACGACCTGGACGATCCGGGCACCGAGGATGGCGACGGATGAGCGCCTGGACGCATCCGGTCTACGAGGTGGAGGTCGCCGGCCAGCGTCTGGACCCGGCCGTGGTCTCCTTTTGGGTGCAGGCCCAGGGCAATGCGGCGGACAGTGGGCGCCTGGTGCTCTCCGACCCGGAAGAGACCCTGGCCCGCGCGCTGGTCCGTGGTCAGAAGGCCGTGATCCGCTGGGGCTATCAGGACGACCCATCCCTCATGACGTTCTTCGAAGGCCTCGTCCGCGCCGTCCAGCCCGATGGCCTGCAGGTGGCCCTGGAACTCATCGACTACCAGGCCGTGCTGCAGGCCCCCGGCCGGCGTATCACCCGCACCTGGGAGCACGCATTCCCCGCCGAGCTGGCCGGGGACCTCATCGCCGGCACGGGACTGTCTCTGCAAGCGACGGTCCCCGGTACGCAGATCGACCGCTTCCCCGTCCACAACCTGACGCCCAAGGAGGCCCTGCTGCAGCTCTGCACATGGCTGGCCCAGGAGACGGACGAGGACCACCGCTTCCACGTGCGTGACGGCCATCTGGTGCTGGGCCCGCCCGACCACGGCCAGGCGCCCGTCCTGGCGCTGGAGACGGGCGTCAACCTGGTGGACCGCCAGCCGGGGAAGCTGGGCATGACCCTAGTGGAGACGCTCGTCGCGCCCGTCCTGCACGGCCAAGTGGTGACGGTGGACGGCGTGCGCTTCTTCGTGGAGGAAGCCCTCTACCGCTGGAGCGCCGGCGGCCGCACGCTTCTGCAGGTGGTGCCATGCGCGGCGAGCTGAAGACCCTGATCGAGCAGATCCGGCCGGATCTGTCTGCCTACATGCGCCTGCCCCTGCGGGGGAAGGTGACGGCCGTGGACGCGTCTGCCTACACGGTCAGTGTCCAGCCGGACGACGAGACGCTTTCCCTGTTGCCCCGCTGTGAGATCCTGGCCGTCTGGGCCACCACGGCTGCGCGTTTGGTGATTCTGCCCACGGTGGGCGACGCGGTGATGGTGGCCTTCGAGGGCGGGGACCCGAGCCGGCCCTTCGTGGTGGGCTTCCTGTCCACGAGCGGCACGGCGGGCAAGGAACTCGTGCTGGAACAGGGAGCGTCCCGGGTTGTGATCCACCCGGACGGGCTCATCGACATCGAGTCGGACACGAAGGTCCACGTGAAGGCGCCGGCCGTGGAGCTGGGCGCGGCCGCGGCCGAGCAGCTCATCTTGGGCAACACGTTCCAGTCGCTCTTCAACAGCCACTTCCACATCGGCAACAAGGGCCGGCCCACGAGCAATCCCGTGGTGCCGCTTTCCGGCGCGGAGCTTTCAAACACCTCTCGGACGGAGTAGCGTAAGGGCATGGCACTGAACCCCCAGCAGCTGGCGGACCTGATCCGCTCCAAGACCGAGCAGCATCTGTCCGGTCTGGATCCGCGCGATCCGGGGAACGCATCGGCCATCGATGCCGCCCAGGCCTTGGCGCTGGCCGAGGCCATCGTGGAGCACATCACTTCTTTCGCCACGGTGTTGCCCGGCATCCCGGTGTCGACGGCCGGCAGCCCGAGCGCCCAGACGGGGGCCACGACCGGCCCGGGGATGATTGGGTGAGCCGCTTCACAGCCTTTGACCTCGCCTTCGATGCGGATGGCGACCTGGTGGTGGCCCCGAACGGCGATGTGGCGGCCGCCCGGGACGGCGACGTGCTGGCCCGGGACATCCTGGACCGCCTGGCCTGCCTGCCCGGCGAGCTGCCTGCGCATCCAACGTGGGGCTGCCGGATCAAGAGCCTCTTGGGCGCGCCGGACTCGCCGCGCAGCCGCATGCTGGCCCTGCGCTACCTGCGCGAGTCGCTGGAGGACGAGCCGCGGGTGGAGGACGCCAGCATCAGCATCCTGCAGGTGGGCGCGGCGCCGGAAGAGAAGGTCTACCGGATCCGCTTCGCCGAGGTGGGCAGTGACCGCCTGCAGGAGTGGGTCTGGGGATTCGGGCTGTCCGGGCCCTTCGTGGTCCGCCAGGCGGAGATCCAGGCATGAAGACCTACGACGAGATCCTGGCCGACCTCTTGCAGGCGGTGGTAGCCAAGACCCCCTTCACCAACCTCAATGTGGGAGCCGGCCTGCGCGGCATCCTGGAGGCCGTGGCGTCAGGCATCGCGGGCCTCTACCAGCTCATCCGCATGGTGTCCGGGGCCCTCTTCATCCAGACCGCCGAGGGCACGTGGTTGGATCTGAAGGCCCGGGAGGTGGGGATTCGGCGCCTGGCCGCCAAGCAGGCCCGCGTGCGTCTGACCTTCGGGCGCGGCGCGCCCGCCACCCAGGACACGCTCATCCCCGCCGGCACGATCGTGCGCAGCCGCAAGGACGCCCAGGGGCGCAGCCTGCGCTTCGTGACGGACGAGGCCGCCACCCTGGCGACGGGCCAGTCGAGCGTGGTGGTGACCGCCACGGCCGAGGAGGCAGGCGCCATCGGCAACGTGGGCCCGGGGACCATCAGCCTCATCGTGACGACCGTCTCCGGCATTGAGACCGTCATCAACCAGGACGTGGGCGGGCTCCCTTACTTGGTTCAGGAGGGCGCGGACGCCGAGAGCGACCGGGCCTTCCGCGAGCGGGCGATTGGCAAGTGGGACACCCTGGGCGTCGGCGGAACGCGCGGCGCCTACCACGCTTGGGCCATGAGTGTGCCGGGCGTGCAGGCGGCCATGGTGCTGGATGACGCGCCCTATGGGCCGGGCACGGTGGGCGTGGTGGTGCTGGGCACGGGCGGCGCGCCCACGCCCCAGCTCCTGGCCGACGTGAAGGATTACATCCGGCCAAGGCAACCCCTGACCGCCCAGCTCGTGGTCTCCAGCGCGACCATCACCCCCGTCTCCCTCTCGCTGACCCTCTGGCGCCTGGCCACGGCGGATCAGGCCACGGTGGACGCGGCCATCCGAAATGCCCTGGCGGGTTTTTCGGATGGTTTGCAGCTGGGCGAGGGGCTCATCCGCGCGCGCCTCGTGGCGGCCGTCATGGCCGTGGACGGCGTCTACAACGTGACGGTGGACGTGCCCACGGCGGACGTGCCGGCCACGCCGGCCGAGTACCTGGACGTGGATGCCCAGGCCGCCACGCTCGTGCATCGCGTGAAGGGCCGCACCTACCAAGACCGCGTGCAAGCCCCCGCCGGCGAGGTTGTGCCGACCATCGACCCAATCGACAAGACCGAGTGGAGCCTCTGATGGAGAGCCGCCTGGGACCTTGGCTGCAGCGCATGCTGCCCAGTGTGCGCCGGAAAAAGGACGACAGCATCCTCGCCGGCCTCCTGGACGCCTGGGGCCTGTCCCTGGATGCGACCAAGGACGCCATCTACCGGCTGCGCCGGCGCGGCTTCCTGTGGACCCTGGGTGACGGCACGAACTCCTACTACGCCACGGCTGAGCGCACGGCTGACTTGGAACGGCACGCCTTGGAACGCGGGACGAGACGACTGGCGGGTGAGACGAATGTCGAGCTGGAGGCGCGCCTGGCCATCCTGCCGGCGACACGTCAGTTCGCGGGCAGCGCCATGGGGATGAAATACCTGGTCGAGGACGTGCTGGGCCACACGCTAAGCGCCCTGACGGTCTATTCGGATGACCCGGAGGCGCGCATCGTCCGCGGCGTGGTGGACCAGGCCGCGCAGGTGGAAGCGGATCGCAGCCACCTCTTCAGCGTGGCGGACCAGGCGGACCCGGAGATGGACGGCCTGCGCCAGACGCGGCTCTTCAGCCAGGCCGACCTGGACCAGCGCTTCACGTTCTGGCTGTCCATCCAGCCGGCCAGCCCCCTGGACGCCGAAGAGCAGGCCCGCGTGACCGAGCTCGTGATGGCCGAAAAACCCGCGCACACGGCGTGCGTGCTGACTTTCGTGGAGGCGTGACCGTGGACCGCTACCTGTTCTTCTCGGGCGACAAGCCCACCCTGGAGGACGAAAACTTCAGCCGGGACGCGCTCCTCCAGGCCATCCTGGATCGCACGGACGACCTCTTCACGGACGGCGTCATCCAGGGCTTCGAGGTCAGCCAGAACGGCAGCGACCTGGTGCTCGCACCGGGCGTGGCCTACACGGGGGGCGAGCGCATCGTCAACCTTGATGAGGTTCACCAGCCTTGGCCGGGGTCGACCAACTATGTCTTCGCCGGCTACACCCTGACGGAGGCCGCGCCCAAGACCCACTTCGTGACCGGACAGACCCACCAGACGCGCCAGATTCACGGCTTCGCCCTTCGCCTCTCGGCTTTCCCGGTCAAGGGCGCGCAGGAGGTGGTGGTGGCCCGCGTCCATACGGACGGCACTGTGGAGGACCTGCGCGGCTTCGCCCAGGTCGTCAGTGACCCGCGCATCCACCAGTCGAACACCGACACGCATACGACGGCCCAGAACTTCCGCGTGGGCTACGAGGACGAAGAGAACCCGGGAAGCCTGGTGCTCACGGTGGAGAGTGCCCTGGCCCAGCATCCGGAGCTGGAGCTCCTCTTCCGACATGGCATCCTCAACCTGCAGGACGGCCATGGGGACCGGGTGGTGGAGACGCGGAAGATCCCGTCCAAGCCGGGCACGCCCATCCTCAGTGAAAGCAACCTGGCTCTGCAGATCCTGGCGGACGCCCCGGATCGCACGGCAGCCCTGAAGGCGGCCCTGGACACCTACACGGCCGCGCGGATCAGCGTCGAGGCCCTGTCTTCGCACGTGAGCGAGCTGGACGGCTACCGGGCCCTGATCAACGCCAAGCGCCTCTTGGGCTACACGCTGGGCCAGATTCGCGGCACCCAGTCCGTGGGCGGCAGCCTGGACCTGGAGGTCCTGCACGCCAAGCAGCAAGCGATTGTCTCGGGTGCGGCGGGCACCGGCCGCGAGCCCGGCACGCTGTCCATCGTCACGGGATCGGCGACGGTCACGGGCGCGGGCACGGACCTGTCCTCCAGCCTGGAAGGGCAGACCCTGCTCCTGCACGCGGAAGGCCTCCTGGCCGAGGTGACGGTCCTCTCCGTGAACGCCGCCCTGCAGACCCTGGTCCTGACAGAACCCGCCAGCGTGACCGAGCCGGCGGCCTACTTCTACCCGGCCACGGTGACGGCCCTGGGCTACGGCACGGGCGTGGCCACGGCCCCAGAAATGCTGGCGGCCGTGGATGCAACCAAGGCGGCCAAGAGCAGTGCGCGCACCGAGGTCCTGCAGGCCAAGGCCGCCCATGCGAACACGGTCTTGGAGCTCTTCAAGGACGAGCAAGGCGGTTCCGGCGACAGCGAGGCCTACGCCCTGCGTCTCTCCTGGGACAAGCCGGCGCTGGTGGACTTGGAGGAGATTCGCGGCTACCGCGTGCGGGTCTACGAGCTGAAGCACACGCGCACGCGACTGCCGGCGGGCGTGTCCAAGGCCGTATTGGAGTCCGCGCACGTCGACCTGATCCACCGAACCCATGAGTCCTCGACGATCCCGAGGCAGAAGCGGGAAACTGTCCAGGCCAGTGACATGACTGGATCCGGATCCACGACCAGCCTCGTGAAGGTGGCCGGCACGGCGGTCCTCCAGCCGGGCACGCGCGTGGAGGTGGGCGGCGTCTCGCGCGTGGTCAAGTCCTTCGACTCCAACAGCCGCACGATCGAACTGCTGACGCCGCTGCCCACCGCGCCGGCCATGGGCCAAATCCTGACGGGCTACCAGCTCGCCTGGGAGGGCGATGTCTGGACCGAGCGCCTGCAGTGGCCCATCAGGGGCGGCCAGCACCTGGTCATCTACGCCCAAGCCGTGACCGAATACGACGTGGGCGGGGACTGGTCGGCCGGGTTGGAAGTGCTGACGGACGAGCTGGAGAACGCGGACGGCGAGACCCTGGCCGAGATCCTGGCGCGCCGGCGGAGCCAGGAACGGACGCGCTTCGAGGTCGAGCGCGACCGCATGGCCACGGACCTGGAAGAGCAGGTCTTCCAGCTCCAGCGCGCCCTGGCCGAGGCGCCAACCCAGGAGCAGTTCACCACGGTCGTCAAGACCCTGGAAGAGCTGCAGGCGGGGGTGTAGTGGCCACGCTGGTCCAGAGCGGCCTTCCGGCCGGCGCGGTCTTCGTCCTCCAGGACAACCTGTTCCTGGTGGACCGGGGCGGCCGGCAACATGGCCTTCTGGTCCGCACGGGCACCATCCCGGTGACGGGCGTGCTCAGCCTGGGCGGCCTGCGCGACTCCAACTACGCCCTCCTGTTCCGGCCGCTGTCCCTGGTGAACCAGTCCCGGCTCTCCATCGACGTGGGAGACCGCGTGGCCTTCCGGCGGCGCCTGGAACACGTCGTGCCGCCACCCGTGATCCTGTTGTCGGCAGTGGCCACGGACCTCTCCGTCGAGCTCGCCTGGACGCACCCGGCGGACGGGTTCCAGGGCGAGCGCGTGGTGGCGCAGGCCCAGGCGCAAGGGAGTCCGGCTTGGAGGGACGTGGCGGAGACGAGGGATCGACAGGCGCGATCGCTTGTCGTGACGGACCTCTTGTCCAGCACGACCTATGCGTTTCGAATCCGTCAGGAAACGGTGGAAGGGCGCAGCCGCGGCACCAGCCGCAGCCTCAGCGCCACGACAGGAGATGGGCCTGAGCAGGATGGGTCGACCAACCTCCAGCGAGGCGGGTCGTTTGAAGTGGAAGCCTGGTAGGAGGAATCATGTCTGTGCTCATCACGCGGTCGACGGACTGCTCGGTCTTCGGCGGCTATTCGATGAAGATCCAGGCCGAGGGGGGGCCATCCGCCACCAGCCTGTCCAAGGTCAACTTCATCGATCTGCGCGGCCTGTCCAAGGTCTGCCTTTCCGCCTACATCCGCATGCACCTGCGGAATGCCGGCACCTTCTACGCCCGGATCACGCCCTATTACGAAGATCACATGCCCATGACGCCCATCGACTGGACCGTGCTCACCCAGTCGGGCGAGACCCAGTTCACGCGCTACTGGCGCTCCTTCGACATGTCGAAGCTGGGCGACGCCGGCGAGCTGCCCCTGGGCACGGTCTTCATCAAGCTCTCCTTTGGCTGGGACGGCGCCCTGGCCAGCGGCACGGCTTACGTGGACGGGGTCAAGGCCGAGCAGGGGTCCTTCCCCACGCACTGGACGCCTTATGGCTTGAAGGAGCAGGACTCGCTGGACCTGGTCTCGGATGGCGAGACCTACCGGCGCGTGAAGGACGTGACGCCCACGGGCGAGATCACGCCCGGCTCCATTCAGGACGGAGCGGTATTGAACCCCAAGCTCGCCGATGGCGCGGTGGGCACGACCAAGATCGCCGACGGATCGGTGAACCTGGTCACCAAGGTGGTGGGCGAGCTGCCCAACACCAACCTGGCGCGCATCGACCTTCCCTCGAAGATCGCCGACGGCATCCTGCCTGAGACCAAGCTGGACTCCAGCGCCCAGGGCAAGCTCTCGGCCCTGCGCACGGATGGCAAGGTGCGCGGCGCCGTTGTGCAAGAGGACTCCCATGCGCCGGGCGGCATCCGCACCCTGATCGACACGGCCACGGGAATGGTGACGGCCGATTTGTTGGCCTCGGATGGCACGGGCGTGGACACGGCCGTCCGAAATGCCGCGGCCCTGCATTCACGGTCCATCGCCGAGCCCCACGAGGACAGCAGCGTCCCGGTGGGCAGCATTCACAGCGCCGGTGGCGGGGTCTTCACCTACCGCCTGGCCTTCCAGGCGGCTGGCGCGGCCATCAACATCGGCGAGACGGGCGACTCGCTGGCCGGCCTCTTCGACCTGATGAACACGGCCGGCGGCGACCTGCTTGACTCGGGCGGCGCGCCCGTCACGGTGACGGGCATCTGCCTCAATCAGAACGGCACCTCGGTGGTCACGCCTGGCGATGAACAGACGGGCAGTGGACTAGGGGCGGGCTGGTGGATCAACGACGGCGGGGCCGTGCCGCTCTCCACGGTCTACATCAAGCTCTCGGCGCCCCCTGCCATGAGCGTGACGCATTTCGACGTCTTCTACAGCCGGCGCAACACGGTGGGCGCCCTGGGCCGCAACGCCCTGGTGAAGAAGGCCGTGGTCTCCGGCGAGGCGGACCCCAACCTGACCGCCACGATCCTCGACCTGAAGGGCACGGGGGACTGGAACACGCCGGTGGCGCCGGGCCGGAAGCTCATCGATCTGACCGATGCCAGCGCCAACATCGCCCCCGCCAAGGTCGTGCAGGCATCGATCGCAGATGGGGCGGTGGGCGCCGCCAAGATCGCCACGGGCGCCGTGGGAGCCACGCAGTTGGCTACAGGCGCCGTTGGGTCCACGCAGCTCGGCGCTAATGCCGTCATCGACACGAAGATCACGGCGGGCGCCGTCACGGAGACCAAGCTCGCCGACGGCGCGGTGACGACGAACAAGTTGGGGGCAGCAGCCGTCACCACGGCCAAGGTGGCCGATGCGGCGGTTTCCACGGCCAAGCTCGCCACGGGTGCCGTGGACAACACGCGCCTGGCCCAGGACAATGCCTCGCTGGGCAAGCTCACGGGCAACGCCCTGCAGCGCCAGGCGGACGGATCCGTCGCCCTGGGCAGCGGCACGCCGCTGATCCACTTGGCCGATGGCTCCACTGTCGTGACGAGCGCAGGGCTCATCGGCGCGGCCAAGGTGACCGAAGGCGCGCTGCAGGACGCGGCGGTGACGGGCAACAAGGTGGCGGCCGGTGCCGTGACGGGCACCAAGCTCGCCGATGGCTCCGTTTCGGCGGCCAAGATCGTCGACGGATCGGTTGGGGCTTCCAAGATCGCCACGGGCGCCGTCACCAGCGGCAAGATCGCGGCGGGCGTGGTGGGCTCGACGGAGCTCGGCGCCAGCGCCGTGACGAACGCCAAGCTCGCCGATGGTGCCGTCACGAACGCCAAGCTGGGCGCGGCGGCGGTGGGGTCCAGCAACCTGGCGGACGCCTCGGTGGGCACGGTCAAACTGGTGGATGGGGCCATCACCGTGGCCAAGATGGGCACGGCCTCGGTCGGGCAAACGCAGATCGTGGACGGCGCGGTCGCGACGGCCAAGCTTGCCCCGGGCGCCGTGGCCACGGATCGACTGGCGGATGGCGCGGTCTCGGGCATCAAGCTCGCCAGCGGGGCAGTGGGGAGTGCCCACGTGGCCGCCGGGGCCATCGGCGCCAGTCAGCTGGCGACGGCCTCGGTGGGCGCCACCCATCTGGTGGACGGCGCCGTCACGCGCGACAAGGTGGACGCCGGCGTGTTCTCCGAGCTCTCCACCGTCAACTTGGTGATTAACGGCTCCTTCGAAACCTCGGCCTGGATCTGATGCCAGCCGGAACCATCACCCAGTCCACGAACCGCGTGTTCCTGGGCGGCTACACCATGCGCATCGAGGCACTGGGCGCCGACCTGTGGAGCGGCTGGTCCAACGCCATCGATGTGCAGCACTTCACCACCTCGCTCATGCTCTCCTGCTGGGTGTCGGGCGAGGCCTTCACCGGTGCCTCCCACTTGAAGGCGGAGGTCCACTTCTTCAGCGTGCTGGGCACCGACCTGGGCAGCGAGGTGGTCTGGGCAGTGCACGATGGGACTGGCGTCGACTTCACCCAATACGTAACCCAAGTGAAGAAGGCCGATCTGCCCGCCGGCACGCGCTTCATGCGCCTGCGTTTCGGCATCACGGACGGCGCGGGCACGGCCACGGGCGTGGCCTACGTGGACGCCGTGCAGGCCGCGCCGGGCGAGTGGCTGCCGGCCTGGACGCCCAGCCTGCTGGTGGAAGGGACCACGCTGGACGCCATCGCCGATGGCACGACCTACGCCCGCATCAAGGCGGGCAACCTGTCGGGCGGCGACCTCAACCTGGCCTCGCCTTCCATAAAGAACCGCGGCGCCCTGGCCATCCTCAACGCCGTCACGGACAAGGAAATCGCCAAGGATGCGGTGACGACGGCCGCCATTTTGGACGGCGCGGTGACCTCCACGAAAGTCGGCGCGGGGGCGGTCGGCGCGACACAGCTCGCCGCCAGCGCGGTCACCGACACCAAGCTCGCCAGCAGCACCGCCAGCCTGACCAAGGTCTCCGGCGGCATCCTCACGGGATCTGGATCCACGGCCACGCTCCCCTCGGGCAAGATCTTCAACGCCACCGCCGGCAAGGTCCGGCTGCGCTCCTTCACGTCCATGCCTACGCAGCTGCAGGTGGACGATGGCGAGTGGTTCGCCGTGACGGCCGGAGCGACCAAGGGTATCTATGTGCGGAACGGCACGGTGGCCATGAATGGGGCTGGGGCCGAGGTGACCCTTGCATAGCTATCGAATCGGAGGGTGGGACGCATGAATGCAGACTGGCTGGCGACATGGGGAGGCTGGTTGTTCGGTGGCATCACCCTCGTGGTGACCATTCTCCTGGCCTACATCATCAAGCCCATCAGCGAGCGTGGGCTGCGCAACGAACGCCAGCTCACCTCTCTCAAGGAGGATCATGCGAACCGCCTAGCCGAGCTCAGGCGGGAGCAGGAAGGACGTCTTGAAATGCTGAGGGACGACCAGCAGCAGCGGCTCGACGACCTGCGCATGAAGCAGGTGGAGACCGAGACCACGCTGCGCATCTACGTCGAGACCCAGGCCAAGATCCAGCAAAGTCTGGGGCGCATCGAGGGCCATCTATCCCAAGTGATGGGCACGCAGGCAGCGCAGGCCGGGTCCTTGGCCAGGGTTGAAAGTGAAGTCGGCGAGATCCGGCGCCTGCACATGAACGGGGCCCGCGCGTGAGTCGATTTTGGATGATCCTTGTGTCGGTCCTGCTGGTCCTTGTCGGCTGGCAGGAGTGGCGCGTGCGTCAGGCTCAGTCCTCCACAGCGGCGGCCCTGTGCGCCGCGGCCCAGGCCGAGGGTCCAGTCCAAGTGGACGATTCGACCACCGTCACGCGGGGCCTGGAGGGCGTGCTCCTGGAGCGAGACTCTAGCATCAGGCGCCTGACGCGCGAACTGAAAGCTTCCACGCGCGTCCAGATGGACCTGGCGCTGCAGTTGGAACTCGCTGGTGATGAACTCGCAGCAGCTCGGATGCGGCTGGACCAGGTGCGCAGCACGCCGGCGGATTCTGGGCTCACGCGCTACGAGGTGTCCTTCGTCTTGGACCAGGGGGACAGCCTCACGGGCCTGCACGTGGTTGGCCACGTCGCCCTGGACCAGCCCGGGCCCACTTGGCTGCCCAGCCTGGCTGTGCGGCTGGACGCCCTGCAGGCCCGCACCCGGGTTGATGTCGACCTGGTGGAGGGCGAGGACGGCTGGCGGGCCATCACACGCACGGGTAGCCCGGCCCTGTCTGCTGGCGTCACCCTGGCTGTGCAGCCGCATCCGCTCACGTGGCGGGACCGCTTCCACCCGCTGGCGGGCCTGTGCGTCCTGGACGGACATCCCCGGGTACTGGCCGGAGCCCGCCTGGATCCCTGGGGCGCGGCCGTGTCCGCCGGCGCCGGGGCGCTGGGCATCTACGTGTTCAGGGCATTCTAAGAGGAGGGAACCTTGCTGGATCAATTGCTGCGCGCGGCCGTGGTAAACCTGGGCTACACGGCCCTGATGATTCTCCTGGCGGTTGGCCTGTGGAAGGCCGCTGACCGCTGGCTCTTCCCGGATATCGATTTCATCCCCGAGATCAAGAAGGGCAATATAGCCGCAGCCATCCTGGCGGGCGTTCTGCTGCTGTTCTGCGCCCAGCTCGTAACCGCCGGGCTCAACTGATGCGCAGCGCCGTCCGCCGCCGCTTGGTGACATGCTTGGCCTGGTTGCCAGCGCTGGCATGCCTGCTTGCCATCCCTGACGCGGCTTCGGCCGGTTGGACCACTCGCTTCGATCCCCATTTCCATAAGTACAGCAAGCGCTACTTCGGAGCGGACTTCGACTGGCGCTGGTGGAAGGCCCAGGCCATCGCCGAGAGCGGGCTGGACTCAACTGCCCGCAGCTGGTGCGGCGCCCAAGGGCTGATGCAGATCATGCCCGGCACCTGGGAGGGGATCGCGCCCAAGCTCGGGGTCACATCGCCGTGGCTGGTGAAGGACAACATCCAGGCGGGGATCTACTACGACGCCCGCATGTGGGCCATCTGGAAGGCTCCGCGGCCGCTGGAGGAGCGGATCGCCTTCACCCTGGCCAGTTACAACGCCGGTCCCGGCAACATTCTCAAGGCGCAGCGCCTGGTGGCAGGTGGCGTGAAGACAAGCGAGTGGGCTTCGGTGGCGGCGAAGTTGCACCTGGTCACAGGGCGGTCCTCAGCCCAGACGTGCGGCTATGTGACCCGGATCCAGCATCTGCGCCAGAGCCTGCTTGAACACGTCCGAGCTGCGTGGGCCGGCGATTCCTTTTGACGGGACAAAGCTGGTCAGCTTTGTCCAGAATTTTCTCCCAAGACAAAATTTCGCTTGACTCGTCCAAGGTTGTTTAACAACCTGTTTCTTGCATGCGTCGCCACGGCTTGTCACCAGGGCCGCAATCAGCGCAGGATTCACCCGATGCATTCAAGAAGGTTCCATCCACATTGCACCAACGGCCGGGTGCGAAGGGCGTGTCCGACACCGTGTCCGCAACGAGGACAGACAAAGCCGTTCGGCCAGCGCCACTGGCGCAGGGCTTCCCGGCATTGCTCCTCGGTCCCGAACAGGCGTTGGAACTCGGAAAGCCCGAGCCCCTTCTGGAACTGGATTCTGGACGACAGCATGATTTCCTCCTGGACGATGCACGAAGAAACGCCCAAGGTGGGACAGTCGATCTGATTGCCAATGAACATCAACAGGTTAGCTGGCTGATTCAGCTACGTAATCATGAGAAAGTTTGGGGAAATGCAAGGAGGTAAAGTGATAAATGTGATTGGTTTTATCATATCTATGTCGATTTTGACGACAATTGCTTTTGCGCAATCACCGTTTCCCGTGACAGTGATTCAGTCGGCCAATTCGACATCGCCTTATGCCAACGAGCTGAATCCCTTTACCCCTGATTATGGCAATGGAAGCGGTGATTATTCTGGTGAATGCACTTGGTATGTGTTTGGAAGAGTGATTGAACTAGTGGAATCTGATTATCTTGATCAATCCGTCAGCAATGCAATGTATAATGCCTTTCAAACTCCTGGAGGCCGAGATGCTAACTACTGGAATGAAAGGTTGGCCGGTAATTGGATTCCGACCAATAACGAGGCTCTTCCCTATGAGCAGAGAAGAGCAGGATATATTGTTCAGTGGGAATATGGTACGTATGGTCATGTAGCATTTGTGGAAGAGGTAGATGCAAACCGAACACAGTATCGTATTTCTGAATTTAACTGGACAAGTTTTCATCAATATGGACAGAGTACCTGGTTGCCTTTCGAGGGGGACGATCGGCGTGGAACAGGTGTGTATCCCAGGTGGTACGCGCTCGAGTTGTCTGATCCCAGTAATTTGAACCTCAGCGTATCACAGGCGTTGACTGTGATCCCCAGCCGGGTGAATCCATCCACCATCTACTCCCTGCCCAGCGGGTACACGCCACCGGAATCAGAAAAAAATATCATCACCCGGTTTCGTTTGACCAACAACGGCAATCAGTCGGTCACACTTAGCGACATGGGCGTAGCCATTCTGCAGAACAACTCACAGATCTTCCGCATTGAGCTGAACAGTTCCGTGCCCTTGGCCCCTGGGCAGCAAAGTAGCCTGTTTGATGTGCGGGGATACTTGGCAGACAACTACACAAACAACCAGACTACATCGTTCACGGCCAGAATCCAAGTAGAACAAAGTGGTACCTGGACTGATGTGACGGGAACAGGTGCAACGGCGAGCTTCACCGTTTATCCGCGGCCGACCTTGGCCAATGGAATGATCATCAAGCAGCCCGGCAACCCGGACATGTATCATCATCAATCGGGCTACAAGTGGCATATCAACTCGACTGCGTTTGGGAATGCGCTGAACGGAAACTGGGCCAACGAGTTCTATGTTTACCCCTCCGCCACGGTGAACCCGCTTTCCAATCCTCTCCATCCAACGCACAATTCCACCACGCCGGAGTTCGCTGGGCGCAATCTGCTGTTCAAGCTGTCCTCCAATGCCAACATTTTCATTGTGGAACCGAATCCCAGTGGCGGATCGTTGCGCAGCCGCCAATTCGCGAATGAAGCTGCCTTCTCCAGTTATGGCTATCCCGCCGGAGCAATGGGAACTCAGACCATCTCCTTGGGCAGCACCGGATACAATTACTTGCTGAGCCAGTTCCCCATTGGAGATCCCATCAATGTCACACCGGCAGCACCCACGGGCCTGACTGCATCGGACGGTGGATCCACTTCGGCTTGCACCATCTCGTGGACTGCGTCCTCCGGAGCCACGCATTATCGGGTGTACCGGCATACGTCCAACGACTCCGGATCAGCCACGGCACTTTCTTCCTGGATGACCAGCACAACCTACATCGACAACACGGCAACTCCCGGCGTGCTGTATTACTACTGGGTAAGAGCCGCCACAGGTGCGTCTGGCGACAACGCCAGCGACTACAGCTCCTCCGACAGCGGGTGGCGGGGCTTGACCGCGCCCGCCGGTGTTGCGGCTAGCGATGGCGCCCACCCAGATTACGTAGCTGTGTCGTGGAGCGCCTCACAGGGCGCCACCAATTACCGCGTATATCGAAACACCACCAACAACAGTGGCGGAGCCGGCCCACTGGGCAGCCAGTGGCAAACGACGCTTTCCTTCCAGGATGCAACGGCGCAGGCGGGCCAGACCTACTATTACTGGGTGAAGGCTGCCGCCACATCCGCAGGGGAACGGCCCAGCGACTACAGCCAGCCAGACACGGGGTACGCGCAGGCGGTTCCAGTATGCGTGGTCAGCCCTGCCAGCCTGGACTTCGGCAGCACGCCCGCCGGCGATCCTGTGACCCGCACCTTCACTGTTACCAACACCGGCGGCGGCACCCTGACGGGAATGGCCGAGGAAAGTTGTAGCGCCTTTTCGATCAGCAATGGCAGCTATTCCCTGGGTGCCGGACAAAGCCACACAGTGACAGTCACACTTCAAAGTGACGTGGGTGGGACCTACTTCTGCGGAGTGGATGCCGGATCCGATTGTGCCCAGGATGTGATCTGCTCGGGCCTAGTGGAGATGCAACCCATTTGTCAAGTGGTTCCAACAGGCTTGGATTTCGGAACTACGCCTCCCAGCGCGCCTGTGTCCCGGACTTTCACCATCTCAAATATCGGTGGCGGAACCCTCAGTGGCGAAGCTGTGGAGACCTGTGAGGCTTTCTTCATCACCAACGGCAGCTACTCATTGAGCGCCGGTCAGAGCCAAGCGGTGACGGTCACGATCCAGAGCGATGTGGGTGGGACCTATTTCTGCGGAGTGGATGCCGGAACCAATTGCAGTCAGGATGTGAGTTGTTCCGGCGTGGTGGACGCGGGTGCAGAGTGCCTCGTCAGCCCCACTCAACTCGATTTTGGCACTACCGCCCCAGGGCAATCTGTCTCACGTGAATTCACCATCACCAATGTGGGGGGCGGAACCCTAACTGGAACGGCCACGGGAAGTTGCAACGGATATTCCATCAGCAACGGGGGTTACTCCCTGGGCGCGGGCCAAAGCCAAACGGTGAGCGTGACGCTTCAAAGTGGCAACCCCGGGACATTTACCTGTCTGGTGGACGCGGGTGTTCCCTGTCTGGTGGACGTGGGGTGCACGGGTGTGGTGGAATCCCCTCCCTTGGCCTCTTTCAGTGTCACTGAAATGGAATTTGGCACGGTTCTGCCCGGCACAACTGTGTACCGAAGCTGCACGCTGACCAATGTGGGCGGCGGCATTCTGGAAGGGACGCTGTTTCCCGGATGCCCGGCCTATCAAGTGGTGAGCGGTGCTTCCTTTCAACTGGCCGCCGGCCAGAGCCAGACAGTGATGGTTTTGTTGCAGAGCATGATCCCCGGGGACTTCCCTTGTCAGCTGCTGGGCGGCGAGGGGGTGGCCTTGCCACTGACAGGCGCTGTGATAGATGTACAGGTCGTGACCGGCGCTGCCTCAACCTGCGGGTTGGTGGAAATATTGGGACACCTGGAGGGCTCCACATTTGGGTTCCTGCCAGACTGGAATCAGGGCGAGATCGGATTGCTGCTTTCTCCCGCCCCGGATAATGGCGTGCAGGTACGGATCATGGTCAATGGCACCTTGCAGCACGAAAGCCCTGCGATGGCTACATGGACCACAGCGGACCGATTGGATCTTACTCCTTGGTTGAACCAGAACATTACCCTGCACTTGGAAGTGAGTGACGGGCAGGGCCTCTGGAACCTGGGCGGAACCCAGTGCCAATGGGAACTGGATTTCCTGGACATAGCTAATGCAGGTCTACCGGCTCGCTTCTTTCTGGGCACCCCTGTGCCAAATCCCTTTAATCCCTCGTCGCGTTTGCAGGTGGACCTTCCCCTTCCAGGTCATTTATTAGTCAAGGTACTGAACCTTCGTGGCGGCCTGGTGGAAACGTTGGTGAACGAGTTCGCGCCAGCCGGCAGCCGCGAAGTCACATGGTCACCAAGGAACCAGGCCAGCGGTTTGTACTTCGTGATCGCCGAGTTCGCCGGCCAAACTTCCATTCAGCGTGTGCTATTGCTGCGGTGACGCAGAAGGAAGCGGTCGATTTGACAATGAGTGACTCTAATGAGAGTGGAGGACAAGATGTTTCAACGAGTTTCATTGAAATGCGGAATGTCGAAAGCAGAAACTCTGACTAAACTCGTGGCGGTGATCTTGCTAATTACAGGTTGCGCCACGCAAGTCCCTGTGGTAAAAGAGCAAATTGTTGTGGAGCCGCCTGTAGTTAAGAAGTATTTATTTTTTGAAGATTTTATGAAAGTCCAAGAAGGCCATATTCCTACTGGGTGGATTGACTGCTCGAATATGGCAGTAAAGCCGTCATCCTTGCTAAAGGGAAAGAATGTCTTCTATAATGTGGTCGATAATAAGCGAAACAATATCATTATTCCAAATATACCATTTAAAGGTAGTTTTAAATATAATATGCTATTTAAGGCCGAGGATTTTGGTAATTATGAAACAGTTGTTATTAAAGTAGTAATTGGACAGGTGGAGCTGAAAATAGTGAAACAAGCAATTCAAAATGTGGAATCAAGTTTTAATGAAGCAAAATTTTTCATGCCCGATTCATGGTGCGGCAATAATCAAAGAAACGGAAAAATTATGAGCCTAGACATTATTAAAGATGGTTTGGTATGTAAATTAATTATTGATGGGCAGCAAATGAGTCTGATAAGATTAGCAGAAGACTTTTTGACAGATACAATTGCTATTGACGCATATGTAGGGAAAATGTCGATTTATCAGCTAAGTGTTGAAGAATTGACTAATTGAGATAATCATACCGAACTGTTTTGCATTGCAAGAATTGAATGATAGAAAATGAGGAGAAGACAAGTGAAAATGATTAATCAAGTTGTCAGTGCAATAGTGATAGCAATACTTATTGGATGTTCAGATCCGGCAAAATGTGTGTTCTCAGTAAAAAATCTGAAGATGAAGACGATTGAACAGGGTGAAAATGGTGTCACATCTTTTATTATATACAACAAAGGCGAGAGAAAGCTAAGTGATCACTTGATTTGCAGGAATCCGAATGTTAAATTATCAAATGGAAAACTTGAAATCAATCCTGGTGATTCTGTGGTTGTCGACATTACTGTAAATGGAGATAAGATAGGAAGACATAATTGTGAGGTGATAAATACTGACAGCACTTGCACTGTTATAATTGAATATAATGTAGACTATGCCCTAAACGAGAAAATAATTGAACAATTGATGAAAAACAGGGTGGATAGATATATTCAATCCAGTAGCATGTGGATGTTAAATACCTATATTGGAAGTGGAGGTGAAAATGGATATGCATTTGGATTCACATGTGACAAGAAATTGGTTGAAAGAGGAGTGAAAAACGGAATATTGCGATATGTTGGAACAGGAAATGGAAATAGACACTATTGTTTTTTGACAAGCAATGCCAAAGGAAAGTACAAAAATGGGAACGAATATATTTTGAACCGTTTTGGTGGTATTAAAGTGCTTAGATTTGGTTTTGATGATGAATTTAAGGCCGAAGCAGAGGTCGAAATAACAATGCTGAACAATGAAATTGGCGCTGTGTATTGGGATAAAACAGAAAATGTTTTTAATGAGAAAATCTATTTGAAGAAGTATAACGATGGTTGGAAGATCGCTAATTAGCGCACAAAGAAATTTTATATGCGTTTCAATGGATCTGTCAGATAGTTGAGCGAAAAAATGCGCTGGGATCTTGATAATTAAATACAGTCTAAAGTGAAAAGCGGTCCACGCCATTGGAAGTCAAATGTCGGAAAGTGAAATATCAGAGAGAGTGGAAAAGCAAGTTGGAGGATCCGATGTTTGCAAGAACTGTCGTAACATTACTATTCGCGATAACCTTGATTAGCAGTGGTGAAAATAAACTGACTAATACTTTCACCTTCAGCGGGAAAATAGAGGTTGGCAAGAAAGAGTTTGTACAACGTTGGGCCAAAGGAGGAATCATTCAGGGGCCAAGAATGCAAGACTTGATCTTGTTGGTGGAGCAAGAAAGTGTTGATAAATGCCATGTTATATTGTTTGGATCGGATGATTGTGATCATGACGAGATTCCGTTGAACATGTTTACGATGGGGAATAGGACATGGGAAGAATCGCTCACGTTGAAAGCCCCACCAGAAGAGGCGACCGCATTTTGTTCTGTGCCAATCTTTGGCAAGGAAAGCTGTGGAAAGGCGTTTTGGGTGAAAACCAGTTGCGATGATTATGTACTTTGCAGAATTTCAAGTGTTTATCCAGAGAATTTCAGTACGCTGAAAGTTGGCGAATACGTGAACATGATGATCGAATGGGTTGATGCAGCCAATGATAAGAGTTTGGAATCACTATTGCCGGAGGGGTGGCGTTTCCCAACGGAAAAGGATCTTGGGCTGGATGAGAGCGGACTGAAGGAGCGAAAATACATGCTGGATTCCATAAGAGAGCCACTATACCATGTTGGTGCTGATTTTAACGGTGATTGTGTTTTGGATCACGCGTGTTTTCTAGTTAACAACAACAATACCATGAATTCAATTGTAATTTTACTCTCCAATGACGGGGGAAATTACTCTATCTACAAATATAGTGAATCGAAGTATCCGCTGGGATCGAGTAGCTATCTGAGTTACAGCGCGCCTGGGAAGAGGAAATCATTTCATGAAACAAATCCGATATTTATCAGGAACCATGCCTTTAGTGTCAATTATTTTGAGTCAGCTAGTGCATTGATCTATTTTGATTCTCAAACAAAGAAATTCGTGAGTTGGCAAGCTAGCGATTGAACATAAAGAGTTTTTGAATAGGAGAAACGTGATAGTATGCATGTACTTTTCGGACGATGTCAATAATTTGATGAGGAGGATCTGATGAATAGATGTTTTTGCATGCCAAGACTTATTTTAAGATTGTTTTGGTAAGCCATTTGCATCGTGTCTTTTGTAGGCAAACTTGCATCGCAAGTGCATATGCTGGTTAAGAAGTCTGACACAATACTCCAAAGTTCAAGCGTCAGGTCCTTCGCCACAATTGGTAAGACAAAACACTATCAATACGCATCCACTTTCGCTTCAGTTGGAACGGCTCTTCGAAGTGCTAAATTTCGTATTGGAATTATTGCTATTAATCCGGCCCTAAAATTCGCCGGGGCGATTCGTTACAGGACAAGGAGTTCGGCTGTTCATTCTCGTCTGCATTAAAGGGCCGGGTTAATAACATGATTGACACTATTGCTGTGGTAAATGGTTACAGAGGAAGAATGTATGAATTGACAGATGGCAGGTTGGTTCTGGAAAATAAACAATCTGAATGCTTTCATTATCAAGAGCAACTTGTCTATGACGCAATCACAGGTAAGGTGGAAAACATTGCGGAAGGTTATGACCTGACCCCCCAGAAATGATCCAGGCTGAGTGTTAGGATTCGGCCTGAATGAACTCATCTCCAATCTTGGACCAGCTAATACTAGTGGACCGATTCTCGTGAAATGTTGGATGTTGGACCGCTCATTGACTTGACGGAGAGCTCGCCCATGAGCCATGTTACCCAAGGAGATCAAGGGAGACTGGCCATGGACATCCATCGATATCGCGTCACACTGGAACCCGCTGAGCGAGAGCAACTTCGGGTCCTGCTGACCACCGGACGCCACGCGGCTCGCAAGCTGTTGAACGCCCAGATCCTGCTTCTCAGCGATCGCGGCCCGGAGGGGCCGGGACGTTCGGCGGCGGAGATCAGCCAGCTGTTGCCGGTCTGCTCGCGCAGCGTGGAGCGGATTCGCAAGCGTTTTGTGCTGGAGAGTCTGGACGCCGCGCTGAACCGCAAGCCGCCGGATCGTGTGTACGAGCGGGTGCTGGACGGCGAGGCCGAAGCCAAGCTGACGATGATCGCCTGCAGCACGCCGCCCGAGGGCCGGGACAGTTGGTCGAGCCAACTCTTGACGGATCATTTGATCGCCCTTGAGGTGGTCGAGTCTGTCTCCCGCTTCACCGTGCAACGGACGCTAAAAAAAATGAGGTCAAGCCGTGGTTGATCGCGTCCTGGTGCATTCCGAGCCACGAAGACCCCTCTTTTGTGGCGGCCATGGAGGATGTGCTGGAGGTCTATACACGGCCGATCGACCCACGTTTTCCGGTGGTCTGCATGGACGAGCAACCCAAGCAGATCATCGGGGAATGTCGCCAGCCGTTGCCGGTGAAGCCCGGCCAGGTGGCCCGGCACGACTACGAATACGTCCGGCTGGGCACGGCGGAGATTTTCCTGTTCTTCTCGCCCACGACCTGCTGGCGCCGGGTGGAAGTCCGAGAAACAAGGACGCGGCGGGACTGGGCACAGGAGGTCAAGACCTTGGTGGATATAGACTTCCCTGAAGCGGAGCGCATCGTGCTGGTGATGGACAACCTGAACACGCACGGCATCGCCTCGCTCTACTCCGCGTTCCCGCCTGAAGAAGCCAGGCGCTTGGCCGACAAGCTGGAAATCCACCACACGCCCAAACACGGCAGTTGGCTCAATATGGCCGAACTGGAACTCAGCGTGCTGACCCGTCAAGCCCTGGGTGGCCGGATCCCCGACCTGGAGATCCTACGCCGCCGGATTCAGGCCTGGCAACTCCAACGAAATCAACGTGCCACGTCCATTGACTGGCGCTTCACAACCGAAGACGCCCGGATCAAACTGAAGAAGCTGTATCCGACGATTCACATGAGTTGATCCACTAGGGGCGATCAGGCACCCATTCTGATAAACGATTCCTCCTGAAGCGACGTGTGCGCCGCAGGACGAAGCGAAGCGAAGTCCGGAGGCGCACACGTCTGCGCGAACTCCCGCGGGGTCCGGTCGGCAAGCGAACTGTGCGGCCGGAACTCGTTGTAATCCACTCGCCATCCTTCGATCTTCTCCCGCGCATCGTCCAGCGACAGGAACCAGTGAAGGTTCAAGCACTCATCTCGAAGGCTGCCGTTGAAGGACTCGATGTGCGGATTGTCTGTCGGCTTGCCCGGCCGCGAGAAGTCCAACGTCACCTGGTGCTCATAGGCCCACTGGTCCAGGGCCTTCGAGATGAACTCGCTGCCGTTGTCCACCTGGATCCGCTGGGTCAGCCCTCGCAGGGCCTTCAGGTCATTCATCGTCGCCACCACATCTTCGCCCTTCAACCGAGTATCCACCGTGATCGCCAGGCACTCCCGACTAAAATTGTCGACCACAGTCAAGGCCCGAATCCGCTGCCCATTGAACTGTTGATCGGCCTCAAAATCCATGCTCCAGCAGTCATTCATCCGGATCACGACGGGGCGTTCCATGCGATGCGCCGCCGCCACCCGGCGCCGCGGCCGCTTGCGCCGCAAGTTCAGCCCTTTTCAGGGAAGAGGTCAACCATTAGTGCCAGCTTCTATCTCTGCTGGGTGGTTCTCGGACCTTCCCGTCATATGCCGGTCACATGGTTTTCCCCAATCGGGCCGGATCGCATCGGCTCGAACCGGCACTTGGCTCTTCGCGAAGCCTTTGACAAACGGCGCGAAACGGCACCTTGCCGACAAAAACGGGTGACCCAGGGGGGTCACTCGGCTTGTCACTGGAACAGGTAAGTGCCGCAGGTGCGGCAAACGGAGGTAGGTGAGGTCGGTTGGAACGGCCCTGCTCTCATCGAGGTCAGGGATCCCTTTAACCCGCGCTGGGTGGAGAGGTTCCGCACTTTCGAAAAAAGTTGCAGGTGCGGCGTTCTTAGGCTTGATGCAG
>CAIWAD010000213.1 GCA_903910645.1 uncultured bacterium | reverse complement strand
GGCGGCCGGGCCATGTTCAAGGTGGGCACGGAAGTGCGCTTCCAGCTCATCCCCAATCCCACGGTCTATGGCCTGGTTTTCGGCGAGGCGGGCAAGGTGTGGAAGAACCTGAAGAGCGCATCCCTTAGCGACCTGGACAAGAGCGCGGGACTGGGCTTGCGCCTGCACATGCCCATGATTGGCCTCATCGGGCTGGACTACGCCTACGGCTTCGACCGCGTCAACACCCAGGACGGCCTGCGCCAGGGCAAGTGGGAATTCCACTTCCAGTTCGGCCGCGAGTTTTAGGGTCGGCGGGTTTCAACACAAAAAGCATCCATTCCCATAGGAGTGACACCATGAGCCGTTCCCTCTCGCTGCTGGCCCTGTTGGCCCTGCTCTTTATCCAGGGCGTCGCCCAGGCCAAGGACATGCGTCTGGGCGTGATCAATTCGGAGCAGGTGCTGTCCAGCTTCACCGAGTACCAGACCAGCATGCGCGCCCTGAAGGAGGAGAAAGAGGACTGGGACAAGCAGATCGCTGCCCGGGAAGGCGAGATTGAAGCCGAGGTGAACGATTTCCGCCTGCAGGAGAACACCCTGTCCCCCGTGTCCCGTTCGGAGCGTCGCAGCGAGATTGACCGCAAGATCGCCCAGCTGGACGAGTTCAAGGCGGAAATCTACGCCGAGCCCAACGGCCGCTTCTTCCGCCGCCAGAAGGAACTGATGGAGCCCCTGGTGAACAAGGTGAATGAAGCCATTCGTGCCGTGGCCGAGGACGAGGGCTACGACATGATCCTGGACAACTCCATGCCCATCGTGGTGTATGTCAAGGAGGAGAGCATTGACATCAACCTGAACCAGAAGGTTCTGGAGAAGCTGCAGGGCACGGCCTCCGGCGCCGCCAAGACGGGCACCCCGGCCCCTGCGCCCGCCACTCCTGTCCTGCCCAACGGCAAGTAAGATGCCGGCCTTCACCCTGCGCGAATTGGCCACCCAACTGGGCGTGGAGTTGGAAGGCGACGCCTCCCTCCTTCTGCGGGGCGTGCAGGGGCTGGATGAAGCCGGCCCCGGAGAGCTTAGTTTCCTGGCCAATGCCCGCTACCGCGAGCGCCTGCCCCATACACGGGCGGGCGCCGTGTTGCTTCGCCCGGAGGATCGGCCCCTGTGTCCGGCCTCCTCGGCCTGCCTCATCAGCCCTGAACCTTATCTGGCTTTTGCCCGGGCCATGCAACTCTTCCACCCGCCCGCCCTGCCGGAAGGCTGGGGCGTGCATGCCTCCTGCGTCATTGCTCCCGGCGCGCGCATCCACCCGGAAACCTGGCTGGGCCCCGGCGTGGTGGTGGAGGAGGATGTGGAAATCGGCGCGGGCAGCCGTTTGCTGGGGCGCACCACCCTGCACCGTGGCGTGCGTCTGGGGCGTGATTGCCTTGTCCACAGCGGCTGCACGCTGCGCGAGCACAGCGTGCTGGGGGATCGCGTGCTGCTGCAGAACGGCGTGGTGGTGGGAAGTGAGGGATTTGGCTTCGCGCCGCTGCCGGAAGGCGGCTCCCTGAAAATTCCCCAGGCCGGTCGCGTGGTCATCGAGGACGATGTTGAGGTGGGCGCCAACACCTGTCTGGATCGGGGCACCATGGGCGACACGATCATTCGTCGGGGCGCCCGCCTGGACAACCTTATCCAGATCGCGCACAATGTGGAGGTGGGCCCCGGCACCCTCATGGCCGCCCAGTGCGGTGTGGCGGGTTCCACGCGCATTGGCGCCAATTGCCGCATTGGCGGCGCCAGCGCCATCACGGGGCATGCCGTGGTGGGGGACCGTGTGCAAATTGGCGGAGGCAGCGGCGTAACAGGCAGCGTGCCCGATGACCGCGTCTACGCCGGTTTTCCCGCCCGACCCCACCGGGAATTCCTTCAGCAGCAAGCCGCACTGGCGCGTTTGCCCCGCCTGCAAGAGCAGGTCCGCCAGTTGGAGCAGGCCCTGAACGCCGCCCTGGAGCGCCTGCATGCGCTGGAGGCCACCTTGGACCCATCCACCACCCCCGATGAAGAGGATCCGGCATGAATCTCAATCAGCGCAGCATCCAGCGCCCGATCAGCGTCTCCGGCCAGGGTCTCCACACGGGGGCTTCCTGCACCGTCACCTTCCATCCCGCCGCCGCCGGGCACGGCCTGGTGTTCCGCCGGCGGGATGGCGAGCGCGTGGTGGACATCCCCGCCCGCATCGAACATGTGGTCAGCACGGACCGTGGCACCGTCCTGGCCGTGGATGGCCTGCGCGTGCACACCGCCGAGCATCTGCTGGCCGCTCTGGCCGGACTGGGCATTGACAACTGCCTCATGGAGATGGATGGCCCCGAGCCCCCCATCCTGGACGGCAGCGCGGCGCCCTTCATCCAGGCCCTGCGCGAAGCGGGCATTGCCGAGTATGAGGAGGCCCGGGACTTCCTGAGTGTGGATCGCACCGTGGTCTACCACGATGAGCACGGCGTGGACATTGTGGTGGTGCCCTCGGAGGAGTTCCGCGTAACCTACATGGTGGATTACGCCAATCCGGCCCTGGGCACCCAGTACACCAGCATGTACGGCTGGAGCGAGTTCGTGGACGAATATGCCCCGGCCCGCACCTTCTGCTTCGCCAGTGAACTGGTGGAACTGCAGCGACGGGGCCTGATCCAGGGCGGACGCCTGGACGCGGCCCTGGTCTTCCTGGATGTGAAGGACCAGGATCTGGAGCACCTGGAAGAGCACTTTCATGTCACAGTGGACCACGCCCGCCTGGCGGAGGGACGGCGCATCCTGGGGGATCAGGACCTGCATTGGCCCAACGAACCCGTTCGCCACAAGGTGCTGGACCTGGCGGGTGACCTGGTATTGCTGGGCCAGCCGCTGAAGGCCCATGTGCTGGTGGCCCGTGGCGGCCACACGGCCCATGTGGCCCTGGTGCGCCAGTTGAAGCAGGAGGCCGTGCGCAAAAGCCTGCAGAAGGAGTATCAGCAAAGGCTGAACGCGGAGGTGGTCTTCGACATCGCCGCCATCGAGCGCATCCTGCCCCACCGCTATCCCTTCCTGCTGGTGGATCGCATCACGGAACTGAAGCCCGGCGAGTTCGTGCGGGGCATCAAGTGCGTCACCATCAACGAGCCCTTCTTCCCGGGCCACTTTCCAGGCCATCCCATCATGCCTGGCGTGCTGATTGTGGAGGCCATGGGCCAAACCGGCGGCATCCTGCTCTTGAACAGTTACGACCGTCCGGAGGAGAAAGTTGTCTACTTCACCGGCCTGGAGAAGGTGCGCTTCCGCAAGCCGGTGAAGCCCGGCGACCAATTGGTGATGGAACTGACCATGCTCAAGCAGCGCCGGGGCATGTGCCTGATGGAAGGCAAGGCCTATGTGGACGGACAACTGGTCACCAGCGCGGAGATGAGCGCCATGGTGGTGGACAAGTGAGCACCATCCACCCAACCGCCCTAGTGCATCCGGATGCCAGGCTGGGGCCGGGCGTGGATGTGGGGCCCTTCGCCATTGTCAGTGAGAACACGGTGCTGGGCGAAGCCTGCCGCATTGGCCCCCATGCCGTCATCCATCCAGGCGCCCGGCTTGCCGCCCGGGTGGAGGTGCACCAGAGTGCCAGCGTGAGCTGCCTGCCCCAGGATTTGAAGTTCAAGGGCGAGGACAGCGTGCTTGAGGTGGGCGAGGGCACGGTGATCCGTGAATTCGCAACCCTGAGCCGCGGCACGGAGGAGGCCGGGGCCACGCGCATCGGCGCGGGCTGCCTCATCATGGCCTATGTGCACCTGGCCCACGATTGCCAGGTGGGGGACGGCTGCATCCTGGTGAACGGCGTGCAGGTGGCAGGCCATGTGAAAATCGGCCACCGGGTGACCCTTGGCGGCCTCGTGGCCGTGCACCAGTTCGTGCGCATCGGCGATCATGTCTTCGTGGGTGGCGGCATGGAAATCACCAAGGACATCCCGCCCTATGTGCTGGCCAACGGCCGGCCCTTGAAGTACAGTGGCCTCAATCTGGTGGGTCTGAAGCGCCGGGGCTTCGACAGTGATCGCCTGCGCGCCATTCGCGACCACTACCGCCTCTTTTTCGGCAAGGGAAGCCTGAACGCCACCCAGGCACTGGCGGCCCTGCGGGAGAAAGCCCTTCCCGGTGATGAGGATGCCCGGCTGATTATCCGCTTCATGGAGGAGGCCGAACGGGGCATCATCGGAGGATGAGGGGGCGCTTCCTGCTTCACCCCGCGGGCGATGGCCTGTGGAACATGGCCGTGGACGCCGTGCTGGCGCGGGGCATCCTCTCGCCCACGCCGCCCTTGACTTTGCGCTGTTATGCCTGGCAACCCGCCACCCTGTCCCTGGGACACAGCCAGGTCTGGACCGAGGAACTGGCCAGTCGGGCACACGAGATGGGCCTGGCCGTGGTGCGTCGGGAAACAGGCGGCCGCGCCGTGCTGCACCACGAGGAACTCACCTACTGCGTATGCATTCCGGTGGATTCGCCCTTCCACAGCAGCAGCCTTCCCGAAGCCTACAACCGCATCAACAGCGCCCTGGCCGCCGGACTGCGGCACTTGGGCGTGGAACCCAGCCAGGAGAGCCGCAAGGTGGATCTGGCGGCGGCCTACCGTCGGGAAACGGGTGGCTTGTGCTTTGCCGCCACGGCCCAGAGTGAAGTCTTGTGGGACGGTCGCAAGCTGGTGGGCAGCGCCCAGCGGCAATTGCGCGAAGGCCTGTTGCAGCATGGCAGCCTGATCACCGGGCCCGCCCACCTGGCTATCAGCCGACTCTTCTTCACCGAGCCTCGTCTGCAGGAGGCGGCCACGGCCAAGCTTCGGCGGGAGACCACCACGCTGGAAGAGGCCCTGGGCCAGCGGCCCGCCTTCGAACTTATCGCCCATGCCTTGCAGCGTGGCGTGGAGGAGAGCTTCGGCATCGAGCTTCACCCGGATGAGCTGCGTGCAGAGGAACAACATCAAGTGGAGGCCTGGTGCCAGGCCTTTCGCCCCGAACACGGCGCAGTGCGCCTTTCTTCCACCACAGGGGATTGATCCATGGAACTGCGGGCCCTGTTGGAGGATGTGGAGCGCCTGGAGGGTGGAGCCTGGAGCGACCG
>CAIWAD010000212.1 GCA_903910645.1 uncultured bacterium | reverse complement strand
GGTGTCCCCCTCCTCCACATGCAGGCTGTCGCCAGCCTCCAGCTTCAACTCCACCCGACAACGCAAATCCTTCCCGCCCTTGGGCCCGTTCTCATCCTCCAGCATGACCAGGACATGGCGCAGCCGTGGCGAGAAGCGCCCAAGCGCGAACTGGGCGCGCCGTTCCACATAGTCCGCCAGCGTTGGATCCTCCGCCACGCCCCGTGTGTTCAGTTGCAGCTTCATGGGTCTTCCTTCTTCTGACGCGATCATGATAGAGCCTGATTTTCATTTGGACAAAACGAAAATTTGGCCACTTTCCTTTGGTTAAAGCGAAGGGTTTCAACGCATGGAATGGCTCAACTTTCACCATTTGCTCTACTTCTGGTTGACGGCCCGTGAAGGCAGCCTGACCCGCGCCTGCGAGGAGCTTCGCCTGGCGCCGGGGACCGTGAGCAAACAAATCCACCAGCTGGAGCATGTGCTGGGCCACAAGCTCTTCACCAAGCAGGGGCGCGGCCTGGTGATGACGGAATCCGGCCGCGTAGCCTTCCGCTACGCGGAGGAGATCTTCGGCTTGGGACGGGAGCTGCTGGACACCCTGCGGGACCGCCCCGTGGGTAAGCCGCTGCGCGTCACCGTGGGCGTGGCGGATGTGGTGCCCAAGCTGGTGGCCCAGCGCGTGCTGGAGCCTTCCCTGGCCCTGGATGAACCGCTCAGCCTGGTTTGCCGGGAGGACCGGCCAGTGAACTTGTTGCGGGATCTGGCCGCCCACGAACTGGACCTGGTGCTCAGCGACGCGCCAGCGCCAGCGGAAGCCCGGGTGAAGGCCTACAGCCACCTGCTGGGTGAGTCGGATATCAGCTTTTTCGCCGCCGCACCCCTGGCCAAGCGCCTGAAGCGCGACTGGCCAGCATCACTGCATGGCGCGCCTGTGCTGCTTCCCGCGGAGGGCAGCGTCCTGCGCCGCTCTTTGGAGCAGTGGTTTCACAGCTTGGATCTGCGGCCCCTGGTGGTGGGTGAATTCGAGGACAGTGCCCTGTTGGCGGCCTTCGGAGCTCGCGGGATGGGGGCCTTTCCTGCCCAAAGCGTGTTGGCGGCGGAAGTGGAGACCATGCACCAGGTTCGCAGGGTGGGGCGCACGCCCGTGCGGGAACGGCTCTATGCGGTGACCGTGGAGCGCCGCATCAAGCACCCGGCGGTGGCCGCCGTCTGCGAGGCCGCCCGCACCCGCATTTATGCATGAGGCCTGTGGGCACCACGCCGCAGTTTTGGCAGGGGCTGATCCGTCAAGTCAGGAGCAGGAAGTCTCCTGCAAGGTCGAGGACAGGCACGGCCATCCTCAACCTGCGTCAAAACAGCCCTAATGGGCAGCCTTTGCCTGGGGAACGGAGGGCAGCTGGATCCAGAAGGTGCTGCCCTGGCCTTCCTTGCTGGTGACGCCAATGCAGCCTCCATGCAACTCCACCGCGAGCTTGCAGAAGGTAAGGCCCAGGCCTGAGGAGTGGGGCCGCCTGTGCTGGCGGGCCTCCACTTGGCAGAACTTGTCGAAGACCTTCTCCAGATGGCTGGCGGGGATTCCCGGGCCGTTGTCGCACACCTCTACGCGGGGTCCATCCGTCCCCTTC
>CAIWAD010000211.1 GCA_903910645.1 uncultured bacterium | reverse complement strand
CTTCCCCACCCACGCGGATTTCGTCCTGGCCGAGCGCATGGCGGGTGACCGCCCCACCGTGATGGCCTTCCTGGACCGTCTCCTGGCGGTGTCCCACCCGGCGGCCCAGGACGACCTGAGGCGCGTGGGCGCCCTGGCCAGCGAGCTGGACGGCCTGGAGACCCTCATGCCCTGGGATTTCGCCTTCTACGCGGAGAAGCTGAAGAAGCGCGAGCTGGACTTCGACGAAGAGGAGCTGCGCGCTTTCTTCCCGCTGGAGAAAGTGCTGGAAGGCATGTTCCAGGTGGCGGACCGCCTTTATGATTTGAAGGTTGAGGAGCGCACGGACATCAGCCGCTGGCAGCCGGATGTGCGCGTGTTCCGGCTGAGCCGCCATGGCGAATTGGTGGGCCTGTTCTATGTGGACCTCTTCCCCCGCGCCACCAAGCAGGGCGGCGCCTGGCAGACCACGCTGCGCAGCCAGGGCCTGTGGCGGGGCCAGAGCACGCGCCCCCATGTGGCCATTGTGTGCAATTTCACGCCGCCCGCCGGAGAGCAGCCCGCCCTGTTGCGCCTGGACGAGGTGCGCACCCTCTTCCACGAGTTCGGTCACGCCCTGCACAGCCTGCTCAGCCAGTGCCGCTACCAGGCCACCGGCGGCACCAGCGTGTTCTGGGATTTCGTGGAACTGCCCAGCCAGATCATGGAGAACTGGATTGAGCAGGAGGAAGCCCTGGCTCTCTTCGCCGGCCACTGGCAGAGCGGCGCTCCTGTGCCGGCGGAACTTATCGCCAAGGTGCGCAAGGTGAGGCGTTTCCTTGCGGGCTGGGGCAGCGTGCGCCAGCTGAGCTTCGGCTACCTGGACATGGCCTGGCATGGGCAGGACCCGGGTCAGGTGGCTGATGTGGCGGATTTCGAGCGCGTGCAGCTGGAGAAGACGCGCCTGCTGCCCATGGTGCAGGGCACGGCCACCAGCCCGGCCTTCGGCCACATCTTCGCCGGCGGCTACTCGGCTGGCTACTACAGCTACAAATGGGCGGAAGTCCTGGAGGCGGACGCCTTCGAGCGCTTCGAAGAAGAGGGCATTTTCAACAAGACCACGGCGGAAAGCTTCCGCGCCAGTGTGCTTTCCCGGGGCAACAGCGCCCATCCCATGGATCTCTTCGTGGCCTTCCGCGGCCGCCAGCCGGATCCGGATGCCCTGCTGCGCAAAGAAGGATTGTTGAACTGATTCCTCGCTTCTTGCGGGAAAGTGAACAGAACAGAACAGGGATTAGCCAGTGCGTGGGGAGATGTGGTTCTGAAATGAGTCCCACCGGCTACCTTTTGCTGGGCGCAGCTTGCGCAATGGGCTTCTGCGGAACTACTTTGGGGCGTGAAGAGAGGTGGAGGTCTGTGAACTCCATCTGTTCTTCGCTTAACATCGGCTTTGACCAAGATCCATGTGGATCGTGAAGCATAGGTGGCTCGCAAGAGCCTGTAGTTCAACGGGTTAATTGAAAAGGAGAGACCCGTGAGCCGTGCGTACATCAGCAAGATACTGGATGGAGTGAAAGCCAACCATCCGGGACAGCCTGAGTTTCACCAGGCCGTCGAAGAAGTCCTGATGAGTCTGGAGCCCGTGCTGGCCCGCCATCCCGAGTATGAGCAGAATGCCATTCTCGAGCGCATGGTGGAGCCGGAGCGTGTCATCATGTTCCGCGTGCCCTGGGTGGACGATCAGGGCAAGATCCAGGTGAACCGGGGCTACCGCATTGAGATGAACAGCGCCATTGGCCCCTACAAGGGCGGCCTGCGCTTCCATCCCACGGTGAACCTGAGCATCCTGAAGTTCCTGGCCTTCGAGCAGGTCTTCAAGAACAGCCTGACCACGCTGCCCATGGGCGGCGGCAAGGGCGGCTCGGATTTCAGCCCCAAGGGCAAGAGCGACAATGAAGTCATGCGCTTCTGCCAGAGCTTCATGACGGAACTAAGCCGCCACATCGGCCCCAACACGGATGTGCCTGCTGGGGACATCGGCGTGGGTGGACGGGAAATCGGCTTCCTCTTCGGCCAGTACAAGCGCCTGCGCAACGAGTTCACCGGCGTGCTGACGGGCAAGGGCATCGCCTGGGGCGGCAGCCTTATTCGTCCCGAGGCCACGGGTTATGGCGCCGTGTATTTCCTGCAGGAAATGCTGAAGAAGAAGGGCCAGGATCTGCAGGGCAAAACCGTTTCCATCTCCGGCTACGGCAATGTGGGCACCTACATCGTGGAGAAGGTGAACGAGCTGGGCGGCAAGGTGGTCACCCTGGGTGACGAGTACGGCTATGTCTACGATCCCGATGGCATCAAGGGCGAGAAGCTCGAGTACATGAGCACGCTGTGGGCCGTGTACCGCAAGAGCGCCAAGGAATACGCGGACAAGTTTGGCTGCCAGTGGGTGGCGGGCAAACGGCCCTGGGAAGTGAAGGTGGACATCGCCATGCCCAGCGCCTGCGAGAACGAGCTGGACGGCGCCAGTGCCAAGACCCTGGTGCAGAACGGTTGCATCGCGGTGGTGGAAGCCGCCAACATGCCCTGCACGCCGGAAGCCGTGGAAGTATTCCACGAGCACAACGTGCTCTTCGCGCCGGGCAAGGCGGCCAATGCCGGCGGCGTGGCCACCAGCGGTCTGGAGATGAGCCAGAACAGCATCCGCATGAGCTGGACGCGGGAAGAGGTGGACGGCCACCTGCACCGCATCATGAAGGACATCCACGAGGCCTGCTACACTGCCGCCGAGACCTACGGCTCGCCGGGCAATTATGTGGTGGGCGCCAATGTGGCGGGCTTCCTGAAGGTGGCCGGCGCCATGCTGGATCAGGGCATCGTCTAAGCCCTGGCATGTTGAACACGAAAACGGCGCCCAGTGGGCGCCGTTTTTGTACATGGGGGATGGTTCTCCGCCCGCAGGACCTTTCATCCTTGAGCCAAGCTCGTACGCGAGTCTGGCAGGAACTTTAGGTTGCGCCTGATTCCAGTGGCGATGGGGAGCGAACCTGTCATTCCCGCGAATGCGGGAATCGATGCGCCAAAGAGAGCCCAGCGTTCGCTGGGTTGACAGCGCCGGAGCATG
>CAIWAD010000210.1 GCA_903910645.1 uncultured bacterium | reverse complement strand
CGCAGTGCCATCCTGCGCGAACTGGACCGCAACGGCCAGGTCTACTTCGTGCACAATCGCGTACAGACTATTGACACCATCATCGCCCAACTGCGTGAACTGGTGCCGGAAGCGCGCTTCGCCGTGGCCCACGGCCAAATGGGAGGCGCTCAGCTGGAAAAGGTGATGTACCAGTTCATGCGCCGGGAGTTCGATGTGCTGGTGTCCACCATGATCATCGAGACCGGACTGGACATTCCCAATGTGAACACGATGATTGTCAACCGCGCCGACACCTTCGGCCTCTCCCAGCTTTACCAGTTGCGCGGACGCATCGGGCGCAGCCATCGCCAGGCTTACGCCTATTTGCTCACGCCCAACGCCTTCAGCATGTCTCCCGAAGCCAAGAAGCGCCTGCACACCATCGGCGAGTTCACCGACCTGGGCAGTGGCTTCAAGATTGCCATGCGCGATCTGGAAATTCGGGGCGCGGGCAACATTCTGGGTGCGGAGCAAAGCGGCCACATCAGCGCCATGGGCTACGAACTCTACAACCGCTTGCTGGAAGAGGCCATTCTCGAACTGAAGGAAGAGGCCTTCCAGGAAGAGCGGCCCCAGCGGGTTGAATGCCAGGTGGAGCTGCCCCTGGACGCCCTTCTGCCCGCCAGCTATGTGGAGGATTCCGGCGAACGCGTGAACCTCTACCGGCGCCTGCAACAGGTGCAAGCCCCCGACGAAGTGCAGCGCTTGCGCGGCGAAGTGGCCGACCGCTTCGGCAGCCTGCCCCAGGAGGCGTGGATGCTCTTCCAATTGGTGGAATTGCAGGCCCTGGGTCGGGCGGCCCACTGCTCTCTGGTGGATTTGCGTGGAGAACGCCTACGGCTGAAAGCGGCGGCGGAGGAACACACCGAGCAGCAGGCCTGGCTGGGCCGCCTGCAAAACCTGGACAGCGACTGGCCCTTGCGCCTGGATGGCCAGGGCGGCCTGAGCCTGGTCTTGGATCAGCCGGGAGTGGACTGGCCCACCCGCCTGCAGCAGGCCCGCAATCTGCTGCGCGCCCTGGCTGGCTAAGCGCCGCACGAGTCCATGGCCCGCCACCACCACTGCCGGGAAACAGAAAAGGGGCCAGTTCTTCCCCCCGAAGAACCGGCCCCAAGCACCCCCCCAAGGGTGGAAAAAGCTCAAAGCACGAAAAGCTTGCCCAAACGCTGCGCCTTCCCGTCCACACGAATGGACCAGGCATAACGCCCCACGGGCAGCTGCATTCCGCTTAAGGGAAAGTTATCCCTTGCATCATGCGGAATAGGCAGAGATGCGCTTGACAACCCCTTGCCACAAGCCGTCAGAGGTTGAAGATCCAGTGTGGTGCGAATCTCCACGGCTTCCGTGGATCCTTCCGGGGAAACCGGCCCCGGATCCGTGGCCGTGGCCCTTGATCCCAAGGCAAACACGAGCAGGATTGCCGCACCCACCACACCGCGCACCATTGCTCCTCCATGTGGACTGTTTTCGTCTGACTTAAGAAAGTTCATCAAAGCCAAAAGCGCAAGAGTGGTTCGTAAAAAGATCCCGTCTCCACGCAGCAATAAAAAAGCCCCCGGCGGCGGGCCGGGGGCTTGTGGGATCATGCGGGAATGGGATCAATAATCCTCGGGCTTGATGGGCTCGCCGTTGGATTTGCGCTTCAGCTGTCCGGTTTTGGGATCCGTGCGGTCCGACAGCTCGTCTTCCTTGATGTCCTGTTCCACATCGGCGAAGAGCGTGCTCAGCTTCTCTTTGAAGATCTTCACCGGCACCTTGGTCTCGATCTCCTTGCGCCAGGCTTCCTGGCGGCGCGTGCGCTCCTCACGCTCCATCTTGATGCGGATGGAGGTCTTGGACTCCTCGAAGCTCTTGGGCGCGGGGGCAATCTTCTCGTTCAGCTTGACCACGCTCCAGTTGCGACCCACGGGCACCGGATCGCTGATCTTGCCCACTTCCAGATTGAAAGCGGCTTCACCCATTTTGCCGTAGCGTCCGGCCTGGAAGGGCTCCAGGCTGCCATCCGTACCCTTGCGGTCGGGGCGCTCCGTGTATTCCTTGGCCAGGGCGCCAAAGTTTTCGCCCTTGCGGGCGCGCTGGGCCAGCTGCTCGGCCAAGCCCTTGTCCGCCACATGGATCTCCTGCACCTTCACCATCTGCGGGTGCATGAACTCCTCAGGGTGACCATCGAAATAGGTCTGGATCTGCTCGTCGGCAATCTTGATCTCGCCCTTGATGCGCTCGCGCTCATAGGCCATGACCACCGCGCCTTCCAGCTGCTGGGTCACGCGCTCCTTCACATCCTTGTCATCATCCATGCCATCCTTCTTCGCCCGCTCGCTGAGCATGGGGAAAATGGACGTGTTGGTGATGAGGTCTTCCAGATCCTTGGGCGTGGTCAGGCTGGACGCCGGGCGGAAATTGCGCTCCTGGCCTTTCATGAGCCCGTCCAGATCCATCTGGCCGCCCTTCCAGGTGGCCAGGGCTTTGCCCCGCCACGCACCCTGGGACAAGACATGGAAAATGTCCGTCAGGCGCAGCTCCGGCTTCAGGTTGGCCTGGATGTCGGACAGCAGGGTGGGCAGCTGGGCCGCGTCCACCTTGAAGCCCAGATCCTTCTTCAACTTGTCCAGGTACGCGTTGCCGGCCTCCATGATCTCCGCACTCATGGCCTGCCGGCACATGTTCTTCACATTCTCTTTTTCTTCGTCGAACTCCGGCCGACCCTCCACCGTGCGACGGCCCCGCAAGTGGATGATGTGCACGCCAAAGCGCGTCTCCACGGGAGCACTGATCTCGCCGTCCTTCAGGGCCCAACAGGCGTCCTGGAACTCTTTCACCATGCGTCCCCAGCTGAACCAGCCCAGATCGCCCTTGCGCTCCTTGCCGCCCGGCTCTTCCGTGTAGCGCTCAGCGGCCAGCTCGAAGGCCAGACCGCCCTTGATCTCCCGTGAGATCTCCTGGGCGCGCTGGCGCACGGCGGCGCTGTCCGTGGTCCACTTGATGAGAAGGTGCGCGGCGTCCACTTCCGTGCCCTGCTTCTCATAGAAGTCGCGCATCACCTTTTCGGTCACCACTTCTTCCAGGATCTTCACCTCGTAGAGGCGATTGATCATGGCGTCCGCCAGAAGCGTGGCTTCCTTTTCCTTGAACTCGGGCCGGTCGAAGTAGCCTTCGGCGCGGGCGCCAGCCACCTTCAAACGGCGCTCGATCAAGTTCTCCAGCACCTTCTCGCGCTGCTCCAGGCTTTTGCTGGCGGCGCCCTTCTCGGTGCGGAACTGACGGATCATCTCCTGACGCAGATCATCAACCGTGATGGTCTCGTCGCCCACAGTGGCCACGGCGCTTTCCAGGTTGTTGCCGCAACCTGTGGCCAGAAGGAAGAAGATGAGCGTCAACACGCTCGTGCGCAGGGTCAAAAGACGGGACCCCCTCATGTCTGCGGTCCTCCTATGGTGATGGACATGAAAAATTGCTTGCGAAAGAAAAGCCGGAAAAGGTAGTGAGCGAACGCGGCCTTTGGTACTTCCCGCGCAAAATGGCGAGGGAAATGTGAGGCAAAGACAATTGGGTCGCGCTCAATCGGCCACACGAACCACAACCTTGCCCACCAGGTTCCGGCTCTCCAGCATTTCGTGGGCGGCGGCAAGCTGGGTGAACGCGAAAGTGGCGCCCACCACAGGGAAGAGCGCACCCGCGCCGGGCGGACCCATCTGGCGCAGCAGGGACTGGAAATCCCCCACATCGCCCATGGTGCTGCCCACAATGCGCTGATGCTTGATGAAAAGGTGGCGCACATCGAAGCTGAGTTGCGGGCCGGTGGTTCCGCCGCAGGTGACATAGGTTCCGCCCCGCGCCAGACAAGCCATGCTGGTGGTGAAGGTGTCAGCACCCAGATGATCCACGACCACGGCGCAGCCCTCGCCATGGGTGAAGGCTTTCACCCGCGCTCGCAAGTCCTCTTCCTTGTAGTTCACCACCTCGTGGGCGCCCAGTGCGCACAGGGCTTCGCACTTGGCGGCGCTGCCCGCCGTGGCCAGCACGCGGGCCCCGAAGAGGCGGGCCACCTGCACCGCCGCCACGCCGGTGCCGCTGGCCGCCGCCTGAACAAGTACGGCGTCCCCGGGCTTGAGCCGCACCTTCTGCGTCAGCATGTGCCAACTGGTGAGCCAGGCCAGGGGAAAGGCCGCGCCTTCCTCCAGGGAAAGGCCCTGGGGCAGGGGAAAGACATTGCGCTCGGGCAGCAGGATCTGCTCCGCAAGGCCTCCCGGCGCATGCTCGCCCAGGATGGCGAAGTGGCGGCAGTGGTTCTGGCGGCCCGCCAGACAGGCGGCGCATTGCCCGCAAAAAAGGGCGGGGTAGGCCACCACCCGTTCACCCACCACCACGCGCTGGACCCCTTCGCCCACGCGGTCCACCACGCCACACACATCGCTGCCGGGCACAAAGGGCAGGGGCACCTTCAAACCGGGATGGCCGCGCCGCACCCACAAGTCCAAGTGGTTCAGCGCCACCGCTCCCACCGTCAGGCGCACCATGCCCGGCCCCGGCTCGGGGCAATCCGGCACCTGGGCCAGACGCAACACTTCCGCCCCGCCGTGGGCTGTTACCTGCATGGCGCGCATGGAGCTTCCTTTCGCTGATCAAACATGGGGGCCGTCCTCCGCCAGGGCTTGCTTCAAGCGCTCAAGCACCTGCGGCAGTTCCATGCCCACAGGAGGCCGGGAACCCGCGGGCCAGGCGGCGCGCACCCATTGAAACAGGGCCGGGCCGTCCACAGCCCCGTGGCGGTTTCCGCTGGCCTGGCGCCAGGCCTCCTCCACTTCCGCCGTGCGCGCCAGCAAATGCACATGGAGCTGGCGGTCCACCTCGGCAAAACTGAGCAGGTACACACGCTCGGCCCGGGTGGCGTTCTCCAGGGCCCGGGCCGAGCGGCTTAAGGCTTCGCCAAAGGCCGCCGCCTCGGGTGGGGCAAGCTCCGCCAGGCTGCGTTCCGGGCCTTTCAGGCGCAGGATGAGGTAGCCCGGCCAGGCACAGAAATCAGCGTGAACCAGGCGGAACAGGGGTGTCTCCCACAAGGGATCCATCACCAATGACTGGTCCATTTTATTGTCAGACAAGCACATAGCCCTCGGGCTTGACACCGCAAATGGGGCAGGGCAGCTCGGGCTTGCCGAACTCAATGTGGCCGCAGAGCGGGCACAGGTAGAAATCCGTCACTTCCAGGTCCTTGCCCTGACGCACCGCTTCCAGTGCGGCAGCGTAGAGGCGGGCGTGCACAGCCTCGGCCTCCACGGCCCACTTGAACATCCTGGCGGCCTTGTGGCCGGCGGCCTGGGCGCGGGCCAGCATGGGCGGGTACATTTCCTCGAACTCGTAGGTTTCGCCGCCAATGGCCGCCTGCAGATTGTCCACCGTGCCGCCAATGCCCTCCAGGGCTTTCAAATGACCTTCGGCATGGATGCGCTCCGCTTCCGCCGTGGTGCGGAAAAGCCGCGCCACATTGGGGAAGCCGTCTTTCTCCGCCTGCTTGGCGAAGGCGCGATACTTCTGGTTGGCCTGGCTCTCACCGGCAAAGGCCTCTTTCAGGTCGTGTGTGGTGTCGCTCATGGGATTCTCCTGAGATTTGATGTCCACGCTCCAATGTGGCACTTGGCCCAAGTTGTGGGGAAAGGTGGCGCGCGTTCCGCCAGCAATTCCCCTGTTTCAGCACGCCGTTGCGTGTGGCACTTTGGCCCAGCCACGGCAGTTTTTCACGCACTCAATGGAGGTGACCCATGAAGCGCCTGTTCTTCCCGCTGCTTGTCCTTGCCTTGTCATGCGAGAAGGACGAGGAGAAAAATGAGGGGACGCAGACCCTTCTTTTCCCCTCCAATGATGTTGCCTGGTTGCAAGTGTACGGCGGGGGCGTGTCGTGGCTGAACTTCGGGCTGGATGACAGCGTGCGCTTTGTGTCACCCGCCTCCCTGATTTACGGCGAAGGGGAGTGCGCGGTGGGGGCGGGTTCCTATGCCTTGAACGGGGATTCCCTGGTGATGAACCCCGGCCTGGATGCGGAGAAGAGCTTCGCCTTTGCCATTAGCGAAGACAGCTCCATCCTTAGCCTGCATCGGGAAAGCGCCACCACGCGTGAACTCTGGGATTTCCTGCGGGACGATCCGACGGATTGCGCCGGTTATGCCGCGCTCTCCGGTGTGGATGGCCATTTCACGGGAAGGGGCCTGTTCTTCCAGGGCGAGACCTTCCTGGACACGCTGGAGCTGGTGGTGTGGGCGGAACAGGGCTTCGTCTGGCTGCAGAGCGCGCAAAACCGCTTCCTTCTGGGCGCCCGCGTCCCGCCTGGGGCCGGCAGCCTGTCCTTGCCAGCCGGTGCCGGTGTCTACCGCGATCTGGACTGGGCCTCCTTCTACCTGAAGGAAGGAACACTCACCCTGGAGAGTTTCAGCGCCTTGGCGCTTTCCGGATCCCTCACCGGCCTCTTCTACGATCCCAGTGTGGCGCCCAGCGGCGCCTTCGAGCCTGACATCTCCCTGCGCCTGGATTTTGATGCCGAGGCCAGCGTGGCAACGGGGACGCGACCAGGCTCCGGCGCGCGACAGGCCTGGGGCTTCCCGGGGCGATAAGCGCCCAAAGTCCCGTCAAGGGCCACTCCCGCCCCTTCGGTCAAAGGGCTCATCGCCATGGACCAAAGAAAAGCGCCCCGTCTCCGGGGCGCTTTGACGATCAGGCTTCGTCATCCATGGGGGCCGCGGGGGGCGGCGTGTCCTCGCCTTCCGGCGGAACACCGCCCTCAAAGTCCTCGTCCTCCCCTTCCAATGCATCGGGAATGCCCATGGCATCCATGCCCCGATCCGCCACCACCTTGTCCACGCTGGCGATCTTGTCGCCCTCGTCAAGCTTGATGAGCTTCACGCCCTGGGTGGCCCGGCCAATCAGGCGGATCTGCTCCACCGGCTGGCGGATCATCACGCCGCGTTCGGTGATGATCATCAGGTCGTTCTCGTCGGAGACTTCCATCATGGTGACCATGCGACCGGTCTTCTCCGTCACCTTCACCGTGATGATGCCCTTGCCGCCGCGATGGGTGGCGCGGTATTCCTCCAGGCTGGTGCGCTTGCCCATGCCACTCTCGCAGGCCACCAGGATCTGGGCGTCCTGCTTGGCTGTGACCACCATGCCCACCACCTTCACGCCATCGTCCAGCGCAATGCCCATCACGCCGGAGGCCGTGCGGCCCATGGGACGCACCTCCTTCTCATGGAAGCGGATGGCCTTGCCCTCGTCCGTGCCCAGCAGGATTTCGTGGCTGCCGTCGGTGAGCTTGCAGCCCATCAGGCGATCGCCCTCGCGAATCTCAATGGCGTTGATGCCCGCCTTGCGCGGCCGGCTGTAGGCTTCCAGGCTGGTCTTCTTGATAACGCCGTTCTCCGTGGCCATCACGATGAAGCGCTCCGGATCGAAGCTCTTCACATTGATCACGGCGGCTATCTTTTGATCCTTGGGCTTCTCCAGCAGGTTGACAATGGCCCGGCCCTTGGAGGCGCGCCCCGCCTGCGGGATTTCGTGCACTTTCAGCCAGTAGCAGTGGCCGTCTTCCGTGAAGAAGAGCATGTAGTTGTGCGTGGAGGCAATGAAGAGGTGCTCAATGTGGTCCTCTTCCTTGGTGCCCGCCCCGGTGATGCCGCGGCCACCCCGGTTCTGGCGGCGGAAAGCGGACACCGGCTGACGCTTGATGAAGCCGTCGTCGGACAGGGTGACCACCACATCCTCTTCGGCAATCATGTCCTCGATGGTGAACTCACCCTCGTCGGGAATGATCTCCGTGCGTCGCTTGTCGCCGTAGCGCGCCACGGCATCATCCAGCTCTTCCTTGATGATGGCGCGCTGGCGGCCCTCGTCGGCCAGGATCTGCTGCAGATCGAAGATGAGCTCGCGCAGGGCCTTCAGCTCCGCTTCCAGCTTGTCGCGCTCCAGGCCCGTCAACCGCTGCAGGCGCATTTCAAGAATGGCCTTGGCCTGCAGTTCCGACAAGCCGAAACGCGTCATCAGGCCCTCACGGGCAATGTCCGGCGTGGCGCTGGCGCGGATCAGGGCAATGACCTCGTCAATGTGGTCCAGCGCAATCTTCAGGCCTTCCAGGATGTGGGCGCGGGCCTCGGCCTTGTCCAGGTCGAAGCGCGTGCGCCGCACAATCACTTCCAGACGGTGCAGGATGAACTGCTCCATCACCTGCTTCAGCGTCAGCACGCGGGGCTGGCCTTTCACCAGCGCCAGCATGATCACGCCGAAGGTGCTCTGCATCTGCGTGTGCTTGTAGAGCTGGTTGAGCACCACCTTGGCCACGGCATCGCGCTTCAGCTCAATCACCAGGCGCATGCCTTCGCGATCCGACTCGTCGCGGATGTCGGAGATGCCGTTCACCTTCTTGTCCCGCACCAAGTCCACGATTTTCTCGATGAGCTTGGTCTTGTTCACCTGGTAGGGGATTTCGGTGATGATGATGGCGTCTTTGCCGCCCTTGCTGCTCTCAATGGTGGCCCGTGCGCGGATGATCACGCGGCCCCGGCCCGTGCGGTAGGCATCCTTGATGCCCGCCGAGCCGTAAATGAAGGCGCCGGTGGGGAAATCCGGGCCCTTCACCAGCTTCATCAGCTCTTCCACGGTGGCCTCCGGCCAGTCCACCAGGAGCTTGATGCCCGCCACCGTCTCGTTCAGGTTGTGGGGCGGGAAGTTGGTGGCCATGCCCACGGCAATGCCGGCGCTGCCATTGATGAGCAGATTGGGCAGGCGGCTGGGCAGCACGCTGGGTTCCTGCAGGCTGCCATCGTAGTTGGGCAGGAAGTCCACCGTGTTCTTGTCAATGTCCTCCAGCACATCCTCGGCCAT
>CAIWAD010000209.1 GCA_903910645.1 uncultured bacterium | reverse complement strand
CTGCGCAAGCAGTGCCTGGAGGCACTTGCCATCTACCTGGCCGCAGGCATTGATCCGGAGCGCCACACGGTCTTCATCCAAAGCCATGTGCCCCAGCACAGTGAGCTGGCCTGGATCCTCAATTGCATTACGCCCCTGGGCCAGTTGCAGCGCATGACCCAGTTCAAGGACAAGGCCTTGAAGCATGAGAAGAACCTGAACGCGGGATTGCTCAACTATCCCGTGCTCATGGCGGCGGACATTCTGCTCTACAACGCGGACAAGGTGCCCGTGGGCGAGGATCAGAAGCAGCACCTGGAGCTGGCGCGGGATCTGGGGCAGCGCTTCAACCACCTTTACAGCGAGACCTTCACCATTCCCGAGCCCTGGATTCCGCCCCGTGCGGAGGGGGCGCGGGTAATGAGCCTGCAGGATCCCACCGCCAAGATGTCCAAATCCGATCCCGACCCTGGCGCGGTGATTTTCCTGCTGGACACGCCGGAGGAGATTCGCGCCAAGGTGCGCCGCGCCGTGACCGATTCGGGGGACAGCATTGCCTACGATCCCGATGAACGGCCGGGGGTGAGCAACCTCATGACTCTGTTCAAGGCCGCCACGGGAGAGAGCTTTGACAGCCAGGCGGCGCGCTTCGCCGGCAAGGGTTACGGCGCGTTCAAGGCGGAGCTGGGCGATGCCATGGTGGAGTGGTTGGGGCCGCTGCAGGGACGCTGTCGTGAGCTGCTGAAGGACAAGGCGCAGCTGGAGGGCATCCTTAGAAATGGCGCGGAGAAAGCCCGCCACCGGGCCATGCGCATGTTGTCCAAGGTCCAGCGGAAGGTGGGCTTCGTTCAACTTTAGCAGCGCGTCCAACCCACCTGTTTGAGCCTCGTGCTTGAGCAGGAGAATCGCTGCTGAAGAGAGATCCCGGCTTTCGCTGGGAAAACGCCGGTGGATCGAGGAACGAATCCGAGAAGCGCTGGTGCTGAAATGGAATCCGGGAATCGCGTGCGAGAGCGGCTACGGGCCGTGCCCTTGTCGGGATTACTCCTTTGAGGTCATGCAGCGCAGCATGTGAAGAATCTGCGTGCGGGCCTCCTCCTTGGTGAAGGGACAGGCGGGATCCGCCCATTGGTGGATCAGTTGACGCACAGCGCCGAAAACCAGGTAGCGCTGGATGCTGCCGTCCATGCCCTTGCACAGGCCGGCATCCTCGAGGGTGCGGCCCAGAAGATCCATGAAGGTGCGGAAGTGGTCGGCCAGATCGCCTTCCCAGCGGTGCATCCAAAAGCTCTGCTCGTTCACAAAGACGCGGGCCAGGTTGGTGTCGTCGCTGAAGCGCGCGAACACGGCGTCCACCATGCGCTCCAGGCGCTGGGTGCTGGGGACATCCTGCTGCTCCGCCAGTTGGCTGAGGGCGTCCAGGATGTGGCTCCACATGTTTTGGAATATGCTGTGGAGCAGCGCCTCCTTGCTGTCGAAGTAGTTGTACACGCTGCCTGTGGCCACGCCCGCCACCCGGGCGATGCGGGCCACCTTGGCCTCGGCGAAACCCTGGTCGGCGAACACTTTCACCGCTGCCTGGAGGATGGCCGTGTGCTTGTCGCCGCTCTTCTGGCGCATGGGAGCCTCGCTTTCTCGCCCGCTGGGTCTGCCTGATGCTGAGCCATTCCGCGGGAGCGGGCCAAACTTAGTCAAACCTAAGTCATAATGCCACCCGTGGGCCTCGGCTTTCCGAGTGGGCGTGGGCTGGAAGATACATGAAAGGGCGAAGCCGTGGATGTGGAAATCCTGATCATCGGTGCGGGCGTGGTGGGTCTGGCGGTGGCCGCCGAACTCTCCACGCGCCACGATGTGCTGGTGGTGGAGCGCGCCCACGGGATTGGTCAGGGCATTTCCAGCCGCAACTCTGAAGTGGTCCATGGCGGCATTTATTACGAGCCGGGCAGCCTGAAGGCGCGCCTGTGCGTGGAGGGCCGCCGCAAGATCGAGGAATGGGCCTCCCAGGGGCATTTCGCCTATCGCCAGGTGGGAAAGTACATCGTGGCCACGGCGGAGGAGGAGATCCCCGCCATGCTGGAATTGCTGGAACGGGGTCGCGCCAATGGCGTGGAAGGCTTGCGCCAGGTCTCGCTGGATGAATTGGCGGTGGCCGAGCCGGCTGTTCGTGCCGTGGCCGCCTTGTGGAGCCCCTGCACGGGCATTGTGGACAGCCACGGATTGATGCGCTTCCTGTGGGCCAAAGCCTCCCGCCAGGGCGCCCAGTTGGCTCTGGGCAACAGGGTGGTGGGCCTGCGCGCCATTCAGGGCGGCTGGGAAGTGGAAGTGGAGGAGGGCGCCCATCAGCCGGACCCTTCCTGGGATGACCTGCCCCTTGCCTCGCCTCCGCCTGTGCGGGGACCGCGCCAGAGCCTGCGCGCCAACCGCGTGGTGAACGCCGCCGGCCTTTACGCCGACCGCATTGCCGCCCTGGCGGGAGTGCCGGTGGAAGAGCAGGGCCTGCGGCAGTACTGGAGCCGTGGCGAATACTTCGCCCCACGACCGGGCACTTGCCCTCCCCTGCGCCACCTTGTGTATCCCGTCCCGCCCCTTGGCGGCGATGGCCATTTGGGCATCCACGTGACGGTGGATCTGGCAGGCGGCGTGCGCTTCGGACCTTCCGCCCATTGGCCGGATCCCCCAACCCTGCGCCGGGAGGACTTCCATCAGGATGATTGCCTGGCCCAGCACTTCGCCCAGGGCATTGGCCGTTTCCTGCCATATATGCGGGCAGATGATCTTCAGCCCGCTGGAGTGGGCCTGCGGCCGTGCCTGAGACCCGCCCGGGACTTTGAAATCCGCCTGGAAAGCGGGCCGGGAAGGGATGGCCTTGTTACCTTGCTTGGCGTGGAGTCGCCGGGGCTAAGCAGCGCCCCGGCCATTGCCGGCCTGGTGGGGGGACTGCTGGCCG
>CAIWAD010000208.1 GCA_903910645.1 uncultured bacterium | reverse complement strand
GAAGCCGCCACCCTGGCCCGCGTGGCCTGGCTGGTGGGCATGCGCTGGGCTTTCGTGGCCGGCCTTGTGCTGTGCGCGGTGGCAGGTCGCATGCTGCTGCCGGATTTGCCCGTGCTGCCTTTCCTGCTGCTGGCCCTGCTGACGGGCGCCTACAACACTCTGGCCCATTTCTTGAACAGCCGCGTGGCCGCCCTGCCGGAGGAACGCAAGCAGGCCCTGGTGCATGCCCTCATCCAGGGGCAGATCATCGCCGACTGGCTGGTGTTGCTGGCGGTGGTGCACTACTCCGGCGGCATTGAGAGTCCCTTGCTCCAGGTCTTCGTGTTCCATGTGGTGCTCAGCGCCGTCTTCCTGCGGCCGCGTTTCACCGTCTTCGCCCTGCTCTTCATCACCGTGGCGCTGAACCTGCTCTTCGCCGCCGAGGCCACCGGCCTGCTGCAACCGGTGGTGCTGCGCGGTCTTAGCAATCCGGAGCGCCAGCACAGCTGGCTGCACATTCTGCACTTTTCCCTGTGGCATGCCTTGACCCTGGCCGTGATGGCTCTTCTGCTGGGTGCGGTGATGCGCGGTCTGCGCCGCCGGGAGGCGGAGGCACTGCGCATGCGCCATCGCCTGGAACAGGCCAATCGGGATATTTTGCGCATCAGTGAGGAGCGGGTGCGCCTGATGCGCACCATGGGGCACGAATTGCGTTCGCCCATCGCCGCGGCCCAGAGCATGCTGAGCGCCCTGGAGCTAAGCCAGGGCCCCGCCCTGCCCGAAGCCGTGCGCGGCATTCACCAACGCATCTCCCAACGCCTGTTGGGGCTGACGGCTCTCATCAGCGAGCTCCTGGAGCTGGCGGAACAGCGCGGATCTGCCGCCGGCCAGGCCGTGCTGCGGCGCGTGGATCTTCCTCCCATGCTGGAGGCATTGCTGGCCGACCAGATGGATCGGGCCAGGGAGGCGGGCCTTGTGCTGGTGGGGGATTGGGACGGCCAGGCCGCCCATCTGGCGGGGGCGGATCCTCTGCGGTTGCAGCGTGTGTGCGAGAACCTTGTCAGCAACGCCATCAAATATTCCCGACCGGGAGGCACCGTTTCCGTCAGCTTGGCCGCGGTGGAATGGGACGGCGCGCCCTGGGTGGAAATCCGCGTGCGGGATGAAGGCATTGGCATTGCGCCGGATCAGCTGCCGCGCCTGTTCACCGAATTCTACCGCACGCCCCAAAGCCGCCGCCACACCACCCAGGGTACAGGATTGGGGCTGGCCATCACCCGCGAACTGGTGGAATCCATGGGCGGCACGCTGGGCGTGGAAAGCGTGCTGGACAAGGGCAGCACCTTCATTCTGCGGCTTCCCCGCCTTTCCTGAACGGTTAAGGGCATCCTCTTCCCAGGGGCACATGGGCAGAAAACTCCACCTTTGCGGCACAAGCCCCCACTTCCATAGCTCAGGACTTCCGCATTTATAGCTGCACCAAGGCTTTTCCCCGGGCAAAGCACCAAGGAGCCGCGTGGCACGGAACTTGCCATGGGCAGGGTGCCAAGTTCCGGAGGTTCCATGTCTTCCATATCCGACAACCTGCTTTTCCGTCGCACCATGCTGCCCATGATGCACTCGGGGCTGGATGCCTACGCCCTGCGCCAGAAGGCCATTGCCAACAATCTGGCCAATGCGGAGACCGACGGCTATGAGCGCCGGGAGGTGCGTTTCGAAGATCAGCTGGCCCAGGCGCTGGAGGAATCCGGGGAGGGCCTGACCCGCACCCATCCCGACCACATGCCCCATCCCAGCGCGGCGGGAACAGTGGAGCCGGAGCTTGCGGTGGAGGAGGAGCCCGCCTACTTCAACGGCCACAACAGCGTGGACATTGACCATGAAATGACGGAGCTGGCCCGGGCCCAGCTCAGCTACCGCTTCGCCACGCGCCAGGTGCGCCATGTGGTGGACACGCTGGATCGCGCCATCCGCGGCGGACGCTAAGGCGCTTGGGGCAAGAGCAGGACTGACAGGCAGAGGAGAGGCGCATGAAAATCCAGGATCCGGCGGCCTTCCATCATTTGAACATCTCGCGCAGCGGCTTGAGTGCCCAGCGGCGTCGCATGGACGCCATCAGCGAGAACCTGGCCAACGTGCACACCACCCGTGGCGCGGACGGCGGACCCTTCCAGCCTCGCGTGGTGGTGTTGAACGAGGGCAGGGAGGAGCAGGCCTTCGTGGATGCGGAGAGCACGCGGCCCAAGCGCCTGTGGACCACCCATCCGGAGCATCTGGGCTCCCTGCAGGAGCAGACGGAGGGCGACGGCCTGCGCGGCGTGGAGTCGGAGCGCCTGGTGCAGAACCGCCGCCCGCGCATGGAATATGATCCCGAGCATCCCGATGCGGATGAACAAGGCTATGTGGCCTATCCCG
>CAIWAD010000207.1 GCA_903910645.1 uncultured bacterium | reverse complement strand
GCTGGAAACAAGTGGCGCCCCCATTCTTGACGCGGAAGGCCAGCTGGTGGGCTATCGCGGGGTAGATCGGGACATCACGGCCCGTGCCGAGGCGGAGCAGCGGGTGGCCACCCAGGCGCGCATCAGCCAGGTGCTGGCGGAGGCAGCCACACTGGAAGAGGCCACACGAAGGGTTGTGCAAGTGCTTTGTGAGGCCGAAGGCTGGGACATTGGCGCGCTGTGGACCGTTGAGCGGCAGGAAGGCGTGCTGCGCTGCAGCGATCTGTGGTGCCGAGACCATTTGGCAGACAGCGGCATCGTGGGTGAAACCCGCTACAACCGCTTCGAGCCGGGAGAAGGCTTGCCGGGCCGGGTATGGGCAAGCCGCAGTTCCCTGGTGGTGATGAATGTGGCTGGGGACCAGAACTACATCCGGCGGGAAGCCGCCACCCGCAGCGGTCTTACTTGCGCTTTCGGTGTTCCGGTGGAGCATGCCGGTGAAGTGATGGGCGTGCTGGATTTCATCTGCCGCCCCATGGTGGAGCCCGATGCCCCGCTGCTGGAGTCCCTGGAGGCCATTGGACGGCAGATTGGCCAGTTCATTGTGCGACGGCGCCTGCAGGAGGAATTGCAGCGGGTGGTGAGCCTGGGCCCTGCGGTGATCTACACTCTGCGCATGACAGCTGGACGCTGGCTCCCCTCCTGGATAAGCGAGAACATCCTTCAGCTCTCCGGCTTCTCGGTGGATGAAATCGGGCCCACCTGGTGGTTGGAGCGCATCCATCCGGAGGACCGGCAGCGCCTGCAGGAGGCGGAAGCCTCCCTGCTGAACGAGCAGGCCAGCACCGTGAGTTTTCGCCTGCGGCGCAAGGATGGCGAGTACATCTGGTTGCGCGACGAGCGGCGCGTGTTGCGCGATTCCCAGGACAAGCCCCTGGAAGTGGTGGGCAGCTGGTCCAATGTGACGGATCTGATGCGGCTGGAGATGCAATTGCGTCAGTCCCAGAAAATGGAAGCCATCGGCCAGCTGGCAGGTGGCGTGGCCCACGACTTCAACAACCTGCTGACCGTCATCAACGGCTACAGCGAGATGCTCATGAACACCATGGACGCGGACGATCCGCACCGCATGCTGCTGGGAGACATCCGCGACGCCGGAGAGCGGGCGGCGGCCCTTACCAGGCAATTGCTGGCCTTCAGCCGAAAGCAAGTGCTGGAGCCCCGTTCCCTGGACATGGCCGAAGTGATCCGCGGCCTTGAGAAGATGCTGCGCCGTTTGATTGGCGAGGACATCGCGCTGGCCACCAGCCTGCCGCCAAACCTGCCCAAGGTGCGCGTGGATCCCAGCCAGCTGGAATCCGTGGTGGTGAACCTGGTGGTGAATGCCCGCGATGCCATGAACGGCGGCGGCCATGTGGATATCGAGCTGCGTCCGGCGGAAGTGGACGAGAATTTCTGCCGCAGCCATCCCAACAGTCGTCCGGGACGCTTCTTGCGCATGACCGTGAGCGACACGGGCAGCGGCATGAGCGAAGAGGTGCAGGCCCGCATCTTTGAGCCATTCTTCACCACCAAAGAGCAGGGCAAGGGCACGGGTCTTGGCCTCTCCACGGTGCTGGGCATTGTGCAGCAAAGTGACGGCTTTATCGATGTGTTCAGCCGACCGGGTTCGGGTACGGCCTTCCATGTCTACCTGCCCATCGCCGCCAGCCAGGTCAACGCCAACCAGGACGGCAAGGACGATGGATCATCGAGCGCGGGCCAGGAGAATGTGCTGCTGGTGGAGGACGAGCCGCCGGTGCGGGAAGTCACCCGGCGCATTCTCTCTTCACTTGGCTACAAGGTCATGGCGGCAGCCAGCGCGGCGGAAGCACTGGAGCTGGTCAATCGGCAGGAGGGCCGCTTTGACCTGCTGCTCTCCGATGTCATCATGCCGGGCATGGGCGGGCCGGAACTGGCCAGCGTCCTGACGGCGCGCATCCCCGATTTGCGGGTCCTGTTCATGAGCGGCTACACGGATGACTCGCTGGACCGCTACGGTCTGAATCCCTCCAAGACGCCCTTGTTGCAGAAGCCCTTCAGCGCGGCGGAACTGGCGCGTCGCGTGAGACAGCGCCTGGACCAGGAAGCCTGATGCCAATCCTCATGCATTGTCAGGGCGCCCACGGGCGCCCTGACAATGGGCTTGGGGAAGTGGACACCCCGACCTAACTTCTGCGCGGTTCCAAGTCGTTTTCCGGGGTTGGGTGAAATTCCCAGCCGGCGGTGACAGCCCGCGAACCCCTTGCCTTTTGCCCGCATGGGCCATG
>CAIWAD010000206.1 GCA_903910645.1 uncultured bacterium | reverse complement strand
GCCTGCCCATCACCATCAGTCTTGGGGTGGCGGCCTTTGACGGCGCCCGGGGCGCGGAATCCCCGGAAGAGCTCTTGAAGCGCGCCGACTCCCATTTGTACAAGGCCAAGGGGAGTGGTCGCAACTGCGTTTGCCACGACTAAGCCCACTGGGTTGCCTCCTGGCCAACGCGTGGCCCCGTCTGCCCAATGGGGCGGGCGGCATCCACGGCCGTCCACCTTGGCACCACCGGAATGACCACCGTCCCTTCCCAAATCCGATGCCAACCATCCTTCCACGCCGCTTGAGACGCGCTCGTGGGAGAACGGCCTTCCATTGACAAGTCCTGCCACAGGGGCAGCTTCGGTCGCAACAGAGCAAGCAGCCTGGATACCGCCCTTGCGGGAAGTCCGCAGCCCGGATTGGCGATGGCCAAGAATCCGCACCCCTTGCGAGCGCCTTTGGAACGGTGGACGCCGGTGAACGGTGAAGGCGCCGCCTTCTGCTTGTTTTGCCCCCCCCAGAGTGCCACCATTCCGCCCGCCTAACCGTGGAGTCCCTCATGCGTTTGACCGGTCGATTCATGCTGGCGCTGGTGCTGCTGGCCGCATTCCTTTGCCCCTCGGCGCGGGCGCAGAATGCCCAGATTTTCTACATGGGCCAGCAGAGTTTCCACTACAGCCAGCTTTTTGGCCCCTTCAACGGGGATTTCAGCGTGGCGGGGGAAATTGACACCACCCAGTGGATTCCCACGTTGGATCAGGGCATTGGGGGAGCCATTGCCGCCATGGATTCCACCGGCGGAGAACAGCTCCTGACCATGGCGGTGAAAACCAATGTGGACACGGACACCACGTGGCATGTGTTTGGCGTGCTCTACCGTGCCACGGCCCCCATCGCCGTGGGCGCCGTGCCCAACGCCAGCTCGGTCGTGCAGTTTTTCCTGTTGTGGAACCTGGACAGCCTGGCGCTTCCCTCAGAACTTCCGGACAGCCTGGTGATCGAGGACATCCTGGGCGCCCTGAACGCCGAGCACAAGTTCATCGGGGCTGCCACCTCAATGACCATCACCCAGCGGGACTCCACCCACCTGGCCTACACCTTCAACGGCATGGCGGTGGACATGGACAACACCTCCACCATCATTACCATCACAAACGGTCAAACATCGTTGATTGGCATGATGATGACTGCTGTTGAGCCCGTCAGTCCACGGGCACGGGACTGGGGCCTGGCCTTGCGCCCCAACCCTTTCAATCCGTCCACAGAGCTGCACTACACCCTGCCCAGGGCTGGAGCCGTTGAACTGCGCGTGGTGGATTTGTTGGGGCGGGAGATCCTGCGGCGAAGTCTGGGATTCCAGGGGGCGGGCTCCCATGCCAGCATGTGGCACGCTGGTGGCACGCCCTCAGGCTGCTATGTGGTGCAGGTGTGGATGGATGGTGCTCCCGTGGCCAGCGCCAAGGCGACCCTGTTGAAATAGCCCGGCGCCGACCCTTTTGGGGCGGCGCTATTCACCTTGTATCTGCCTGGTGGCAGGCTTGACGCGCCTGCTGACCTAGCGCCGTGCCACCCCACTGCCCCGGGCCGCCTTCTCAACCTCACAGGCAATAGCCTCATGCACCCCTGGGTCCAGCACAAAGGGCATGAGCTCCCCCTCCACCGCATGGCTGGAAATGGCGTGGGCGGCGGCAATCTGCATGGCGGCGTTGATCTCGCGCGCCCGGCAGCGCAGAGCACCCTTGAACAATCCCGGGAAGGCCATGGCATTGTTCACGCCCTTGCCGTCGGCGGCAAAGGCGGCGCCCGCCTCCAGGGCCACATCGGGGTGGATTTCCGGATCCGGATTGCTTAGGGCCAGCACCACCTGGCCGGGTCGCACCCACTCAGGCTTGATCAAGCCAGGCACGCCAGTGGTGGCAATCACCACATCGCCCCGGGCCATGACGCCCGCCAGATCCGTGGGCATGCCGCCGCGATTCTCGAAGCGTTTGGTCATCAACGGGTTAATGTCCGCCCCGTACACGCCCTCCACGCCATAGGC
>CAIWAD010000205.1 GCA_903910645.1 uncultured bacterium | reverse complement strand
CCCACGCAGCGGACCGGTGTTTCGGGATTCACTCCGCCTTCCTGTGAAGGCAACAGGGGAGAATCATCATGAGGCGCTGCACCTTCCTGCTTGTTGGCCTTTTGCTGCTCAGTCCGCCGCTGAAGGCCCAGTTCGCCATCACCACCATCCTTCCGGCGGACGGCACCGTTTCCATGTCCGAGGATCAGGACATCACCATCACTTTCAATGCCGCGCTGGACACCACCCGACGCTACATCTTCAACGGCCACGACGAAATCCGCCTGCCTGTGCGCGTGCTCATCGCCGAACCTGAAATGGGTCTGGTGGTGCAGGGTTGGCAGTGGAACGCCGCCCAGCATCGCCTCACGCTGCAGATGCAGTGGGGCCAGGACCGCGAATACTTCCTCATGCTGGATCGGGCCATGGACCTCATGGGCAACGAGCTGGCCCTGCCTGTGGATCTGCACCTCAGCACCGGCCCGGATCTGGGCGCACGCAGCGTGGGCTGCCAGCTTCTGCGCCTGGATGGCGGACCGCTGATCGGGCTTGTGGCGGCCCTGTTCGACCAGCCGCCCATGTGGACGGACGATGCCTTCCTGGGCAGCGCCGCCGCCGTGGTGATGGAGGACGGGCAAGTGACCATCCCCTATGTGCGACCCGGCGTGTGGTATCCCGTGGCGGCGGGAGATGCCGATGGCGACGGCCATCTGGACCCCCAATGCGGCGATCCCTTCGGCTACCTGGACCAGGATGGCGATGGCATGCCGGACTCCGTGGTGGTGGAAAGCGAGGACCTCTTCGGCCTGGTCATTCCCTTGACCAGCGTGATGGGCTGCACGGCGCGCAACCATCTGGAACAGGCCCAGAGCCTGGCTGTGGCACACCTGGAAGATCCCGGCGTGCAGTTGAAAGTGATCATGAACCAGAGCGAGAGCCTGAACGATCTGGGCCAGTGCGGCGGTTGGAGCTATGAGTTCTGGTCGCCACTGCGGGGATCCTGGCTGCACGTGCACTTCACCGCGGATGTGCCCCAGGTGGAGAGCGGAGGCGACAGCTTTCCGCCCATGGACACGCTCCCCGGCATGTTCGTGGACAGCGACATTGCCCTGGATGTGGCGCTGAACAATGGCGGCCACGACCTGGAGGCGCAACTGACGGAGTTCACGCGCCAGGCCTGGGTGGGAAACTTCTTTTGGATGTGGGCCAATCCCCACGCGCTTCTGTGGGCGGTGACCATCCGAGGCTGGACGGAAGGCGGCCAGTGGCGCCAGCACCTCTTCCTGGTGGATGCCCAGACTGGCGCGTTCCTGGGAGACTACGAGACGGCGCTGGAGCCCCCTTCCCAGCCCGGGAGTCTTGCGCTGGAAGCTCCCTACCCCAATCCCTTCAACGCTTCCTGCGTGGTGCGCTTCACCCTGGATCAGGCAAGCGATGTTTCGGTGGATCTGTTTGATTTGCAAGGCCATTGCTTGATGAATCTGGCATCCGGCCCCATGGCCGCTGGCGCTCATCGCCTGAATCTGGACGCCGGAAAGCTGCCCAGTGGCCTCTATTTCCTGCGCCTGTCCAGCGGCAGGACCCAGCTTACCCGCCGCCTGCTGCTGTTGCGTTGATGTCGTTGTCCCTTTCTCCCCTGAAGGAGGCCTGACCCTTTGTCAGCCTCCACCTTGCGCCCCGGGTTCGAGCCACCCCCGGGGCGCTGCTTTTCGGCCCCCACCCGCCGCCCTTGGCAAGCTCAAGGCAGTCCCGCTTTTCTATCTTCCAGTGTCGTTCTCTTAACATCCCAGAAGGGACAGGCCCATGAGTATCAGTCTGCTGGCACAGAGCATTTCAGAGTCCCCGACTCTGGTCATG
>CAIWAD010000204.1 GCA_903910645.1 uncultured bacterium | reverse complement strand
CCCACGCAGCGGACCGGTGTTTCGGGATTCACTCCGCCTTCCTGTGAAGGCAACAGGGGAGAATCATCATGAGGCGCTGCACCTTCCTGCTTGTTGGCCTTTTGCTGCTCAGTCCGCCGCTGAAGGCCCAGTTCGCCATCATCGACACCAGCCCGGCGGACGGCACGGTTTCCATGTCCGAGGATCAGGACATCACCATCACCTTCAATGCCGTGCTGGACACCACCCGCCGCTACATCTTCAACGGCCACGACGAGATCCGCCTTCCCGTGCGCGTGCTCATCGCCGAGCCGGAGGACGGCATGGTCGTGCAGGGCTGGCAGTGGAACAGCTCCACCCTGAGCCTGGTCCTCAACCTGCAGTGGGGCCAGGACACGGAGTACTTCCTCATGGTGGACCGCGCCGAGGACCTGATGGGCCACGAGCTGGCACTGCCGGTGGACCTGCACCTCAGCACAGGCCCTGATCTGGGGGCCCGCACCGTGGGCTGCCAGCTCCTGCGCCTGGATGGCGGGCCTCTGGTGGGGCTGGTGGCGGCCCTCTTCGACCGGCCGCCCATGGGGTCGGATGACGCCTACCTGGGCAGTGCCGCCGCCGTGGTGAGGGAGGACGGCCTGGTGGACATCCCCTTCGTGAGGCCCGGCGTGTGGTATCCCGTGGCCGCGGGTGATGCCGACGGCGACGGCCATCTGGACCCCCAATGCGGCGATCCTTTCGGCTACCTGGACCAGGACGGAGACGGCATGCCGGACTCGGTGCTGGTGGAGGACGAGGATCTCGCCGGACTGGTGATTCCCCTCACCAGCATGACGGGCTGCACGGCGCGCCTGCACCTGGACCAGGCCCAGAGCCTGGCCGTGTCGTACCTGGAGGATCCGGGCGCGCAGTTGAAAGTGATCATGAACCAGAGCGAGAGCCTGAACGATCTGGGCCAGTGCGGCGGTTGGAGCTATGAGTTCTGGTCGCCCTTGAGGGGGTACTGGCTGCACGTGCACTTCACCGCGGATGTGCCCCAGGTGGAGAGTGGAGGCGACAGCTTTCCGCCCATGGACACGCTCCCCGGCATGTTCGTGGACAGCGACATCGCCCTGGATGTGGCGCTGAACCATGGCGGCCACGACCTGGAGGCGCAACTGACGGAGTTCACGCGCCAGGCCTGGGTGGGAAACTTCTTTTGGATGTGGGCCAATCCCCACGCGCTGTTGTGGGCGGTGACCATCCGAGGCTGGACGGAAGGCGGCCAGTGGCGTCAGCGCCTTTTCCTGGTGGAGGCCCAGACCGGCGCGTTCCTGGGAGACTACGAGACGGCGCTGGAGCCCCCTTCCCAGCCCGGCAGCCTTGCGCTGGAAGCCCCCTATCCCAATCCCTTCAACGCTTCCTGCGTGGTGCGCTTCACCCTGGATCAGGCAAGCGACATCTCAGTGGATCTGTTTGATTTGCAAGGTCATTGCTTGATGAATCTGGCCTCCGGCCCCATGGAGGCCGGCGCTCATCGCCTGAATCTGGACGCCGGAAAGCTGCCCAGTGGCCTCTATTTCCTGCGCCTGTCCAGCGGCAGGACCCAGCTTACCCGCCGCCTGCTGCTGTTGCGTTGATTGTCCTTGTCCCTTTCTCCCCTGAAGGAGGCCTGGCCCTTTGCCAGCCTCCACCTTGCGCCCCGGGTTCGAGCCACCCCCGGGGCGCTGCTTTTCGGCCACCACCCGCCGCCCTTGGCAAGCTCAAGGCAGTCCCGCTTTTCTATCTTCCAGTGTCGTTCTCTTAACATCCCAGAAGGGACAGGCCCATGAGTATCAGTCTGCTGGCACAGAGCATTTCAGAGTCCCCGACTCTGGTCATG
>CAIWAD010000203.1 GCA_903910645.1 uncultured bacterium | reverse complement strand
CACTGGTTCGAGCCCAGTATCGCCCATTCACGGACCGGTAGTTCAATCGGTTAGAGCGCCAGCCTGTCACGCTGGAAGTTGCGAGTTCGAGTCTCGTCCGGTCCGCTCTTCAAGCCCCCGCCTGCCGGGGGCTTTTCCTTTACAGCCCCATTGGGTCTGTCCCGGTGGCCTCTCCATGTTCTTGCCAGACAGAAAATTTTATAGCTTCCATTCAGGCAATCCCCCCATGGCCTGGTGGATTCTTTGCGAAAACAGCCTTGACTGCGATGGGATTCCTTTCGATCAGACTTATCCGCCACCAACCAGACGAGTAACTATCAGGGCTTTTCATGATGGCCTTCTCCACCATCCAGCTAAATGAGGCGCCTGTTGTGAAGGCGCCGGACGGATCCCGCGTGGCCCTGCTTCCCGTTTTACATGGCGGCAGCATGGCACACTTCAGCCTGGAGGCTGGCCAGTGCTCCCAGGCGGTCAAGCATCGCACGGTGGAGGAGATCTGGTTTGTCACCAAGGGCTTTGGCCAGCTGTGGCGAAAGCAGAATGACCGGGAGGAGTGTGTGGATCTCAGTCCGGGCACCGCGCTGACCCTGCCCGAGGGAACGGCCTTTCAGTTTCGTGCCGCACCGCATTCCGGCCTGGAAATCATTGCCATCACCATGCCGCCCTGGCCCGGCGAAGAGGAAGCCATAAGCGTGGCCGGCCCCTGGCTGGCCTAGTTTTCGCACAACCCCATTCACAGGAGATCGCATGGGACTCCTGGATGGCCTTTTAGGCAATGCCTCGGAAATGGCCCCACCTCCATTCCGCAGGAATTCGGCCAGATCCTGGCCCGGGGCGAAACAGTGGTGCAGGTCGATCAGATCCTGCGGGATTTCTTTGTGTTCACCACCAACAGGCTGGTGCTGGTGGACAAGCAGGGCCTGACCGGGAAAAAGGTGGATTACCACTCCATTCCCTATAAAAGCATCACCCGCGTCAGTGTGGAGACGGCGGGGCATTTCGATCTTGATGCCGAGCTGAAGATTTGGATCAGCGGGCGCACTGGGCCTTTCCAGCGCCAGTTCACCGCCAAGCTGAACATTTAGCAGGTCCAGGCCGTCCTTGCCGCCCATGTGTTAGGGTTGGAGTAGCGGACTAACACGCCTCCGGCCCATCAAAGGAGTGTCATGCGCACCACGCCCTTGTTCGTACTGCTGGCGCGCCTGCTGGCACTCTGCGTGTCCTATTTCATCGTGCTCGTGGGGGGCCTGCAGCTGGCCATGCAAGTGGCCCTGGACCAGGTGGTGGCGAAGGACCTGCTCTTCCAGTCCCTGCGGGCGGGCCTGCTTTATGGCGGCCTGATGGCGCTGGCGCTGGCCGTGGGTCAGTTGGTGGCTGGCCGACGCGCCACGGGAGCCTGGGTGGTGCCGGCTATCCGCCAATCCGGCACCTTGACCTCTCCCCTGGACGCGCATCTGCTGATGGAACGGCTGGAACCGCAGCTGCGACGCTGGAAATGGCGCCTGCGCCGACCGGAGGGCGCGGAATCCCTGACCCTGCGCGCCCACACGCCACCATCCCGCCTCACCTTCGGGGAAAGGGTGGACTTGCGCGTGGAGGCATTGGAGGAAGGCGGAGGCAGCCGCCTGCAGGTCTCTTGTGGCGACCACTGGACCCTGGTGGATTTCGGGCGCAACCTGCAGCATCTCCAGCAGCTGGAGAAGGCTGTGGCCAACCTGGAGCCGCTTCCTGCCAATGAGTGAGGCGTCCGCCCTTCTTCCGGCTTTGGGATCCTGGCTCATGCAGGCGGCGGAGCAGGTACTGGTGCTGACTTTGCCCGTGCTTCTGCCGGCTTTCATCATGCAGTGGGCGGCGCTGGGCCTGGAGCGGGAAGCTGTGCGCACCCTTGGGGCAAGGCCCTACCTGCTGCTCTTTGCCTGGTTGGGCACTGCCGTGCACGAACTGGGCCACGCCCTTTTCCACGCGCTCTTCGGACATCGCATCACCGGCATGAAACTCTTCAGTCTGGATCCCCAAAGCGAAACCTTGGGCTATGTGCGTTTTGAATTCCAGCCGGGCAGCCTGCGGCAGCGGCTGGGACTCTTTTTCGCCGGCGCAGGCCCCATCCTGGTGGGATCGGTCTTGATCCTGCTGGCGGCGCATTTTCTGCTACCCACCAGTCAAACCCTGTCCCTGGACGCGCCAAGCCCTGTGTTGAGGCAGGTGGGGGATCTTTCCGGCTGGCTGCAAGCGCTGCCGGGCGCGGCGTGGACACTGGCGCATTCCATGTTGCAGGGCTTCGCCCAGGGGGGGTGGCGCCTGCTACTCTTCATTTGGCTGGCCTTCAGCATAGGCAGTTCCATCACGCTTAGCCCGGCGGATTTGCGCCTGGCCGCTCGCGGCGCACTAAGCCTGCTCCTTCTGCTGCTGGTGCTCCACGGGGCCTTGCATTTGGTGGGCGCGCCGCTGAAGGCCTGGGTGGCCTGGCTGGCGGAAGGAATCTCCATCCTGCCGCCCTTGCTGCTGGTGGTGGTGGGCCTGAACCTGCTCTTCCTGGTGGTGTTGAAAGGTCTGCGCCTCCTGCTGGTGCGGTTTCGGTCCTGATTCCCCTCCCCACATTGCCTCCCAATCCGCATTTTCCACACACCAATAGGAAGGCAGACGCGTGGCCGAACAGGTGGACATTGTGGTGCTGGGTGCCGGCATGTGTGGCCTTGGAGCCGCCGCCAGCCTTGCGGAGAAGGGCCGTGGCGTGGTGGTGCTGGAGAAAAGCCGGGGCGTGGGCGGGCGCCTGGCAGGCCGCCGCTTCGCTGGCGCCGCCTTCGATATGGGCCCCCAGTACATCACGGGACGAGGCTTGGCCTTCTCCGCGCGCGTGCAGGCGTGGCGCAGCCAAGGCCGCTTGGTGCCCTGGTTCCATGGTGGTCCGGCGCGTGAGGATGGCGACCTGATGGTGTGGACCGGACTTCCCGCCATGACGGCCCTTGCCAAGGACATGGCCCAGGGACTGGATGTGCGTCTTGAACACAAAGCCCAGGCCCTGCGTCCCACCGGGCTCGGCTGGACGGTGGAGGTGGAAGGACGAGAGGCTTTCCTTGCGCGCGCAGTGGTGTGCACGGCGCCACTTCCCCAAAGCCTGGCCCTGCTGGATGCTGGCGGTGTGTCGCTGGATGCCCCTGTTCGCGGGCGCCTGGAAGCCGTGCGCTACGCTTCTTGCCTGGTGGTGATGGCGCGCCTGGCCGGCCCTTCCCAGGTGCCGCCGCCCGGACTGGTGGAGCCTGTTGAAGGACCTTTGCTGCGCGTGGTGGACAATGTGCAGAAGGGTTTGTCCGCGTCTCCCGCAGTGACTTTGCAGGCCACGCCGGAGTTCAGCGCCGCCTGGCTGGATGGCAACCGCCACGAGGCGGCCCGCCTGATGCTTGAAGCGGCCCGGCCGCTGCTGGGCACGGAGGTGCTGGAGTGGCAGCTCCACGCCTGGCGCCACAGCCAGCCGGAGAATCCCCTTCACGATCTCCATGTGGAGCCATCCACTTGCCCGCCCCTTTTGCTGGCAGGAGACGCGTTCGCTGGCGCCCGGGTGGAGGACGCTCTGCGCTCTGGGATCGCGACCGCGCGCCGACTGGACGAAGTGCTGGACTTGGCGCCATGATGCGGCGTACCACCCAGCGCGCCCTGGCCGTTCTGCTCAGCCTGCTGGCGCTGGATGCCCTCTGGCTGGGGTGGCTGGCCGCGCCCGCCTATCGCCAGTCCCTGGGACATTTGATGGCGCCTGAGCCGCGCTGGTGGGCGGCCCTGCTATTCTACCTGACCTACACCCTGGGACTTCTGGTTTTCGTAGTGCCAGACGGGTGCGGCACCACTCCATGGAAAGCTGTTGCGCGTCGCGGCGCCCTTTATGGCCTGGTGGCCTACGCCACTTTCGAACTGACAGCCCTGGCGGTGTTGGACCAGTGGCCCTTGGGCCTTCCCTGGCTGGACATGGGCTGGGGTGCCCTGCTTAGCGCCGTCGCCGCACTGGCGGGGTGGAGTGTGGATCGTGGCTGAAAGCCGCTTGCGCCGCTGGGCCGCGCGCGCCTTGTTGGAGTTGAAGGTGTGGCGCCTGGTGGCCGCCCATCCGCGCACGCCACGCTTGTGCCGCTGGCTGGTGGTGCTGGCGCTGGCCTACGCGCTTAGCCCTGTGGACCTGGTGCCGGATTTCATTCCTGTCCTGGGCCATTTGGATGACCTGCTGGTGCTTCCCCTGCTGCTGGGCCTGGCGGCGCGCCTGGTGCCGGCGGATGTGTGGGCACAGTGCCGGGAGGAAGCGGCGCGCCACGGCATGGCCGAAGCGGCGTCCCCTGAACATGGAGAGCACGCATGAACACGCCCCAGCGCCCGGCCCGACAGCGCTTGTCCGAGCACACACGCCGTCTGGTGGAGAGCTACTTCGCAGAGGGCCCCCAGGCCCACCATTTGGACGACCAGCGCCGGCTGCCCACGCCGGATCGCATCGTCACACTTGTGGACCTGCTCTTCGCCCTCCTCTACCCGGGCTGCTATGGGAACCGCCACCTGACCCGGGAGAATGTGGCCTTCCATGTGGGGGCCTTGCTGGACGACCTGGCCGCCGATCTGCACGAGCTGGTGCAGCAGGCCCTGGGCAGCGTATGCGGTCAGGAACCGCCCTGCCCCCACTGCAGTGGACGGGCGGACGAGGTGGTGGAGAGCTTTATTGCCGCTCTGCCTGAGACGCGTCTCCTGTTGGTGGAGGATTCCCAGGCTGCCCTGGATGGCGATCCTGCGGCGCGCAACCTGACAGAGATCCTGCTGGCTTACCCTGGGCTGGAGGCCATAACCGTGCACCGGCTGGCCCACCTGCTTCACCAGCTGGAAGTCCCCCTGCTGCCGCGCATGCTGGCCGAATGGGCCCATCGACGCACGGGCGTGGACATCCATCCCGGCGCGCGCATTGGCCGCCGCTTCTTCATCGACCACGGCACAGGCGTGGTGGTGGGCGAGACCACGGTCATCGGTGATGGCGTGAAACTCTACCAGGGCGTCACGCTGGGGGCCTTG
>CAIWAD010000202.1 GCA_903910645.1 uncultured bacterium | reverse complement strand
GCAAGTAGGTGATGATCTGCTCCTCCGTGAACCGCGTCTTCCACATCCGCGAATCCTCCTGTCTCACCCTAAGGATTTCGCCGGATTCCTCCAGGAATGGGTGGTCCACTTTTCAGGGAGGAGGTCAGAAGAGGTCACTCTTGGGTGCGCTGGCCTCATCGGCGCCAAGGCCCTTTATTGGGTTCGATTTCCTCTCGATCACGCGCACTCAAGCAGCGAGGCCTTGTTCATGACCCGGCATTCCTCTTTCCAATTTCGGCCATTGGCTCTGCGGGCCTTGGTTCCTTTCGTCGTTCTGCTCGGCCTGGGCCTGGCCTGTGGCGGACGCGAGCAGATGCTTGTGGTGCTGCACACCAACGACATGCACGCCTGGTTCGCACCCCGTAAAGGAGTGTTGGATGACACCACCCAAGTGGACTTGGGCGGCGCACCGGTGTTGGCCGCGTTGGTGCGACGCTACAGGGAGGAGAATCCCGGCGCCACCTTGTACCTGGACGGCGGGGATTTCTTCCAGGGCACGCCCATTTCCACCCTGTCGGAGGGCCTGGCCTGCGTGGAGGTGATGAATCTGCTGGCGCCCGATGCCGTTTCCCTGGGCAACCATGAGTTCGACTACGGCATGGTGGCCCAGCGAAGGGCCCTGGATCATGCCGTGTTCCCAGTGTTGCAGGCCAATGTGCGCATGATTGGACGCCCCCATCCTTATGCCCAGAGCGATCTGGTGGTGCGCCGGGGCAACTTGCAAGTGGCCATCCTTGGCTTGAACACAGATGAACTTTTCAGCGTGACGGATCCCCGGCTGTTGAATGGCGTGCGTGTGGATTCCAGCCATGCCGTGGCACGCAAATGGTTGAAGCGTGTCCAGTCGGCGGATGTGAAGATCTGCCTTAGCCATGGTGGCTTCCGCGCCGACAGTCTGTTGGCATTGGCGGTGGAGGGCATTGACTACATCGTGGGAGCCCACAGCCATACGGTGCTGCACAAGCCCGTGCAAGTGGGGAAGACCTGGATTGTGCAGGCGGGGGACCAAGGCCGCTGGCTGGGCGTGGACACTCTTTATGTGAAACCGGGCCGTGGCATTCGCCGCGCCGGGGGCGGGCTTGTCCCCATTACCGCAAAGGCTGCACCTGCGGCAGAAGATGTGGCCGCGCTGGTGAAGGCCCAGGAGGAGCAGGTCAACAGCCGTCTGGGCGGCGTGGTGGCCACCCTGGCAACTCCCTTCATGCGCACGCGCCGCGGTGAGAGCGCGGTGGGAAACTGGCTGTGCGCGGCCATCCGCCTGGAGACCGGCGCGGAGATTGCCTTGTGGAACAACGGCGGCATCCGTCGGGATCTGTCGGCAGGACCACTGAAGGAGCGGGATTTCTGGGAGCTTTCACCCTTTGGCAATGAGGTGGTGGTTGCCCCGGTGAAGGGATCGCGCTTGCGCGCACTGCTCAGCCAGGAAGCGGGCCGGGGCGGCGCCCATATGCACTTCGACGGATTGCGTGTGGCGGCGGGGCCGGACGGCCTTCCCGGAGTGATGCTGGTGGGCGGCAAACCCATGGAGGAGAGCCGCAGCTATCGCGTGGCCATGACGGACTATGTGTGGGGTCTGGTGAAGGAGGAGGGCGACTCCCTGACGGTGCCTGTGGGCAGCGGCGTGGTGGATCGCGACATGCTGATGGCCCGTGCGCGCAAGGAGAAAACCATCCGTGCCGTGGTGGACGGTCGTTGGGGTCCGGGCGAGGCCCGTGGACGCTGAGCATTCCCCCATCCGGCGCAATCTGGCGCCGGGACCTTCCACTTTGTGGCCCGGCCTGGGGGAGGCGGCACGCCTTTTCCTGGAGTCTGGAATGGGAGGCATGAACCATCGCAGCCCGGAGATCTCCGCGCTGGTGGAGGAGCTGGGCGGGCGGCTTGGGCGCTACCTGCGGCTGCCGGAGGCCTATCAACTCTTTTTCGTCAGCTCCGGCACCTACGCCATGGAGCTGATCCTGCGCAACACAGTGGAAGTGCGCTGCGCTTCCTTCAGCGCCGGAGCCTTTGGAGAGCGCTTCGCGCGGGTGGCTTCCATGCTGGGTCGGCGGGTTGATGCATGGAGCCTTCCCGCGGGTCGCAGTCTGCCATCCTGGCTGAAGGAGCATGGAAAAGAAGCACTGGCGGCGAGGCTGAACCAGGATGCATGGTCCCGGGCGGAGGCCTGGCTCCTGTGCCACAATGAAAGCGCCACTGGGACGGTCTTGCCGCTGGAGATGTTGCCTCCGCTGGAGGAGACTTCGCCATTGCGCCTGGTGGATGGTGTGTCCAGCGTGGGAGCCTGTCCACTGCCCTGGGAACAGGCGGATGTGTGGTTCTTTGGGGTGCAAAAGGCTTTCGGCTGTCCCCCTGGTTTGTGCGTGCTGGCGGTGGGGCCCCGCGCCCTGGAGAAGGCCCTGGACCTGGAGCGCAAGTCCAGGGACACGGGAGCCTGGTTCTCCTTCGCCAGACTGGAAGAGAACGGCCGCCGCTTCCAGTCCCCCTGCACGCCCAACACCCTGGCGTTCCATTTGTTGAATCAGGCCCTGCGCCGAATGGAAGGCCCGGGCCTGGAGCATTGGCGGCACCACTGCCAGGTGCAGCGGGACCGTTTGATGGCGTGGCTGGATGATCATCCTGTGCTGGAGGCCTCCGTGACTTCGCCGGAGGATCGCAGCCTAACGGTGAGCTCTCTGCGCCGCAGGGATGGCGCACCCCTGGCCGCCGTGCAGCAGGCTCTGCGCCAGCGGGGCCTGGTCGTGGGAGGCGGCTATGGGGAATGGAAGGGCACGGGCCTGCGGCTGGCTCACTTTCCCGCCCATGATCCCGCCGATCTTGACCTTGTGCTGACCGCGCTGGATGAGACGCTGGCCGAAGGAGGACTCTCATGACAAGCCTGGACCCGCATGCTGCCCGCGCCGCACTGCGCTTGGCCCACGACCACATTGCCGCCGCGCTGGAGGAAAGGAATCTGCCGGTGGAGGCCGTGGAGGGTTTGGATCTGCGCGTTGGCCACTTTGTAAGCCTGCACAAGGCGGGACACCTGCGGGGCTGCATGGGCGTGCTGGAGTCGGCGGAGGCATTGTGGAAGGCCCTGCCCCGCACGGCGCGGCTGGCCGCCTTCGAGGATCCGCGTTTTCCCGGGCTGAAGCCCCACGAGTGGCCCCAATGCCAGTTGGAGCTCTCCCTGCTCACGCCCTTCGTGGCGGTGGCCGGTGTGGAGCAAATTATTGTGGGCCGTCATGGCATCCTGTTGGAAGCCCAGGGCCGCCGCGCTCTCTTCCTGCCCCAGGTGGCCACGGAGCAGGGCTGGACGCGGGAGGAGACCCTGGCCCACCTCTGCGCCAAGGCTGGTCTTCCCCCGGACGCCTGGCAGATGGCCGATTGCCGTTTCCAGGTTTTTGAGGCGCAGGTGATCCGCGAGGAGATCCAAGGCTTGTAGCGGCCTTCGTACTCGAGTCTCGCAAGATGAGTACGGGGTTGAGAGGGACTTTTGCGCAAAATGGACTCTGGTGCGAGTCTCCTTCCTGGCGTGGGGAGCGAGAGCTTTGACTTGCTACCTTTCCGCGCACTTTGAACCTGTCACCCCAGGCCTCCGGAGGATGGCATGCCTTTCCTGACTGACGACGAGCTGGTGCGGCGCGCCTGGGATGCGCGCGGGCACAGTTGCAGCCAATACAGCGGCTTCGCCGTGGGCGCCGCGCTGGAAGCGGACGACGGCCGGATCTTCACGGGCTGCAATGTGGAATCCAGCTCCTATGGATTGACCTGCTGCGCCGAGCGCGTGGCCCTGTTCAAGGCCCTGTCCGAGGGCGTGCGTGCGTTCCGCCGCGTGGCGGTGGTCACGGCCGCGCCCCGTGTGTGCCCGCCTTGCGGCGCCTGCCGCCAGGTGCTGGCGGATTATGCGCCCGGCATCGCTGTCATCATGGCCAACGAGTCGGAGCGCATCTTGTCCACCCTTGACGAGCTGTTCCCCTTTGGTTTCGACCAGAACTTCCTGGCCCGCCCATGACCCGCAAGCGCCCCGTCCTCATTGGCATTGCCGGCGGCACCGGCAGCGGCAAGACTCTGGTGGCACGCACTCTGGTGGAACGCCTGGGTGGCGATCGCGTGGCCATCGTGGAGCAGGACTGCTACTACAACGACAACTGGAAGCTGCCCTTCGAGGAGCGGGCCAGGATCAACTACGACCATCCCGACGCCTTCGACCACGACTTGTTGGCGGACCATGTGCGCCGCCTGCTGAAGGGCGAGGGCATTGACATGCCGCTCTACGACTACGCCCAGCACGCCCGCCGCAAGGACAGCAGCGTGCGGGTGGAGAACCACCTGTGCGTCATCCTGGAAGGCATCCTGGTGCTGCACGACCCCGTGTTGCGGCGCAAGATGGACATCAAGGTCTTCGTGGACGCGGACAGCGATGTGCGCTTCATCCGCCGCCTGCGCCGTGATGTGAAGGAGCGCGGGCGCAGCCTTGACGGGGTGATCGAGCAGTACGAGACCGTGGTGGCCCCCATGCACCTGCAGTTCGTGGAGCCCTCCAAGCGCTTTGCGGACATCATCATTCCCCAGGGCGGGAAAAATCTGGTGGCCATCGACCTCTTGCAGACGAAGATCGCCAGCCTGATGCAGCCATAGAGGACGCCATGCAATTCATGAGGCCCGGCTGCGGCTGGATTGAGGTCATTTGTGGGAGCATGTACAGCGGCAAGACGGAGGAACTCATCCGCCGCTTGCGCTTGGCGCGCATTGCCCGCAAGAGTGTGCAGATCTTCAAGCCTGCCATGGATGTCCGCTTCAGCCACTTGAGCATTGTCAGCCACAACGAGCAAAGCCTGGGCAGCCTGCCGGTGAGCAGGGCGCGCATGATTCCCGACCTGGCCGGGGACGCCGAGGTGATTGGCGTGGACGAGGCCCAGTTCTTCGACGATGAGCTGGTGGCGGTGCTGGAGGAGCTGGCACGCTCCGGCCGCCGAGTGGTGGCCGCCGGCCTGGACAAGGACTGGAAGGGCGAGCCTTTCGGCCTGATGCCCCGCCTCATGGCCGTGGCGGAATTTGTCACCAAGCAGCACGCCATCTGCGTGGTGTGCGGCAACCCCGCCAATTTCTCCCAGCGCAAAACCCTGGCCAAGGAGCAGGTGCTGCTGGGGGCCACGGATGTCTACGAAGCGCGCTGCCGCCAGTGTTTCCAAGTACCCGATGAGGAACAGCTGCGCCTCTTTGAAGTGGATTTCACCGCCCGCGACTTTGCGGGCCCCAGTCTGGAGGCGTGATGCTGGAACGCCTGATGAGTTTCGTGGGCATCCTCGCCCTGCTGGGCATCGCCTGGCTTATGTCCAACGAGCGGCGCAAGGTGAAGGTGAAACCCATTGTGGCGGGCATGGTGCTGCAGTTGGTGCTGGGAGCGCTGCTGCTTGCCTGGGCACCGGGCCGCGCGGCCTTCCAATCCTTCTCGGATGGCGTGGCCTCCTTCCTGGCGCTGTCGGACAAGGGCGCCGAATTCCTGTTTGGCAACCTCACCCGGGGCGAGCACTTTTTCCCGCAAGGAGGCACCTGGCCGGGCTTCGGCTTCCAGTTCGCTTTCAAGGTGCTGCCCACCATCATCTTCTTCAGCGCGGTGATGTCCATTGCCTACTACCTGGGCATCATGCAGGTGATCATCAAGGGCATGGCCCGCGCCATGCAGCGGGTGATGGGCACCAGCGGCTCGGAGACCGTGTCCTGCACGGCCAACATTTTCGTTGGGCAGACGGAAGCGCCGCTGCTCATCAAGCCTTTCCTCTCCGGCATGACCAACAGCGAGCTGCTCACGGTGATGGTGGGCGGTTTCGCCACCATCGCCGGTGGCGTGCTGGCGGGCTATGTGGCCATGGGAGTCAGCGCCGGACACCTCATTGTGGCCAGCGTGCTCAGTTGCCCCGCCGCGCTGGTGGTGGGGAAGATCATCCAGCCGGAGACCGGCGTCTCCCAAACGGCGGGACGCACGGAGCTTCCGCACATCGATGTGGGCGACAATGTGGTGGACGCCGCGGCCCGCGGCACCACGGACGGCCTGAAACTGGCCGCCAATGTGGCCGCCATGCTCATTGCATTCATTTCGCTCATCGCGCTGGTGGACTGGATTCTGGGCGGACTGGACCACCTCATCGACGGCCGCCTGTTGGGCGGCGTGGCAATGGCCTCGGGGGAGTTCGCCGGTTGGTTCCCGGGCAGCCTGCGCACCTTCTTCGGCACCCTCCTCGCGCCACTTGCCTTCCTGATGGGCGTGCCCTGGCAGGATGCGGGGGCCGTGGGAAATCTGCTGGGCATCAAGCTCAGCATCAATGAGTTCGTGGGTTACAGCACGCTGGCGGAGGCCATTTCCAACCACACCATGGGCGAGCGCGCCCAGGTGATTGCCACCTACGCCCTGTGCGGCTTCGCCAATTTCAGCAGCATTGGCATCCAGATCGGCGGCATTGGCGCTCTGGCGCCCGAACGGCGCGGGGATCTGGCCAGGTTGGGCTTGAAGGCCATGTTCGGTGGAGCCATTGCCTCGTGGATCACCGCCTGCGTCGCCGGATTGATGATCTGATGGCGGCTCTTTCCTCCCATCTGGAAGAAGCGGCCTCCCTGTCCCGCGAGCGCCTGGGCGCCATTCCTCCTGTGGCCGTGGTGCTGGGCAGTGGCCTGGGCATTCTGGCGGACCACATGCAGGAAGCGCGGGATCTGGCGGTGGAGGACATTCCCCATTACCCGCCTTCCACCGTGCATGGCCACGCCGGTCGCTGGGTGGCCGGGCGTCTGGACGGCACCTTTGTGCTGGCGCTGAAGGGTCGCGTGCACGCCTACGAGGGCTACAGCCAGGACCAGGTGGTGTTTCCCGTGCGTCTGCTGGCGGCCCTGGGCGTGAAAACCCTGGTCACCACCAACGCCGTGGGCTGCATTGACCGACGCCTGCGTCCCGGCGATCTGGTGCTGCTGGAGGACCAGCTGAACCTGATGTTCCGCAATCCGCTGCGCGGCCCCAATGACGATGCCGCCGGTCCGCGCTTTCCGGACATGAGCGCCGCCTACGACCGCGACCTCATGGCTGTGGCGCTGGAGACGGCGCGACAGGAGGGGCTGGAGTTGCACACCGGCGTAATGGGCGGCCTGTTGGGACCCAGTTACGAGACACCGGCGGAGATCCGCATGCTGGCGCGCTGCGGGGCGGATGTGGTGGGCATGAGCACCATCCCCGAGACTATTGCCGCCCGCCACCTGGGCCTGCGCGTGGCCGCCATCAGTTGCGTGACCAATTTCGCCGCCGGCCTGAGCGCCCGGCCGCTGGACCACTCTGAAGTCACGGAGGCCGCCGAGATGGCCCGTGGCCGCTTCTCCCGCCTGCTGGCCGCCTTCCTGGCCCGGATCTGACATGCTGCGCCCTGCGTGGCCGGCAGCAGTGCTTGTGTGGGTGGCGCTGGCCCTGGCCGCGACCCAGAGTCCGGTCGGGGACTGGTCGGAGTGGCGCGTGCGCAGTCTGCGCTGCCTTGGCCTGCAACACACGGATTCCCTGGTCATCCTGCGCGAAGTGGAGCTGAAGCCCGGTGTGGGCTACAGCGACCGCATGCTGGAGGCCGACGCCCAGGCCGTGAAGAACACCAACCTCTTCGCCCGCCTCATTGTCAGCGTCAGCCCCGACAGCGCCGAGGAGGCCGTGGATGTGGTCTATGCCGTCAGCGAGCGGCCGCGTTGGCTGGCCTATCCCATCCTGACGCCCACGGAGAGGCTGGGCTGGATTTATGGCTTTGGTCTCATGAACCGCAACCTGGGCGGGCTGGGGCGCAGGCTGGACCTGGAGGCGGAATACGGCGAGCATTTGTCCTACAGCGCCCTGCTGCAGGAGCCCTGGTTGTGGGGACGGCGGCAGCCGCTCTCCTTGTATGTAAGTCGGCGCAACGCGGAATCGGCGGACGGAGACTACCGGCGCGTCAGCAAGGATGCGCGATTGTCCTGGTACCACCATTTCGACCGCGAGAGCAAGGTGGGCCTTTCTCCTTTCTGGTCGGAGTTGCGGGTGCGGGACCATCGCGTCCAGCCGGAGCAGGTAACGGTCAGCCCGCGGGACCTGGATGTCTATGGCGGTTTGGGACTGAGCGCGGAGCGCAACACCACGGATTTCCATGTCAATCCCAGCCAGGGCGGAGTGGCGGGCGCTTCGTTGAGCGCATTTGGACTGGGGGGAAAGCAGCATCCAGCGGGCACGACGCTGCTGGCGGGAATCAGCCGCTTCCGGCCCCTGGGCTCCCACGCCACGCTGGGTTTGAACATGGCGGCCGGCATGACGGTGGGACGGCGCGCGGAATACATGAAGCACTACCTTGGCGGCCGATCCCGCGTGCGCAGCGGTTATGGCGATCAGTGGCCGGGCTGGAGCCACGCGCGTGGAAGCCTGGAGCTGCGCCTGCCCCTGCTGCAGCGCCGCGTCTACTTCCAGCATGTGGACCTTGGCCTGGGCATGGTGGCCTTCGTGGATGGCGGCGTGGTGTGGAGGGACGAGTTCCACGGGCCGCGTCTGGGCGCTGGTGGGGCTGGCTTGGGATTACGCCTCTTCGCGCCCTTTGTCGAAGTGGGCCGGGTGGATGTGGCCTGGTCGCCTGAACATGGAGCAGTGATTCATTTTGGGCAGGGACATGCCTTCTAATCGCAGAATGCTGGCGGAACGCCTTTGGCGCAACACCCTGGTTTTGTCCGTGGGCGGACTGGCGCTTTTTGCCATGGGGGCCGGCGAGGCCTTGCGGCCCCAGGAGAGTGGGAAGAAGATCCAGGATCCCGCCGCTGCCAGTGACAGTGCCAACGCCTTCGTGCCCCTGGCCAAGCGGGCGGGACCTAAAGGGCTTGCCCTTTCCGCCCTGGTGGAGGATTCGGAGCGCGTGTGGGTGGTGGGGGATTCCGGCCTTGTGGCCTACTCTGGAAACGACTCCTCTTTCACGCGCCTGGACAGCCCCTTCCGCGCCGCGCTTCATTGCGCGGACCACAGCGGACGAAGCCTGATATGCGCCGGCGACAGTGGCCGTGTGGCGCGCGCCACCATCGAGGGCGTGCTGGTGGCCGAATTGAGGGATGACCGCACAGTGCGTGCGCTTTCCATGGATGGGAATGATGGCCTGCTGGGAGGTGACGAAGGACTGCTTGCCCGCAGCGATGACGGAGGCCGCTCCTGGCGCGTGCTGCCAGCACCGCTGCCCATGCGGTTCACGGCTGTGTTGTGTACTCAGGGTGCGTGGTGGGCGGGCGGTGCGGGTGGCCGACTTTTCCGAAGCGTGGATCGGGGTGCCCATTGGGTGGCGCAGTCCCGCTTGCCGGCGCCGGTGGCGGATCTGGCGGTGGCCGGAGGTGGTCGGGTGGCCGCGCTGGACCGCAATGGCGGCGTCCATGTGTCGGCAGCGGAATCCTGGAAGCGCTTTGAGCCAGCCGGGGAGGCCATGCCCAACTGGGTTGCCCATACGCTGCAGCCTTGGAAGAATGGTTGGGCCTTGTCCGGCGACCACGGCCAATTGGCGATCCTGGATACTGCCAGCTCCACATGGACCCTTGCCCAGGTGTCGCTGCCGGCAACATTGACGGGCTTGTGCGCCACCGAGCGGGGCCTCTTGTCGGGGGGGGCCTGGGGAAGCCTGGTGGCATGGATGCCCGGATCCGGAGCCCCGCGCCTGGTCCATCACAACCTGTTGAGCAGGACTCCAGACACCGCTGCTCCCACTCCCACCCGGGATCTGCTGGCGGCAGGCGGCGGCAATGAGACCCAGGCGCGGGAAGCGCTTTCCGACAGCGCCGTTGCAGAGGTGCGCTTCGCGGACACAAAAGGGCCCCGCTATTTCCAGAACATGCTGGATACCCAGACCCGCTGTTCCACAGTCCCTACTCGCATGAGCCAACTGGAGCGCTCGTACAACAACGGGCGCTGGGTGGGCGTGGCCGGCAGGGCCATGCTGTGTGTGGATGTGAATGTGGCGGGCGGCATGGACAGCGCTTTCGTGCTGGACGAGTGGCCCCTGGGACTGGGCATTGGCGCGCAGGCCCTGCAAATGGCCCCTTCTCTCACTTTCACACCCGGATTCAAAGGCAGCACCATGGTGGCCAGCCGCCTGATCGTGCCCATCACCTTCCCGGAAGTGGAGGCGGATTTCCTGGCCTGGGCCAAGGGGGAACGCCAGGCCGGCGAGGTGGTGGACTCGCTGCTGGGCGCGCTGCCGCGTGCCGCCTCCAGCCTGGAGCCCAAGGCTTTGGTGAAGGCCTTGGACTTCCCGCGCAAGGCCAAGCGCTATGTGTGGGAAGGGGCGGCGGCGGTGGAATATCGCCTGGATCATGAAGGGGCTGTGGTCAATGGCCGCGTGTTGTGGGATTCAGATGAGAAATACGGCTTCGGCGCCCATGCCCTGGAAATCCTGCCATCCCTGGCCATGCGCCCTCCCGCGGGACAAATCCTTGCACCTGGCGACAACCTGCGGGTGGTGCAGCGTCTGAACTTCGATCGCAAGCGCTACGACCGGGCCCGCAAGGAAAGCCAGGCGGGCTACCAGTTCGCCCCGGTGCTCTACAGCCAGATTCTGCCGGATTCCACCCGGTTCGTGCCTGGACTTGACCAACTGGAGTGGCTGGTGAACGACTTCTTCGGCAAAGCTGATTCCACCAGGTGGCCGGAATTCGATGTGCAAGTGGTGCTGCGGCAGGACGGCCGTCTTCACGACTTCCACGCCCAGCCCCGCGAGGCGGAGAGCGGCAAACTGGATCCCGCCACGCTGCGAAGCCTGGCGCTGGAGTTCACCTGGGGGCATGCTCTGCCAGGCGCCGAGGGCAAACTGGACACTCTTGCCTTGCGGTGGCGTCCGGCCTTCTTCAAGGCGGACAGCAGCAATGTGCCGCCCGGCTTGCGCGGCCTCCTGCACGGAGTCGTTTACTGATGAGCCCATTTGATTTGCCGGAGCGCCATGTCCTGTGGTTGGAGGACGCCCCGGACGCCCCATGCGATCCCCTGCCCGATGCGGTGGACCTGGCCATCATCGGCGGAGGTCTGGCCGGACTGTCCATGGCCCTTCACCTTCAAGCAATGGGCGTTGAGACCGTGGTGCTTGAGCGTGCGGTTCCGGCGTGGGGCGCTTCCGGTCGGAATGCCGGGCATCTGCTGGCGGGAACAAGCGAGTACTACAGCCGTGCCGTGGCTGTGATGGGAAGGGATGAAGCGCGCGCCGTCTGGGCCTTCACCGTGGCCAACCAGCGTGACTTCACCTCTTTCCTGCTGGGCTTGCCGCAGGAGACGGGCTTCACTCGCAGCGGGTACCTGGCGTGCGCCACCACGCAAGAGGAGCGACGGGAGCTGGAAGAAAGCGTCGCACTGCTGACTGAGGACGGCTTCCCTTCCGAGTATTGGAGCGCAGACACCCTGGTGAAGCGCACAGGACGCTCACCCTTCCTGGGGGCCCGCTATTCGCCGGACGATGGTCTTGTGCATCCTGCGCGCACGGTGTGGGCACTGTGCCAGGCTTACCGGTCCGGCGGTGGCCGCGTGCGATCCCACTGCGCCGTGAAAGGCGCGACGAATGGCCCGTTGGGGTGGACCCTGGAACTTGAGGACAAGGGAGGAGCGCGCGCCATCAAGGCGTCCATGGTGGTGCAGTGCACCAATGCCTGGACGTTTGAGCTGCTGCCCCGCTTCACGGATCTCATTCTTCCCGTGCGCGGCCAAATGGTGGCCACGGACAGGATCCACAAAGTGATCCCCATGGCCATGGCGGCCAATTTCGGCTACGAGTACTGGCGTCAGGCGCCCACCGGCGAAGTGGTATTGGGGGGGTGGCGCTGGTCCCAGAAGGAGATGGAGATCGGCGCCTTGTCTGAGGAGCTGAACCCCGAAATCCACCAGGGCCTGGCCGCTTTCCTGCGGAGCAGTTTTCCCAAGCTCCAGGGCGTGCCATTGCGCTGCGCATGGACCGGCACCATGGGTTTCTCCAGGGATTCCCTGCCATGGGTAGGCGAAGTGCCTGGCATGCAAGGCTATTTTGTGGCCGCCGGTTTCACTGGGCATGGCTTCGGTCTGGCGTGGCGCAGTACAGCCTGTCTGGCGGAGGAGATTGTCCATGGCCGCCTGCATGGCGATCTGGCACCCTTCAGGCCGCGGCGGGCGTCGTGACTCTGGAGTCACGCAGTGGCCCTGGAGTCGCGTGACCTCGGCGTCACTCACATGAAAGTCCCAGCGTTCACCTTTCACCGGTAAAGCCGCTCTCCACACTATCCTATTGTTATTCAACGGCATGCCACTACGCGGTCCCGGGTGGCAGGGTCACCAAAAACTGGCCCAGACTTTGCATTATCCTTCCCAGAACCGAAGACGCGACAAACGCAAATAACCAACTGTTTCAAGGAGTCCAACCATGAAGAAGATCCTGACCCTGACCCTCACAGGCGTTCTGGCTGCCGCCGCGCTTGCCGTCGAGTCCGCCCCCTCCAATACCGTCGGCTTCATCAGCCGTTCCGCCAACCCCAACACCTATGTCGCTTTCAGCGCCTGCCCCATGGGCACCGGCACGGCCGTTCCGGCCCTGAACGTCATTGGTGGCCAGGGCGCCAGCGGCGACAAGATCCTGAAGTTCACGGGTGCCTGGGGAACCTACGGCTGGACGGCCGACAATACCTGGGGCGGTCTGACCCTGGACTACAACGGAACCTACCTGTATCGTAATGGCCACGGCGTTGCGGGCACCCTGGTGGTGGCTGGCGATGTCATCCCCGAAGGCACCACGGTGACCATGGCCACTTTCACGGGCGCTGCCGGCTACAAGCCCTTCGGTAACCCGCTGCCCATGAACATCGATCTGGACACCAACGACCTGACCCTGGATGCCGATGGCTTCAACGCCAACGACAAGATCCTGGACTGGAACAACAGCTGGACCACCTACACCTATAACGGCACCACCTACGGTGTGGACCTGATGGCTGGCAAGTCCTACATCTTCCGCATCGCCACCGCCTTCACCTGGAGCTACACGATTCCCGCGGGCGCCTTGGCCGCCGAGCAGGGTTCCGATGTGCAGACCGTGAAGGTCCAGAAGGCCGTCGAGCTGAACTAAGCGAAGCAAAACACTTTATAAAGGAGACTCAACCATGAAGAAAACCCTGCTTGCCACGCTCATGCTTGGCGCCCTGGCTTCCAGCAGCATGGCCATCCTGCAGATCGACGTGCCCATGGACGCCTTCCCGGCCGGTCACGGCCCCGAGGCGGCCACCTTCACGCTGTTCGGCAATCCCACGGCTTACCCCCAGACCGGTTTCGCCGGCCCGGACGGCTTCCCGCTGGCCTACCACCTTCTGTTCGACTAT
>CAIWAD010000201.1 GCA_903910645.1 uncultured bacterium | reverse complement strand
CTGGTGGAATTGTGGGGCGCCGTGCCCTTCCTCTTCATGATCATGATCATCGTCAGCCTGCCCGGCATGAAGGCCAGTTTCGGCCTGCTGGTCTTCCTCATGGTGCTCTGGGGCTGGATGGGCCTTACGCGCTATGTGCGCGGCGAGTTCTACCGTGAAAAGACGCGGGACTATGTGCAGGCGGCCATCAGCATGGGCGCCAGCGACCGGCGCATCATTTTCAAGCACATCCTGCCCAACAGCCTGACGCCCATCATCAGTTTCGCGCCCTTCGCGGTGGTGGGAAACATCGGCGCACTGGTGGGCCTGGACTTCCTGGGCTTCGGCCTGCCGCCGGAGGAGCCCTCCTGGGGCAACATGGTGAAGGTGGGCATGGCCAACATCACCGACTGGTGGTTGGTGCTGGCCCCGGAAGCAGCCTTTTTCCTGACCCTCCTCATGGTGGTGTTCATTGGGGAAGGCGTGCGCGAAGCCTTTGATCCCAAAGTGTATTCGCGGCTCAGGTAGGCCCAGGCTCGTGAAGGACGGGATTCCCCCGAAAGGAGATGGAGCGATGAGCGCCAGCCCCAGCGCAGCGCCCGAGGTGCTGTTCGAGATCCGCAATCTGCAGACGCATTTCTTCACCGAGGCCGGCACCGTGCGGGCGGTGGACGGCGTCAGTTTCAACATCTATCGTGGTGAAGTGCTGGGCATTGTGGGCGAGTCCGGCAGCGGCAAGTCCGTCACCTGCCTCAGCATCAACCGCCTGATCCCCGACCCGCCGGGCCGCATCGTGGGCGGCGAGATCCTTTACCACAAGCAGGGGGCGCAGCCCATCAACCTGCTGGGCCTCTCCTACGAGGAGATGCGCCGCTACCGTGGACAGGACATCGGCATGATCTTCCAGGAGCCCATGACCAGCCTCAACCCGGTGTTCACCATCGGGATGCAGATGAGCGAGGCCGTGCGCTACCATCGCAACATCAGCAAGCAGGAAGCCTGGGATCTGGGGCTGGAGATGTTGAAGCTGGTGGGCATCCCCGCGGCCGAGAAGCGCATGACGGATTACCCTCACCAGTTCAGTGGCGGCATGCGTCAGCGTGTGATGATTGCCATGGCCCTGGTGTGCAATCCGGCCCTGCTTATTGCCGACGAGCCCACCACGGCCCTGGATGTGACCATCCAGGCGCAGATCCTGCAACTGATGCTGACGGAGAAGGAGAAGCGCAAGGAGGCCAGCATTGTGCTGGTCACCCACGATCTGGCGGTGGTGGCGGAAACCTGCGAGCGCGTCATTGTGATGTACGGCGGGCACATCCAGGAAGTGGCGGACAGCCACACCATCTTCAACACACCGGCGCATCCCTACACCGAAGGCCTGTTGGGCAGTCTGCCCAGACCGGACAAGGAGCGTGTCCACCGGCTGCGCACCATTCGCGGCGCGGTGCCTTCCATGTTGAACATGCCCAAGGGCTGCCGCTTCTGCACGCGTTGCGACAAGGCCATGCCGCACTGCGAAACAGTGGTGCCGGATCTGGTGGAGCTGGCCCAGGGACATGAGGTGCGCTGCCACCTTTATTCATCGGATCCCAAGCTGCGGGGAGAGCAGGCATGAGCATGAAATTGGATGATTCCCTGCTGTTGCAGCTGAAGGATCTGCGCGTGCATTTCCCCATCCAGGGCGGCCTGATGCTGCGCAAGGTGGCGGAAGTGAAGGCCGTGGACGGCGTGACCTTCTCCCTGGCCAAGGGCGAGACCCTGGGCCTGGTGGGGGAATCCGGTTGCGGCAAGACCACGGTGGGCCGCGCCATTGTGAACATCCTGCAATCCGGCTCCCCGGATGTGGAAGTGCTGGGCGAAATCAACTTCAACAGCAAGGCGGACGGCTGGGTGGATTTGGCCGCCAAGTCCCGGCGCGGCATGCGCAAGTACCGCAGCGACATCCAAATGATCTTCCAGGATCCTTTCTCAAGCTTGAATTCCCGCATGCTGGTGAAGGACATCGTGGCCGAGCCGCTGGAGATCACCCAGCCGGACTTGAAGGCGGCGGAGGTTGACGAGCGCGTCTTCTGGCTGCTGGACAAGGTGGGGCTGAACAAGGAGCAGGCTTACCGCTATCCCCACGAGTTCAGCGGCGGCCAGCGCCAGCGCGTGGGATTCGCCCGCGCCCTGGCCACCAATCCCCAGCTCATTGTGGCGGACGAGCCGGTGAGCGCCCTGGATGTGAGCATCCAGGCACAGGTGATCAACCTGCTGCAGGATCTGCAGGAGGAATTCAACCTGACCTACATTTTCATTGCGCACGACCTGTCGGTGGTGGAACATATCAGCAACCGCATTGCCGTGATGTACCTGGGGCAGCTGGTGGAGCTGGGCGAGGCCCAGGCCGTGTACCGCTCGCCCAAGCATCCCTACACCAGGGCGCTGCTGGACGCCGTGCCCCTGCCGGATCCCGACCGTATCAAGACCAAGGACCGTCAGCTGCTGCAAGGTGATGTGCCCAACCCCATCGCCAAGCCCAGCGGTTGCGCTTTCCGCACGCGCTGTCCCGTGGCCCAGGGGGAATGCGCCAATGCCATCCCGGTGTTTCGTGCCCTGGCGGACGGGCGTCAGGTGGCTTGCCCCTTCGTGGATTAAACCCCGTCCTGAGAGACCCACAATGGAAAGCCCCGCTCAGCGGGGCTTTCTTGTCATGTCCAGGCTGTGGTGGGAGTGCCAACTCCTCAGGCGCTTGCCTCTCCGCCCACAGGTTGCAGCGTGTCCCGTCCTCTTTCCAGGTAGCGGTAGATGCTGCGCTTGGAGATGTCCAGCCACGCGGCGGCCTTCTCCATGTCGCCATGGAAGTGGGCCACGGTCTG
>CAIWAD010000200.1 GCA_903910645.1 uncultured bacterium | reverse complement strand
GTTGATCTGCTTGATCTTCCATCTCTCCTCCACAAATTCGCACCTAAGGGTATGATTTTAGTGTGAAGAAATCAACAGGCTAGTGCCAGGTTGGTGCCAGGTTGGTGCCAGGGTGGTGCCAGGGTGGTGCCAGGGTGGTGCCAGGGTGGTGCCAGGGTGGTGCCAGGGTGGTGCCAGGGTGGTGCCAGGGTGGTGCCCGGAGCGCTCCTGGCACCAACCTGGCACCGCATCATCCAAGAGTGTTCGATAAATGGAACGCCCTTAGGCGCAGGCGCTGCCACTATTGCGCACATCGTGAAGAAGTGGTTCCGGAACATGGATGAGCATGCGCTCCTCCATGCCGCGCGCCTGCCCGTCCAGACGGATGAGCATGCCTTCCCGCGCAGCCACGCTGCGGGGAAATGCTTCAGCGGCCAGGGCCTCAATCACCTCCAGCTCCGCGTCGTCGTGATCCTGATCATGATGGAAGAGCACCAGACGATCCACACCCGCAGCGCGGGCATTCACCACCGCCTGTTCCCAGGTGCTGTGTCCCCAGCCCTGACGGCCACTGCTGTATTCCTCAGGCGTGTAGTTGGTGTCAAAAATGAGCAGGTCGGCCCCCCGCGCCAGTTCCACCACCGCCGCTTCAGGCCCAGGCCCGGTGTGCTCGTTATCCGTGGCGTAGACGATGCTGGCTCCCCCCGACTGGATGCGGTAGCCCATGCAGCCGCCCGGGTGATTCAGGCGTCGGCTGGTGATGGTGGCGCAGCCCAGTGTGAAGCTCTCCTCGCCGATTTCACGAAAGGACTTGCGACTGGACATGTGGCCCATGTCCACTGGGAAGTATGCGTAGTTCTGCTGCCCTTCCAGCTGGGCCTGCAAGGTGGTGCCCTCTGGTCGCTGGCCGATGAACTCGAAATGGTTGCCCGGATTGAAGAGAGGCTTGAAGAAGGGAATGCCCTGAATATGGTCCCAATGGAGATGGCTGAACAGGATATGGCCCTGGATGCCGCCCTGGGGATGTCGCCGGCGCAGATCATTGCCCAAGAGGCGCAGACCGGTGCCTGCGTCCAATATGATCAAAGTGCCATCCGGCAACTCCACCGACAGACAGCTGGTGTTGCCGCCATAGCGCAATTTGCCCGCCTCCGGCGTGGGAATGCCGCCGCGAACGCCCCAGAAGCGCAAATCCATGTTGACCTCCCGTGATCGCGTCCAGGAGTGCCCGCAGGCCAAATGGGCGGACGCGCGTCCTTCACCTGAGCCACAAGATAGAATCCTCACAGGGCTTCCGTGTGACCGCCCTCACAGCGCGGAGGGCCACCGCTCACACCGCGCCGCGTCCCCCACAGCCGCTTGGAGCCGCCCAGCGTTGCGCCTGTGGGGGCCAAGCCTTAGTTTGTGACACACAATGTGTTGCGCGCCCGTAGCTCAGTGGATAGAGCGTCGGTCTCCGGAACCGAGTGCGTAGGTTCGATTCCTACCGGGCGCATTAAATGGCATCCCAAAGCTGCCAGGAACTTCCAGCCAAAACACAAAGAACCCGCTGCCAGAGCGGGTTTTTCATGCAAGATGATTCCTGAATTTCCTGTGACATCGTAGAAAACAGTAAGTCTGGCGGTCCTTCAGACTCAGGATACACCCACTTCGCATGCGCTGAGGCACCCATGAGGTACCACAACAGGCCTTTCCGTCGCTCTCAGAGCGGGTTCAACTCCCGCGAGTCGTGTGCATGATCCACCAAAGTCACGATTGCCACGCACGAAACTTATTGTCAAGTGAATGAAGGCCATCAATTGAGCAACATATGGTCTGTTCTTGGCATCGACCTATGTCATTGATATGATAAGCAATGCTCCATCATCTTCTGTTCATATTATGGCTGGCAATACTCCCGAATGCCTGAAGATCCATCCACTTTGAACCGATGACTGTTCCAACTTGCAACAGTCAGGAGTGCGCCTGTGGCCAGCGTGGCATGGAGACCGGAATACAGTACAGGCATTGCAGCCATGGATGTGCAGCATCACAAGCTGTTTGGCTTGTTGAACATGCTGCACGACGCCATGGAAGGCCAGACTGAAGTTGAAGCGGGTCAGTTGATGTTCATTTTAAACCAATTGATGAACTATACGCTGGTGCACTTCCGTGATGAGGAAGAGTTGATGCGCAGCCATGGCTTTCCCGGCCTGGAAGCCCATATACAAGTGCATAGACGACTGGTGGCGCGGCTACAAACACAAATCCAGGCCCTTGAGCGGTGCGAACTGGATGCCCAGGCGCTCTCCACCTTTCTGGGGGAGTGGATTGTGGGCCATGTGGTGGCGGAGGACAGGCAGTATGGCAGCTTTCTGGCCACGTCATCCGCCTTGACGCCCCAGGACACCACAACCTGGAATGCGCGCTTTGTCACAGGCGTGGAAAGCCTAGATGAACGCACCAGGATGCTATGTGAAGTGCTGGATCACCTCTTTCTCAGTATCAAACTGAACGGGGCGAAGGCCCAGCAGGAGTGCGAGACCATCACGGCGGCCTTTCGGCACTACATCGCCTTCCACTTCAGCGAGGAGGAAGGTCTCATGGCCCGCTTGTCCTATGCGGGCATGACAGAACACCGTGTTCAGCATGAAAACTTCTTGCGCAAGCTGGATCTCTTGCTCGCCCAGTTGCGCGGCGGCAGCCTGACGGCGGCGCGGGCCGGCCTCTTCATCCACGCCTGGCTAAGCCACCATATCCAGCACAGCGATGCCGACTTGGGGCGCCACGCTGCCCAGTGTTACGCCCGGGGCACGGCGCATAACAGTTTCGCCACCCAACGGGGCGCCCTGCAGTCGAAAGGCTAAGCCATCCCAAACCAAACCTGGTGCCAGGTCAGAGCCAGGAGCGCTCCCGGCACCGACCTGGCACCGCCGTGACACCACAAGAAAATGGCCCGCAAGCGGGCCATTCAAGCAGCGGAGAGAGAGGGATTCGAACCCTCGGTAGGTGTAACCCTACACACGCTTTCCAAGCGTGCACCTTCAACCACTCGGTCACCTCTCCAAACAGGGTGGCGGGATCCCCGCCGGGGCAATAGTGTAAGGAAGCCGCGCCGCCGGAGCAAGCTGGCCACCTGCCGGACAAGGGTGGCTTAGCGCCGCCTGGGTGTGTGGAAGTGGGTGGCGTGGCCGTAAAAGACTTCCGCCGCCTCCATCACTGTTTCGCTGCATGTGGGATGGGGATGGATGCTGCGCGCCACATCAGAGGCCAGGGCCGCCATTTCCAGGGCCAGCACGCCCTCGGCGATCATTTCCCCGGCACCCTTGCCGGCAATGCCCATGCCCAGCACGCGCTCCGTGTCCGGATCCACCACCAGCTTGGTCAGGCCGTCCGTGCGATCCATGGCCAGGGCGCGCCCGCTGGCCTGCCAGGGAAAACGCGCCACCTTTACCGCCCGCGCCTGGGCCTTGGCCTCTGTCTCCGTGAGGCCGCACCAGGCCAGTTCTGGGTCCGTGTAGACCACACTGGGAATGGCGGCGGGATCCCAGCCGGCCCCTTTTTGGCCCAGCATGTCCTCCACCGCCACCCGGGCCTCCGCGCTGGCCTTGTGCGCCAGCATGGGCTGGCCCACCACATCGCCAATGGCCCACACGCAGGGATCCGCCGTGCGCAGGCGCAGATCCACCTGCACAAAGCCCCGGCCATCCACCTGTACGCCGGTGTGCTCCAGGCCCAGGCCTTCGCTATTGGGGCGGCGGCCCACGGAGACCAGCACCTGGTCGAATCTCTCCTCTGTCACCGAGGCATCCGGGCCCTGCAGCGTGGCCTTCAGGCCGTTGCGGTTCTCCACCACCTGGGTGACGCGCGTGGCGGTGCGCACCTGGGCGAAACGCGGCAGCAGTTTTTTCTCCAGCACGCGCACCAGATCGCGGTCTGCCCCTGGCAGGATGCCCGGCAGCATTTCCGCCACCCAGACCTGGCTGCCCAGGCTGGCGTAGACACTGCCCAGCTCCAGGCCGATGATGCCTCCGCCCAGCACCAGCAGACGGCGCGGCACGCGGGACAGTTCCAAGGCCCCCGTGCTGTCCCACACCCGGGGCGAAACGGGCAGATCCGCCAAAACGGTGGGGCGCGATCCCGTGGCAATGAGCAGCTTTTCGTAATCCACCAGCTCCTGGCTGCCATCGTGAAGGTCCACCGCCACGCGTCCCGGCGCCACCACGCGACCCACTCCACGCAAGTGGGTGACGCCGCGCTTCTGGCGCAAATCCCCCAGACCCTGGGTAAGGCCGTCAACCACCTCATTTTTCCAGGTGCGCAGACGATCCAGATCCAGACGCGGTTCGCTGAAGGTGAGACCCCAGTGCTGGGCTTCCCGCGCCTCATTCAACAGGGAGGCCACATGCAGCAGGGCCTTGGAGGGAATGCAGCCCACATGCAGGCAGACACCGCCGGGATTTTCCTCCGGCGCCACCAGGGTCACCTGCAGGCCCAGGTCCGCCGCCAGGAAGGCCGCGGCGTATCCGCCAGGGCCGGCTCCCAGAATGAGCAGCTGGGTGCGTTGGGTCGTGCTCATGGCTTCTCCTATCGTCCCGGCGCTGCGGCATTGGCCCGCGCGCAATCCCTTCGGCACACTGCGTCCCGCCAAAACTCCAGCCTACATCACCAGCAGCAGCGGGTTCTCCAGCGCCTGGCAGATCCAGCGCGCAAAGCGGGCGCCGTCGGCGCCATCAATGATGCGATGGTCGTAGCTCAAGGAGAGTGGCAGCATGAGGCGGGGCCGGAAGCTGGTTGTGGCATCGTCCCACACGGGCTCGCGCACAGCGCGGCTAAGCCCCAGGATGGCGGCCTCCGGGTGGTTGACGATGGGCGTGAAGGCCGTGCCTCCGATGCCGCCCAGGTTGGTGAGGGTGATGCAGGCCCCCTGCAGCTCCTCCGGCGTGCTCTTGCGCTCGCGGGCGCGGCGGCCAAGTTCGCCCAGTTCCACCGCCAGCTGGCGCACACCCTTCTGGTCGGCATCCCGCAAAACGGGCACCAGCAGGCCGCGCTCCGTGTCCACGGCCACACCCACATGGCAGTAATGCTTGCGGATCAGGCGCTCGCGGCCCAGATCCAGGCTGGCGTTGAACTGGGGGAAGTGGCGCAGGGCCTGGGCCAGCACGCGGATGAGGATGGCCGTCATGGTCAGGCGCGGGCCGCCCTGCTTGTCCTCCGCCGCCTGGAGCTTCAGGCGCAGGGCCTCCAGCTCCGTGATGTCCGCCTTGTCGAATTGCGTCACGCGGGGCGTGAGCAGCCATGCGCTGGCCAGGTGGCGGGCCGTGGCCCGGCGCACATTGCCCAACGGCACTTCCTCAATGGCGCCCCAGCGGCTGAAGTCCGGCAAGTCCTCCACCGGCAGGCCCGCGCCGACCTGGGAATTGGCTCCGCGCAGCTCCAGGGCCGCAAGCCTTGCCTTCACGAAGGCCTTCACATCCTCGCGCAGGATGCGTCCGCCGGGGCCGGATCCGCCCACCTCCCGGATGGCCACGCCCAGTTCCCGGGCCAGGCGGCGCACGGTGGGGCTGGCGGGCACGGGCAATCCAGGGTCCGCCACCTGGGTAGGCGCAGGCAGGGACGGCGCGGCCAAGGGCGCAAGATCAACAGGGGCGGACACGGGCAGGGGAGCTGCCAGCGCGGGTGCTTCCACGAGAGGCTCGGCCACGGGTGCGTCCACCTCCACGGGCTGGGCGGCGGCCTGAGGCAAGGCCGCAGCGCCCTCCTCCTCCAGGGTGAAGAGGGCGGCTCCCACCTCCAGGCGTTCGCCTGGGCGGGCCAGCAGCTCCACCACGCGACCGGCGCGGCCGGCGGGCACCTCCACCACCGCCTTGTCCGTTTCCAGCTCCAGAGCGGGCGTGTCCTCCCGCACCACATCGCCGGGCTTCACCAACAGAGCGGTGAGCTCGCCGGCCTTCACATTCTCGCCCAGATCGGGCAGGGTGACGATGATTGTCATGCGTCCTCCGCTCAGGCCGTGAGGGGATTGGGTTTGCCCGGGTCGATGCCCAGTGTGGCGCGCGCCGCGGCCAGTTGGGCGGCCTTGAAGGCCCCCGTGCGGGCCAGTTCCGTCAGCGCGGTGAAAGCAATGTGCCGGGCGTCCACCTCGAAGAAGTCGCGCAGGGCGGCGCGGCCCTCGCTGCGCCCGTAGCCCTCCGTGCCAAGCACGGCCATGGGGGCGGGCACCCAGCGGGCCACGCTGTCCGGCAAGGCGCGCAAATAGTCGCTGGCGGCAATCACCGGCGCCGCACTGCCACCCAGCGTTTGGCTCAAGTAGGGCACGCGGGCCTCCTCCTCCGGGTGCAGACGGTTCCAGCGCTCGCAATCCATGGCATCCTGGCGCAGCGCCTTCCAACTGGTGGCGCTCCACACCTCTGCCGCCACGCCGAAGTGCTCGCGCAGCAGGGCCTGGGCCTGGCGCGCCTCACCCACAATGGCACCCGAGGCCAGCAGGCGCACCTGGGGAGCCTTGGCGGGCAGCTTGTGCGCGCCCTGACTCTCCGCCGCCGCCTGGGCCGCTGTGCTGAAGCGATAGAGCCCCTTCAGGATGCCCTCCCGCGCCCCTTCGGGCATGGCGGGCATCTCAATGTTCTCGTTCATCACGGTGATATAGTAGAAGGCGTCCTCCGGCTCCTCCACCATGCGACGGATGCCGTCCTGCACCACCACGGCCAGCTCGTAGGCGTATGCCGGATCATAGCAGCGCAGATTGGGGATGGCCAGTGCGTAGAGGTGGCTCTGTCCGTCCTGGTGTTGCAGTCCCTCCCCCGCCAGGGTGGTGCGCCCCGAAGTGCCGCCCACCAGGAAGCCCCGGGTGCGCATGTCCCCCGCCAGCCAGGCCTGGTCGCCAATGCGCTGGAAGCCGAACATGCTGTAGTAGATGTAGAAGGGAATGGTGGGCACGCCGTGGGTGGCGTAGGCCGTGCCCGCGGCGATGAAGCTGGCCATGCTGCCCGCCTCGTTGATGCCCTCCTCCAGGATCTGGCCGTCGGTGGCCTCTCGATAATAGAGCAGGCTGCCGGCGTCCACCGGTTCGTAGAGCTGGCCCACATGGCTGTAGATGCCGCACTGGCGGAAGAGGCTTTCCATGCCGAAGGTGCGCGCCTCGTCGGGAACGATGGGCACCACCAGGCGGCCGATGTCCGGATCCCGCAGCAGCTTGCTCACCATGCGCACGAAGGCCATGGTGGTGCTGAACTCCCGGCCCGGCGCGGCTTCGTGGAATTCACGGAACACCTCGTCGCCGGGGGCCTTCAGACGCGGGGCGCGGGGCAGGCGGCGGGGCAAGGGGCCGCCCAGTTCCTGGCGACGCTTGCGCAGGTACTGCATTTCCGGAGAATCCTCCGCCGGAGCGTAGAAGGGCGCGTCCTTCAGCTGCTCGTCCGGGATGGGGATGCCGAAGCGCGCGCGGAATTCCCGCAGCTCGTCTTCGTTCAGCTTCTTCTGGCTGTGGGTGATGTTCTTGCCTTCCCCCGCCTCCCCCAGACCGTAACCCTTCACCGTTTGCGCCAGGATCACTGTGGGCTGGCCCTGGTGGCGCACCGCCTCGTGGTAGGCGGCGTAGACCTTCTCCGGATCGTGGCCGCCGCGCTTCATGCGCCGCAGCTGCTCGTCGCTCAAGTGCTCCACCAGCTTCAACAGGCGCGGATCCGTGCCGAAGAAGTGACGGCGGATGTAGGCGCCATCCTCCACCGAGTACTTCTGGGACTCGCCGTCCACCACGTCTTCCATGCGACGCTGGAGCAGTTGATGCTCGTCGCGGGCCAGGAGGGCGTCCCACTCCGCGCCCCACACCACCTTGATGACATTCCAGCCCGCGCCGCGGAAGGCGGCCTCCAGCTCCTGGATGATCTTGCCGTTGCCGCGCACGGGGCCGTCCAGGCGCTGCAGGTTGCAATTGATGACGAAGATGAGGTTGTCCAGCTTCTCCCGCGCCGCCAGCGTGATGGCGCCCAGGGTCTCCGGCTCGTCGGTTTCGCCATCCCCCAGGAATGCCCAGACCTTGCGTCCCGTCACCTTTTTCAGGCCACGATCCTCCAGGTAGCGGTTGAAGCGCGCCTGGTAAATGGCGCCGATGGGTCCCAGACCCATGCTCACCGTGGGGAACTCCCAGAAGTCCGGCATGAGCCAGGGATGCGGATAGGAGCTGAGGCCGCCGCCCTCCCGCAGCTCGTGGCGGAAATTGTGCAGCTGACGCTGGCTCAAACGGCCCTCCAGGAAGGCGCGGGCGTAGATGCCCGGCGAGGCGTGGCCCTGGAAGTAGATCTGGTCCGCGGCGCCATCCAGCTCGTGGCCGTGGAAGAAGTGGTTGAAGCCCACTTCGTACAGCGTGGCGGCGGAGGCATAGGTGGAGATGTGTCCGCCAATGCCGTTTTCTTCACGGTTGGCGCGCACCACCATGGCCATGGCGTTCCAGCGGATGATGCTCTTGATGCGCCGCTCCAATTCGCGGTTGCCGGGATAGGGCGGCTGTTCCTGGGGAGCGATGCTGTTCACATAGGGCGTGCGGGCGCTGAAAGGCAAGTGCACGCCACGCCGGCGGGCGTGGGACTGCAACTGATCCAGCAGCTCCACCACGCGGGCGGCGCCACCATCGGCCAGCACGGCGTCCAGGCTCTCGCGCCATTCGGTGTTCTCCAGCTCACGCTCGTGCTGGCGGGCGGCGTCCATAGGGACTGGCAGCTTGGGATTGTCCATGACATCCTCCTGATGGTCCGGTCTCCTCTATCGGGACCGACGGGGTCCAAGATAAGGCGTTCATGGGCCTTTCGCAAAGCTCTCTTTCGTTTTACCACTTTTCAGAATAGTTTTTGGATGAAGCGGCAATCCAGACTCGTTCTTTTGCCTAATTTCTGTCTATATTAGAATTATTGTTAATCTGCTTTGTCTTCGTGATTTCCTCGAGGGATCAAGAAAAAGGGGCCCGCAGGCCCCTTTTCGTTCGCAGCTTCGTGCAATGCGCCAAGTGATCAGTTCTTGGTGGCTTCCAGTCCAATCTGGATGCTCACCTCGTCTCCCACCATGCCCGAACCGTAGCTGACGCCGAAGTCCTGACGGTTGATCACCAGGGTGGCCTCAATGCCCACGCGGGTCTTGCCCCAGGGGTCCTGGATGGGGCCGCTGAAGGAGAAGGGCAGCTCGATGGTCTTGGTGACGCCCTTCATGGTGAAGTCGCCAATGGCCACCCACTGGGTGCCGCGCTTCTCGATCTTCTTGCTGGTGAAGGTGATGGTCTTGTACTTGGCTTCGTCAAAGAAGTCCGCATTGAGCAGGTGCTTGTCTCGATCGCCGTTGTCCGTGTCAATGGACGCCACCTTGATGGTCGCCTTCACGGAGGACTTGCTCAAATCCTTGGGGTCAATGCTCAGGTCCACGCTGTAATCGCGGAAGGCGCCGCGCACCTTGCTGATCATCATGTGGCTAACGGTGAAACCCACATCACTGTGGCTGCGATCCAGGGAGTAGGCGTCGGCGGCCAGGGCGCCACGGGTCATCAGGGCCACCAGGGCCAGGGCCGCCAGGATCTTGAAGCGCTTCATGTCAGGTCTCCTCGATTGGGTGATTGTTGTTGAACGCGCAAAGTTTGCTGAACCAAACTCGCGCTGGCAAGAGTTCTTCACCCTGTTAAGCATTCCTTTTGCCGTTTAAGTTTGAACAGGCTCAGTGCCCAAAGCCAAGGCGCGGGCGGAATTGCCAGCCTCAGTTTGCCCCTCCCCACGCGGCGTGGTAGTTTTCAACCCCGAGACGCCACCACAACTCGGGATTGCCATGCCCTTCACGAACCTTCCCGCCGCCCGGCTGCTTTTGGCCAACGGGCGGCTTTTTCATGGCCACTCGGTGGTGGCTGCCCCGCCCCGTACCGGCGAACTGTGCTTCCACACCGGCATGACGGGCTGGCAGGAAATGCTCAGCGATCCTTCCTACACGGGTCAACTTCTGGTGTTGAGCACGGCTCATGTGGGCAACACGGGCGTTTTGCCGGAGGATCTGGAAAGTGATGGCGTGCGGGCGGCAGGGCTGCTGGCGCGCTCGGTATGCCGTGAACCCTCCGGGGCCCGGGGCGGCGAAGCGCTTCCCCACTGGCTGGCGGCTGAGGGCGTGCCCTGCGTCGATGGTCTGGACACGCGCAGTTTGGTGCAAGTGCTGCGCACGGAAGGTGCCATGAACGCCGTGCTGTCCACGGGTCTGGAACCACTGGAGGAGCTGCGCGAACAGCTGGAGGCCGCGCCCTCCATGGCGGGCCGCGATCTGACGGGACTGGCGGGCTGTGGACAGGCCTGGGAGCTTCCGGCGGAAGCGCCGCGTTTCCGCGTGGCGGTGCTGGACTGCGGCGTGAAGCACAGCATCCTGCGGGAACTGTCCACACGCGGGTGCACGCTGGGCATTTTCCCACCCACCAGCACGGCGGCGGAACTCATGTCCTGGCGGCCCCACGGCATCTTCCTGAGCAATGGCCCCGGGGATCCCGCCGCTTCCACGGCTCCACTGGAGTGCGTGCGCGCCCTGCCTCCCCATCTGCCGCTCTTCGGCATCTGCCTGGGACACCAGCTGCTGGCCCTGGCCTGCGGTGCGCGCACGGTGAAACTGCCCTTCGGACACAGAGGCGCCAACCATCCGGTGCTCTGCCTCAAGACGGGCCAGGTGTGGATCACCAGCCAGAACCATGGCTTCGCGGTGGCGGAGCAGAGCCTGCCCGATGAGCTTGAGATCACCCACACCAGCCTCAACGACGGCACGGTGGAGGGCCTGCGCCTGCGCCACAGGCCGGCTTTCAGCGTGCAGTTCCATCCGGAGGCGGCCCCTGGGCCACGCGAGGCGCGGGTTGCATTTGACCACTTCATCACGCTGTTGGAAGAGCACCAGAGGGAGGCTTGCCATGCCCGCGCGCACTGACATCCGCAGCATCCTTGTGCTGGGGGCCGGGCCCATCGTCATCGGGCAGGCCTGCGAATTCGACTACAGTGGCAGCCAGGCCTGCCGTGCCCTGCGCCAGGATGGCTACCGCGTCATCCTGGTGAACAGCAACCCGGCCACCATCATGACAGAGCCGGACCGCGCGGACGCCACCTACCTGGAGCCGGTCACGCCGGAGAGCGTGGAGGCCATCATCGCCAAGGAGCGTCCCCAGGCCCTGCTGCCCACGGTGGGCGGCCAAACCGCCCTGGACTGCGCCATGGCCCTGCACCGCGGCGGTGTCCTGGCCCGCTGGGGCGTGGAGCTCATAGGCGCCAGCGCGGAAGCCATTGACAAGGCGGAGGACCGCGAACTCTTCAGGCAATGCATGGAAGCGGCGGGCCTGCCCTGCGCCCAGGGCGGCTTCGCCCGGGGCATGGAGGACGGCAGGGTGCTGGCGGCGCGCATCGGTTTCCCGCTCATTCTGCGCCCTTCCTTCACCCTGGGTGGATCCGGCGGGGCCGTGGTTTACAACGGTGAAGAGCTGGAGGACGCCCTGCCCCGGGCCCTGGCGGCCAGTCCCATTGGCCAGGTTCTGGTGGAAGAGAGTCTGCTGGGCTGGAAGGAGTTCGAACTGGAGGTGGTGCGCGACCGCAAAGACAACGCCATTGTGGTGTGCTCCATTGAAAACATCGATCCCATGGGCGTGCACACGGGAGACAGTGTCACGGTGGCGCCGGCCATCACTCTGGCGGACCGGGAGCTGCAGCGTCTGCGGGACCAGTCCCTGGCCTGTCTGCGGGCCATTGGAGTGGACACGGGGGGCAGCAATGTCCAGTTCGCCGTGGATCCCAACAGTGGACGCCATGTGATCATCGAAATGAATCCCCGCGTCAGTCGCAGCAGCGCACTGGCTTCCAAGGCCACGGGCTTTCCCATTGCCAAGGTGGCGGCACGGCTGGCGGTGGGCTGGACCCTGGACGAACTCCCCAACGACATCACGGGCACCACAGTGGCGGCCTTTGAACCCGCGCTGGATTATGTGGTGGTGAAAGTTCCGCGTTTCAACTTCGAGAAATTCCCCAGCGCCCCGGGCGTGCTGGGCGTGCAGATGCAGAGCGTGGGTGAGGCCATGGCCCTGGGCCGCACTTTCCGCGAAGCCCTGCAGAAGGCTTTTCGCAGTCTGGAGGAAGGCCTGGACGGCCTGGAGCCCCGTCCGACGCGTGGCCGTCCGCTGGACCTGAGCCGTCTGCGCTTCCCCACGCCTTTCCGCCTGCTCAAACTGCGCGAGGCCTTTCGCGTGGGCATGACGCTGGAGGAAGCCCAGGCCCTGACCCGGATGGATCCCTGGTTCCTGCGGGAGATCCGCGCCCTGGCCCTTCGCTCCCTGGCCCTGGAGGGCCGCTCCCTGGAGGATGTGGAGCGCCGCGAGCTCTTGGAATTGAAGCGCGAGGGTTTCAGTGATGGCCAGCTGGCGCGTCTGCTGGGCACCGGGGAGGACGCGGTGCGGCAGCGTCGCCAAGAACTGGACTTGCGGCCCTGCTGGCGGGCGGTGGACACCTGCGCGGCGGAGTTCGCCGCCCCCACGCCTTTTGTCTATGGCAGTTGGGGCGAGGCGGACGATGGCGCGCCGCTGTGGGATGGTCAGCAGGGCGAAGGTCCCGTGCTGGTCCTGGGCAGCGGTCCCAATCGCATCGGCCAGGGCATCGAGTTCGACGCCTGCTGTGTGCAGGCCGTGCAGGGTCTGCGTGAACGCGGCATCCCGGTGATCATGGTGAACGCCAATCCGGAGACGGTGAGCACGGATCCGGATTTGGCGGACCGCCTCTACTTCGAACCCCTGAGTTTCGAGCATGTGTGGCACATCGCTCAGCGGGAACGGCCCCGGGGCGTGCTTGTGCAGTTCGGCGGACAGACGCCCTTGAAGATCGCCGCGCGGCTGCAGGAGGCGGGACTGCCCGTGCTGGGCACCGCCCCGGAGGCCATTGCCCTGGCGGAGGATCGGGAGCGCTTCGGCGCTGTGCTGGCGGAACTGGGCGTGCCTGCGCCGGCCTGGGGCATTGCCCGCACAGTGGACGAGGCCAGACAGGTGGCCGCCCGCGTGGGCTTCCCCGCCCTGGTGCGACCCAGCTGGGTGCTGGGGGGACGCGGCATGGAAATCGTCTACCAGGAAGAGGACCTGTTGCGCCATGTGGAGCGCGCGTTGCAGGGCGAAGGCGGGCCCATCCTCATTGACGCCTTCCTGGAGGACGCCTTCGAATTCGATGTTGACGCTCTCTGCGATGGCCGCGAGCTGCGCGTCGCCGGCATCCTGCAGCATGTGGAGGAGGCGGGCATCCACAGCGGGGACAGCGCCTGTGTGCTGCCGCCCTACCAGCTGGACCCCGCCACCCGCCGGGACATGGAGGCCATCACCCGTCGTCTGGCCTTGCGCCTGGGAACGGTGGGCCTCCTCAACATTCAGTTCGCGCTCAAGGAAGGCCGCCTCTATGTGCTGGAGGTGAATCCTCGCGCCAGTCGCACAGTGCCCTTCATCTCCAAGGTGCGCGGCCTGCCGCTGGCGGCACTGGCGGCAAGGCTCTGCCTGGGGGAGCGCCTGGCCGATCTGGCGGTGGACTGGGATCGCCCTCCGGCGCTCACGGCAGTGAAGAAGCCGGTCTTTCCCTGGAGCCGCTTTCCCCGGCAGGATGTCTTCCTTTCACCAGAGATGAAAAGCACGGGAGAGGTGATCGGTCTGGATGCCGGTCTGGGAGGAGCCTGGTTGAAAGCCTGCGAAGCCGCCGGTGAGAGCCTGCCACGGGAGGGCGCCGTGCTCTTCTCCGTGAACGCCCACGACAAGGCCAAGGCCATTGAACTGGCACGGGACTGCGTGGAACTGGGGTTCGCCTTGCTGGCAACGGCGGGCACGGCTCGGGCCTTCACAGAGAACGGCCTGCCGGTGCGCTCGCTGTTCAAGGTGGGGGAAGGCCGTCCCGACTTGACGGACGAAATGAAAAACGGCGGCGTGCAGTGGGTGGTGAACACTCCGCTGGGGCAGAAATCACGATTTGATGAAGAGGAGATTGGCCGCACAGCGGTGCGTTTTAAAATTCCGGTAACCACCACCCTGTCCGCGGCGGCGGCCACCCTGCGTGGCCTGCGCGCCCTGCGGCAGGGCCGTCCCGTACCGCGCAGCCTGCAGGAGCTCCACGCGGATTAGACAATGGGGAAATCAATCCTCCGCCTCCAATCTCGAACTCCCTTGTGGTGTGACAATCTCATCCTCACTTCAGTGCTGTCCGTTATGTCTTGCATCCGCGCTGTCATGCTGGCCTGACACTTTTTTGGGCACCGGCACCACACCGGCACCGCACCGGCACCACACCGGCACCGCACCGGCACCGCACCGGCACCACACCGGCACCACACCGGCACCGCACCGGCACCGCACCGGCACCACACCGGCACCACACCGGCACCGCACCGGCACCACACCGGCACCACACCGGCACCACACCGGCACCACACCGGCACCGCACCGGCACCGCACCGGCACCACACCGGCACCACACCGGCACCACACCGGCACCGCACCGGCACCACACCGGCACCACACCGGCACCACACCGGCACCACAC
>CAIWAD010000199.1 GCA_903910645.1 uncultured bacterium | reverse complement strand
TGGAACTTGCTTCCCAGGCCATGGACGAGGCCCTGCGCATTCAGGCCCGCTTCAGCCGCTACCGTGAAGACAGCTGGCTGGCCCAACTCCACCAGGCTGCCGGGGCATGGTTTCCCACGGACAACGAGATCGAAGGGCTGCTGGATGTGGCCCACCAGGCCTTTCTCCTCAGCGGGGGCCGCTTCGACATCAGCAGCGGCGTGCTGCGCCACGCCTGGACCTTTGCTCCGAATGCCCAGGCCCCCACACCGGCCATCCTGGAACCATTGCTCGCCCGAGTGGGCTGGGAGCGCGTGGAACGCCAAGCGGGTGCCATACGGCTTCCACCTGGCATGGAACTGGACCTGGGCGGCATTGGGAAGGAATACGCCGTGGACCGCGCCGCTGCCCTGGTGGCCCAGCGTGCTCCCGGACCCTGGCTGGTGAATTATGGTGGCGATCTTTGCGCCGGCGGCCTGCTGCCCCAGCATAGCGCCTGGATGGTGGGCTTGGACAGTCCTTTTGCCACGGGCGAGGCCCTGCACTCGCTGGAATTGCGCTCCGGCGCCCTGGCCACCAGTGGCGACGCCCGCCGCCACCTGATGCACAAGGGCCAGCGGCTGGGCCACATCCTCGACGCCCGCACCGGCTGGCCTCCCCCCGGCGCCCCGCCCAGCGTCACGGTGGCCGCCGCCACCTGCACAGAGGCCGGTCTTTTCAGCACCATAGGCCTGCTGATGGGATCCCGCGCCGAGGAGTGGCTGCGCGCCACAGGAAAGGTGTTTCGCGTGTTGCGGGTGTAATTGCCTGCTGTTCCGCCGCTCTCGTGCTCGGATTCACTCCGCGAGCGCCGTCATTCCAGCGAAGGCTGGGATCCCTTTTCACCATAGCTTCCCGCTAACGCGGGAAAGACATGTCAGTGAACAATTGCTGCGTTGAGGAAAGGAATTCGAGGCTTGAGGACATGAGTTGCTGGGGGGACAAGGAGTTTGGGTGTAGATTGTCCCACCCATCACAAGGAGTTCGCATGACCATCCGCATCACCTACTGCCAGGTTTGAAACTACCTGCCCCGCGCCGCCAGTCTGGCGGATTTGTTGCGGGGGGATGGCTTCACCGACATCCAGCTGAGACCCGGTTCCGGCGGCATCTTTGATGTGGAGCTGGACGGGAGCCTGATCTACAGCAAGCATCAAACGGGCCGCCACGCGGATCCGGCGGAGATCCTGGACCTGCTGCGCGCCTCACGCTGACACTTCATCTGCTACCTTGCGGCACCACTCCCACAGTCAAGACAGGACGAGCATGGACCTGGAGTCCCGCATTGCCGCCGAGCTGGGCCTGAAGCTGCAACAGGTGCAGCAGGCCCTGGCCCTTCTCGCCGAGGGCAACACCGTGCCCTTCATCACCCGCTACCGCAAGGAAATGACCGGCGGCCTGGATGAAGACCAGCTGCGTCGCATCCAGGAGCTCCACAACAGCCTGGTGGCCCTGGAGGAGCGGCGGGAGGCCATCCTGCGCAGCATCGCCGAGCAGGGTCTGCTCTCGCCGGAGCTGGAAGGCGCCATCAAGGCCTGCACGCGTCTGACGGAGCTGGAGGATCTCTACCTGCCGTACCGGCCCAAGCGCAAGACCCGCGCCAGCGAGGCCCGACGCCGGGGGCTGGCTCCCCTGGCGGCCCTTCTGCTGCTGGAGGTGTCCGGCCGTGAGGACTGGGCGCGGGAGATTTGCCGCGCACCGGTCTCAGAGGACTCCACCGACACTCCTGCCGTGGAACATGGCTGGGAGCGCGTGCTGACTCTGCGCACAATGCCTCGGGCGGAGCTGCCTGCCAGCTGCGCAACGCACGAGGAGATCCCTGATGGCGACGCCGCCCTGGCCGGAGCCCGGGACATCCTGGCGGAGTGGATGGCCGAGCGTGCCGAGCTGCGGGCGGAGCTGCGCCAGGCCGGTGCCCGACTGGCCTTGCTGCGTGCGCGCTTGAAGGACGAGGCCCACGCCGAGGCGCCCAAGTTCCGCCTTTACGCCGATTTCGCCGAGCTTATGCGCGAGCTGCCGCCCCACCGCGTGTTGGCCGTGAACCGGGGAGAGGCTCTGGGCGTTTTGCAGGTGAAGGTGGACTGGGAGCCCGTAGGTGCCCTGGCCCGCGTGGCCGGTCGCGTGCTGCTGAAGCCGGGAAGCTCCTGGTCGGGGGAGGTGGGTGCCGCGCTGGAGGATGGGCTGGACCGCCTGCTGCAGCCTTCCTTGTCGCGCGAGTTGCGGGAAGAGAAGCAGCTGGAGGCGGAGGCCCACAGCCTGGAAGTTTACGCCACCAATTTGCGCCAGCTGCTGCTGCAGCCTCCCGTGGCCGGACAAGTGGTGATGGGCATCGACCCGGGCTTCCGCACAGGCTGCAAAGTGGCGGTGGTGGATGCCACAGGCCGCCTGTTGGAGGGGGACACCATTTATCCCCACGCTCCGCAGCTGCGCCAGGGCGAAGCCCGCTCCACCCTGCTGCGCATGGCCCAGGGACACGGCGTGGGCATTGTGGCCATTGGCAATGGCACGGCGTCGCGGGAGACGGAGGAGCTGGTGGCCGCGTGGATTGCGGAAACCGGCCTGCCTGTGCGCTACTGCGTGGTGAGCGAGGCCGGGGCCAGCATCTACAGCGCCAGCGAAGAGGCGCGTGAGGAGTTTCCCCAACTGGATGCCACCCAGCGCGGCAACATCAGCATCGCCCGCCGTCTGCAGGATCCCCTGGCTGAGCTTGTGAAGATCGATCCCCGCAGCCTGGGCGTTGGCCAGTACCAGCACGATGTGGACACGCGTCGTCTGGGCGAGCGCCTGGACGCGGTGGTGGAGTCCTGCGTGAACAGCGTGGGCGTGGATCTGAACACCGCTTCCGCCAGCCTGCTGCGCCATGTGGCGGGCCTTACGCGGCGCACCAGCCGCAATGTGGTGGAGCATCGCAGTGCCCACGGCCCCTTCCGGCGCCGGGAGCAGTTGCGTGAAGTGACGGGCATCGGCCCGGCGGCATTCCGTCAGTGTGCGGGCTTCCTGCGCATCCGCGCCGGTGAGGATCCCCTGGACAACACGGGCATTCATCCGGAGAGCTACGAGGCCGTGCGACGCCTCTTTCAACAGGAAGGGCTGCCCCTGGACCAGCCCCGGGAACTGGCCGCCCGGGTGAGTGCGTCTCCGGAGCTGGCCCAGAGCCTGGGCTTGGGCCTGCCCACCCTGTCGGACATTCTGGCGGAGCTGCGCAAGCCCGGTCGCGATCCCCGCGAGGAGCTGGATCCGCCCCTCATGCGTGGCGGAGTGCTGAAGCTGGAGGATCTGCAGCCCGGCATGGTGCTGGAAGGCACTGTGCGCAACCTGGTGGATTTCGGCGCTTTCGTGGATGTGGGGCTGAAGAATGAAGGCCTCATCCATGTGTCCCAGCTCAGCCATCGCCGGGTGCGCCACCCAATGGATGTTCTCCAGGTTGGCCAGCGTGTGAAGGCCGCCGTGCTGGAGGTGGATCTGGCCCGAGGACGCCTGGCATTGTCCATGAAAGCGCTGGAGCCCCAGCCACAGGCCCCGCGCGGACATCGCCCGGAAAAAGCCGGGCTGGGCGAGCGTCGTCCCGGCGCCCGTCCCGAGCCTCCGCGGCCTCCCGCCCCGGGCAGCCTGGCGGAACATTGGAACAAGCACCGGAACAAGGGGCGATGAGCTTGATCCCGGGAGTCCGGCGGGCGTGGTTTCGCGGCACGCCATGCCTCGGCGCGTGTTCCCCGAACTTTGTGGGCGGGGGAACGCCGCGCGCCGCGCAGGCCATACCTCGTGGGACTGGGACGGAGCACAGGGCAACTGGAGGGAGGTGGGCCTGGCGCTCCCTCCTGCTGCTCCTGGCACTTGCGGTCCTGCTGCTGGGTTCCGCCTGTCGCAAAAGCCTGGTGCGTCCGGAACGCCTGGATGAGGGCGCCATGCGCGCCTGGATCCAGGGCAATTACGCGCCGCTGATGGGCCTTGAGCAATCCTGGCGGGCCGTCTATGAAGGTGATGGCCAGCGCGTGCCCTTCCGCCTGGATCTGGCCTGGTGTGTGGACAGCACGCGCCTGGAGATTTTAAGCCCCTTTGGCGGCCAGCTGGCAAGCTTGCGCTGTCGGCCGGGCGGCTTCCAGGCGGAGTCCGGCCGCAGTCTGGGAGGCTGGCTGGAACGCGCCGCCCAGGCCCTGGATGGCAAGGCCCTGGGTGGTCTGCTGGATCAGGGTGCCCGCCTTTTGCGCGGGGGCGTCGGGAAGGATGTGGAGGTGGACCTGAAGGATCCCACCCTGGCGCCTCTGCTGCTGGTGCTGGGGCAGCGCCTGCCAGGCCAGCTGCTGGACGGCGGTCTTTGTCGTCGGGAACAGGTGGCGCCCTGGTTGTGGGGTGAATGGCTCCCACCCGCGGGCGCCCGCTGGGCGGCCAGGGAGTTGGTGTTCACCAGGGGCGCGGACTGGTGGCGCGTGCATCCCGACAATGGACTGGTGGAAGCCGCGCAAGTGGGGAACTGGACCATGGAGCTGGACGAGTTCCAGGCCGTGGATGGTGTGTGGATGGCCGGCCGCCTGCGCCTGACGGAGCGGGCCAAGGCCGGGGAAGAGGCGCGCAGCCTGGTTTTGCAAAGCCGGGAACGCCGTCTTCACAAGGCGGGAATGGAGGACTGATGGCCGCTCGCGTAAGTGTGGTGGTGCCGCTTTACAATGAGCAGGATTCCCTGGAAACCCTCGTGCAGGGCATCTTCCAGGCCTGCGCGCCCCTGGGGCTGGCCTGCGAGATCATTGCCGTGGACGACGGCTCCACCGATGCCTCCATGGAGGTGTTGAAGAAGCTGCGCAGCCGGGATCCGCGCCTGCGCATCATTTCCTTCCGCCGCAATTTCGGCAAGGCCGATGCCCTGGATGCGGGCTTCCGCGCCGCCCAGGGGGAGATCATCCTGACCATGGACGCGGATTTGCAGGATGATCCCAAGGAGATCCCGCGCTTCGTGGAGCGTCTGGAGCAGGGCTGGGATCTGGTGTCCGGCTGGAAGAAGGTGCGTCACGATCCCTTGAACAAAACCCTGCCCAGCAAGCTCTTCAACGCGGTCACCAGCAAGGTCTCCGGTGTGAAGCTGCACGATTTCAATTGCGGCTTCAAAGCCTATCGCCGTGAAGTGACGGAGGCCCTGCAGGTCTATGGGGAACTGCATCGCTTCTTACCCGCCATTGCCCACATGAAGGGCTTCCGCGTGACGGAGATGGAGGTGGAGCACCACGCGCGCCCCTTCGGCCACAGCAAGTATGGCGCCCGTCGCCTGGTCAGCGGCATCCTGGATCTGATGACCGTGGTGGTGACCACGCGCTATTTCAAGAAGCCCCTGCACTTCTTTGGCGCGCCAGGCCTCTTCTTTGGAGCGCTGGGCGCTCTCATCAACCTGTGGCTCACCTGGCAGAAAGTGGTGGCGGGGCATTCCCTCTCCAACCGGCCCCTGCTCTTCCTCGGCATCCTCCTGATGATCGTGGGCCTGCAGCTGGTGTCCCTGGGCCTCATTGGGGAAATGATCTCCCGGGGCCAGAAGGAGCCGGAGTACCAGGTGCGCGAGCGCCTGGGCTGACAAGGATGCGCCTCCGGTGGAGGAGACCGGAGGCGCCAAGGGTTGGGGATTCGCTGAATCCCGCGGGCGCGTGCGCGCGAGCCCGCCGCGGCATGGCCGCACCCCCCCAATGGTTGCGGACCTGGACTTTCCGCAGCTAGCGCAAAAATCAGGCCAGCCAATTCAGGCCATCCCTGGCCCCTTTTTCGCTTGGACTTTCTGACGCCTGCCTCGTCTTCCTCACAGCTGTTTCCCGGACGCGGCCTTTCTGTGAAACCTTTTCGCGGGGCGCCGGTTTTTGGCAACTTCGCCTTTCCAGGGCCAGGTTGGATTCCCAACAGCCCCATGCCACAGCTGCCTGGAGACTTCATGATCGCTGCGCTTTCCCTGTTGAACACGGGTGGCGTCCGCCGCACCTGCCGGACGGGCCTCTTGTGCGTGTTGGTGATGTTGGCCGGCGGCTGCCAGGTGCAAATGGGCCGCGGCCAATCCAAGGACGCCGACAGCACCAAGGCCGCTCCTGTGCCCGTTGAGACGGAAACCTTGTCCCTGGGCAGCATGGCCAGCCGCCTGCACTTGAATGGCGTGCTGGGCACGGAGGCGGAGATCAAGGTCTTTCCGCTGGTGGCCGGCCATGTGGGGCGCATCCGCGTGGAGGAGGGCTCCCGCGTGCGCGCCGGGGACACCTTGCTGGTGCTGGAGGATGCGGAGATCCTGCTGAGCGAGCGTCGCCTTCGCCTGGAGCTGGACAAGGCCGAATCCGACCTGTCCCGCGTGCGCCAGCTGGCGGATTCGCGCATGGTGCCCGAGCAAGACCTGGCGGATGCGGATTACACGGCCCGGCGGGCCCGCCTGTCCTGGGAGAGCGCCCGGTTGGCCGTGCAGCGCAGCCGGGTGACGGCGCCCATCAGCGGTGTGGTGGGGCGGCGGCTGGTGCAGGAGGGGGACTTCGTGGCCACGGGTACACAGCTCTTCACCGTGGTGGATGACCAGCGCCTCATCGCCGTATTGGATGTGCCGGAACGCGAGTTGGATCGCCTGCGCCTGAAGCAACCCGTGGAACTGGAAGTGGGGGCGGCGGCGGATGGCCCGCGCCAGGGCTGGATAAAACGCATCAGCCCCGTGGTGGACGCCGCCAGCGGCACGGTGCGCGTCACCATTGGCGTGGAGGATCCTGCCCGGCGTCTGCGCGCCGGCATGTACGCCCGCTTCAACATCCTCACGGACACGCGGGACAGCGTGGTGGTGGTGCCCAAACGCGCCCTGGTCTACGACCGCGACCAGACCTACGTGTGGGTGGCCCGGGACAGCCTGGCCGCCCGTCTGCTGGTGCAGCGCGGCTATGAGGACGAGGAGCGCGTGGAGGCCCGCTCCGGCGTGAAGGTGGGCGAGCAGCTCATCACCGTGGGCCAGGCCGGCTTGAAGCCCGACAGCCGCATCCGCGTGGTGAAGGCCGATGGCCGCGCCACGCCCGCCGCCACCGAGGCCGTTTCCGAGGCCACCTCCAAGTAGCCAGCAGGAAGGGTTCCCATGAGCTTGCCTTCCCCCGCCCAGGACGCGGTCCAACGCCATGGCGTGGTGGCCTTCATCACCCAGCGCCCCGTGGCCGTCACCATGCTGGTGCTCAGCATCATGGTTTTTGGTCTCATCTCTGCCCAGCGGCTGCCACTTACCCTCATGCCGGACATCAGCTACCCCAGCGTGACCCTGCGCACGGCCTACGAGGGCGCGGCGCCGGAAGAAGTGGAGCAGTTCATCTCCCGGCCCATCGAGCAGGCCATGGGCGTGGTGGCGGGCAAAGTCTCCGTCTCCAGCCTTAGCCGCGCCGGGCAGAGTGATGTGGTGGTGGAGTTCGCCTGGAACACGGACATGAACCTGGCCATCCAGGACATGCGGGAGAAGCTGGAGACCGTGCGCCTGCCTGATGGCGCGGAACGCCCGCTCATCCTGCGCTACGATCCCGCCCTGGATCCTGTGCTGCGCGTGGGATTGTCCTGGGAGGACGGCGCGGGCGACGAGGCGGCGCTGCGCCGCCTTCGCCTGTTGGGCGAGGAGCGCGTGAAGCGTGAGCTGGAGAAGATCTCCGGCGTGGCGGCGGTGAAGGTGAAGGGCGGCCTTGAGGAAGAAATCCGCGTGGAGCTGGACGAGCGCGAGCTGGCCCTGCGTGGTTTGGACATCCAGGCCATCACCCGTCAGCTGGCCTCCGAGAATGTGAACCTGGCGGGTGGCAATCTGAAGGAGGGGCGCGCCGAGTATGTGGTGCGCGTCCTGAGTGAGTTCCGTTCGCTTCAGGACATTGCGGCCACGCGCATCCGCACCGGCGATGGGGCCTTCGTCACCCTGGGCGATCTGGCGCACATCCGCCGCGCGGGACGGGACGCCGAGACCCTGACCCGCGTGGATGGCCGGCCCGCGGTGGAGATTGAGCTGCACAAGGAGGCCGACGCCAACATCGTGCAGGTGGCGCGCAATCTGAAGAAGCGCCTCTTCGGCCCACTTGGGCGGCCGGGAAGCGCGGCGGACAGCGTGACAAAGCCCGTCGCCCAACCGCCGGGAGCCCCTTTCCAGGCCGTGGGTCCCCGCGCGCTGGAGCTGCAATTGAAGGACCAGGGCGTGCGGCTGGGCCTGCTGGCGGACCAGAGCACGTTCATCGAGGGCAGCCTGGCGGAATTGCGTTCCAGCGCCGTACAGGGCGGTCTGCTGGCCGTGCTGGTGCTCTTCCTGTTCCTGCGCAGCTTGCCACCCACCTTCATCGTGGCCCTGACCATCCCCCTGTCCATCGTGGGCACCTTTGGCCCCATGCAGCTCAGTTCGCTGAGCCTGAATGTGATGAGCCTGGGCGGTCTGGCGCTGGGCATTGGCATGCTGGTGGACAACGCCATTGTGGTGCTGGAATCCATCCACCGGTGCCGCGCGGAAGGAGACGGGCGTCTGCGCGCCGCCATCCGGGGAACGGGAGAGGTGGCCCAGGCGGTGACGGCCTCCACCTTGACCACAGTGGCGGTATTCATGCCCATGGTCTTCGTGGAAGGTGTGGCCGGCCAGATCTTTGGCGATCTGGCCTTGGTGGTGGTGTATTCCCTTAGCGCCTCCCTGCTTTTCGCCCTGACTTTCATTCCCATGCTGGCCGCACTGGGTGCGTCTCCGGACGGGGAGGGCAAGGACGGCGGCCTGCCTTCCACTGAGGCGGAAGCCATGGGCTGGTCCAGTTTGCGACGCAGCCCGGCCTGCCTGTTGCAGCATCGCCAGGACCGGGACGCATTGCGGCAGTGGCGTTCCCGTGGTGGCAAATGGCGCAGCGTGGGGTCGGGGGCCTTGCTGCTTCTTGCCTGGTTGCGGTTGCCCTTGCTTTTGGTGCTGGATTGGACCCTGCGTGTGCTGGGCCTGCTGTTGACCTACCTGTTGCGCGGTGCCGTGCGTGTGGGTGCTGCCCTTGGCGGAGCCATGGGCCGTGTGGGTGCGTTGTTCACCGGACGCAAGGAAAGGTCCACGATGCATGCAGGGCGCTATGCCAACAGTCTGCGCCGTGTGCTGGAGCGCCCCCTGGGCGTGATTGGCGGCGTGGCCCTGCTCTTCATCTTTGCCTTGTTCCTGCTGCCCGGCCTGGGCCGCGAGCTGATCCCTTCCCTGCATCAGGGCGTTTTCTTCGTGGAGGCGGAACTGCCCGTGGGCACGCCGCTGGAACGCACCAGCGAGCGGCTGGCCCCGCTGGAGGACTTCCTGCGCGCCCAGCCCGAAGTGGCCGGCGTGGCCCTGGTGGCGGGCGCGGATACCCAGGGCGGCATTGACACGGAAGGCGGCGAGCATGTGGCGAGACTGACCGTCCGCCTTAACGAAGAGGGCGATCCCCGCCGCCAGGAAGAGGAGCTGCTAAGCCGTCTGCGTCCATTTCTGGCCACCCTGCCCGATGTCAACAGCCGCGTGGGCAGGCCCGTGCTTTTCACTTACAAGACACCGGTGGAGGTGCAAATCACCGGACACGATTTGCCCGCCCTGCGCCAAAGTGTGCGGCAGGCCGAGGAGGCGCTCCAGGGCGTGCCGGGCCTGGCGGATCTGCACAGCAGCTCCGGAGGCGGCAACCCGGAGATCCATGTGCGATTCCGCCGGGAGGAGCTGGCGCGCCTGGGTCTGGACCTGCAATCCGTGGGCGCTCTTTTGCGCAACAAGGTGCTGGGCGGCGTGCAAACGGAGTTCCGCGATGTGGACCAGCGCGTGGACATTCGCGTGCGCCTGCAGCCCCAGGACCTGCTTGGCCTGGAGGATATCCGTGCGCTGGTGGTGAATCCCGGACAGGCCGTGCCCGTGCCCTTGTCGGCGGTGGCGGATGTCTCGCTAAGCGAAGGCCCCAGCGAAATCCGCCGGGTGGAGCAGGAGCGCACGGCCCTGTTGCGCGCCAACCTGGCGGGCCAGGATTTGGGCAGCGTTCTACCCGAAGTGGAACGCCGCCTGGGAGCTCTTTCCTGGCCGGAGGATCAGCGCTGGGAAGTCACAGGGCAGAGCGCGGAAATGCAGCGCAGCCTGTCCAGCCTCTATCTGGCGTTGGGTCTGGCCATTTTCCTGGTCTATGTGGTCATGGCCAGCCAGTTCGAAAGTCTCCTGCACCCGCTGGTGATTCTCATGGCCGTGCCCCTGGCCTTCCTGGGCGTGGTACCTGTTCTGGCTGTCCTGCACATGCCGGTGAGCGTGCTGGTTTTCCTGGGGGCCATCCTGCTGGTGGGCATTGTGGTGAACAACGCCATCCTGCTGGTGGACACCATCAACCTCTTCCGCGCCGAAGGTCTGGAGCGCCGGGAGGCGGTGGTGAAGGCGGGCTCCCAGCGCTTGCGCCCCATCCTCATGACCACGCTCACCACCGTGCTGGGCCTGCTTCCCATGGCGCTGGGCCTGGGGGACGGCGCCGAGCTGCGCCAGCCCATGGCCTTGACCGTGATGGTGGGACTAAGCACCAGCACGGTGCTTACTCTCTACATCATTCCCGTGCTCTATGAGGCGGCGGAAGATGCCGCCACGCGCCTGCGCGCCCGCTTCCAGCCTGCCGGAGGCTCCCGGTGAACCTGCACCGCTGGCTGCCCGAGCTGTCGCTGAAGCGGCCCGTCACCGTCCTCATGGTCTTCATCGCTCTGGCGGCGCTGGGCTGGATCGCCTTGAGCCGCGTGTCCTACGAGATGATGCCCCAGGGCTTCTCTTCACCCTACATGGGCTTCTGGGTGCCCTACCCGGACTCCACGCCGGAGGAGATCGAGGAGCGCATCGCCCGTCCCTTTGAGGAGAACCTGCGCGCCGTGCGCGGCGTGAAGTACCTGGAAAGCAACAGCCAGGCCCACGGCTGCTGGGTGTGGCTGCAGTTCCGCGACGGCACGGACATGAACCAGGCCTGGAGCCAGGTTAGGGACTGCGTGGATCGCAGCCTGGCGGAGTCCACCGTGGACATTGACCGCGTGGTGCTCCGCCGCATGGGCATGGATGATGAGGAGATCTACTGGCTGGGCATCAGCAGCGGCCTGGAGGCGGCGGAGACCCGCGCCCTGGTGGAGGAGAAAATCCAGAAGCCCATCGAGCGCCTGGACGGCGTGGCCAGTGTGAATCTGGAAGGCGCTGACCTGAAGGACGTGCTCATCGACCTGGATTTGAAGGCCATGGGTCGCCACGGCGTGGACGCCTGGCAGGTGGTGCAGTCTCTGTCGGCGGACAACCTTAGCCTGGCGCTGGGGCCGGTGGAGGAGGGAGGGCGCCGCTTGGCCCTGCGGGCGGATGCGCGCTGGAGCGGATTGGAGGAGATTGCGGCCCTGCCCGTGCGCGCCGGGGGCAAGGTGCTGCGCCTGGATGATGTGGCCCGCGTGCACCTGGATGTGCCCGAGTCCGACTGGATCCAGCGCGTGGATCGCTCCGGCGCCCTGCTCATGGGCATCTCCCGCGAATCCACCGCCAACACCGAGGCCTTGTGCCGCAAGGTGGACGCCATCCTGGACGAGGCACGGCAGGATCCCGCCCTGGCGGAGTTGCGCATCAGCCCCTTGTTCAGCCAGGGCCAGTTCGTGCGCGAGTCCATAGACAACTTGAAGGGCAGCGCCCTGTGGGGCGGCCTCTTCGCCCTCCTGGTGTTGTGGTTCTTCCTGCGGCGCTGGTCGCCCACCTTGATGATCACGGCGGCCATTCCCTTCTGCATGCTCATCACCATTGCCGCCATCTACTTCGCCGGCTGGTCCTTGAACATCATCACCATGATGGGCATGATGATCGCTGTGGGCATGGTGGTGGACAACGCCATTGTGGTCATGGAAAGCATCGCCATCCAGCCACCGGGCCCGCGCCGGGAGGCGGTGGTGCAGGGCACGGCGGAAGTCAGCCTGGCGGTGGTGGTGGCCACGGGCACCACGGTGGTGGTTTTCCTGCCCCTTATGCTCATGAGCGGCGACAACACCCTGTCCTTCTTCCTCACGCGAATCGGCATGCCCGTGGTGGTCAGCCTGGTGGCCTCGCTGGTGGTGGCCCTGCTCTTCATTCCCCAGCTGGCCGCGCGCCTGCCCGTGGATGTAAGCAGCCGCGAGCCGCGCCTGGTGATGTGGGGACGACGCCACGCCCAGGCCCTGCTCTCCTGGGGCCTGCGCCACCGCCGCGACGCCACGCTCATTTCCCTGCTGGTGCTGCTTTCCACCGGACTTCCCATGCAAATGGTTGAGAAGAAAGGCGACGGCGAAGGCAATGTGGGCGAGTTCCGCGTTATCCTGGACATGCCCGCCTCCTACACACTGGCGGATGCGGACAGTCTGGTGAGACACATAGAGGCCCTGGTCTACGACAAGGAGAAAGAGTACCGCGTGCGCACGGTCACCAGCGGTTTCTCGCGCAGTTGGGGCCAGGTGCATGTGTGGGTGGAGAATGAGAGCGGCCAGAGCTGGTACGCCTATGCCTTGCGCGCGCTGGGTGAGAAGAGTGGATTGGTGAAGCGGGACTGGTTGAATCGTGACGAGGCGCTGGAGGATCTGCGCAAGCGCCTGCCCAAGGTGCCGGGCGTGGAGCTGCGCATGGGCTGGAATGATTTCAGCGAAGAGTCGGGCACCACCATTCTGGTGCGCGGCACGGAAACATCCCGTTTGAAGGAGCTGGCGGAGGAGGTGCGTCGCCGGCTGACCTATGTGGACGGCGTGCTGGGCACGGAACTGGATGTGGAACGCGGGCAGGAGGAGCTGGTGCTGGATCTGGACCGCGACGCCATGCAGCGCCACGGCGTGAATGCCAGCCAGGTGGCGGGCACTCTGCGCTATGCCCTGGCCGGCCAGCGCATCGGCTGGCTGCAGCGTCCGGATCGCGATGTGGCTGTGCAAGTGCGTCTGGCCAAGGAGGATCGCGACCAGTTGCACAAAGTGCAGGCCTTGGAAGTGGGCTCCGGCGCGGGGTCCGTGCCCCTGGCCCAGGTGTCCAGCGTGCGCCACGAACGCAGCCTTGGCAACATCCAGCGCACCCAGGGCCAGACCTTCATGCGGGTGAAGGTTTACGACAAGGGCGTGAAGGACGACGCCTTCCAGGGCCGCCTGCGCGCCGCGCTGGACCAAATCCAGTTTCCGCCGGGCTACAGCTGGAGCCTGGGTCGCGGTTTCGACCGCTTCCAGGAGCAGGAGGAACAGCAGAATTTCGCCATGGTGCTGGCCCTGGCCTTCGTCTACCTCCTCATGGGCATGCTCTTCGAGTCCTTCAGCCTGCCACTGGTGGTGCTGGGCAGCGTGCCCTTCGCCTTCTTCGGCGCATGGTGGGCCTTGTGGCTCACGGGAACGCCCTTCGACATCATGGCGGGCATCGGCCTGATCATCCTGGTGGGCGTGGTGGTGAACAACGCCATTGTGCTCATCGATTTCGTGGTGCGGTTGCGGGAGGATGGCATGTCCCGTGAAGATGCGCTGCTGGAGGCGGTGGGGCGTCGCTACCGCCCGGTGATGATGACCGCCCTGACCACCGTGTGCGGCCTTATTCCCATGGCCGTGGGCAATGCCGCCTTGGTGGGCATGCCCTATGCGCCCATGGGACGGGCCATGGCGGGGGGTCTCATTGCCAGCACCTTCTTCACGCTGGTGGTGGTGCCCCTGCTCTATCTGTGGGTGGATGACGCGCGGATCTGGCTGGGCCAATGGTGGAGAAATCGGCGGGGTGTCAAGGAAATCCCCGCGCGGCAAGGGAAGACAAGCTAAGCGACGGGAAGCGCCAGTTCGGCCAGGAGATCCGGGAGTTGATCCAGGCGCTCCAGCACGCGCAGGCGATTGCGGACTCCCAGGGGCAGCAGGGCCAGCGCGGGTCCGCCCGCCACCACCTCCACTTGATCCTGCAGCAGATCCTGCAAGCGGACAAGCTCCTCCACCAGCCCTGCGTCCACGGGCAGGGAGATGCTCAAGGCCAGCACCCGGGCCTGCACCCGGCCGGCCAGCAGGGCCAGCTCCTCCGCCGGGAGATCAGCCCCGGCGTGAATGGTCTCCCAACCGCTTTCCGCCGCCCACAATGCCGCCATCAGAGCACCCAGCTCATGGCGCTGTCCGCTTAGAGTCCCCGAGAGCAGGCGTGGCGCTCCCGGTCCCGCCCGCCGCGCCGCGCGCAGGCGCTCCAAGAGTTGACGCACCGCCACGCTGGCCAAGTGCTCCTGGCCGATGCGCAGCCGTCCTTCACGCCATCCCTCACCCACTTTGCACAGCAGGGGCAGCAGGATTCCTTCCAGCAGACCGGGCAGGCTGCACGCCACACTGGCCTGTCCCAGGTCTTCTGTCAGACCAAGGGCGTCGCAGGCCTCCAGGCGTTTCAGGCAGGATTCCAGCCAGCGGGAAGGATCGGCGTCCGGGGTGGCGCCGCCCTGATCCCTGTCCAGCACCAAGGCCATGCTGCGCGACCCTTCACCCACCAGCCTTTCCAGACCAGACTCGTCCATGCGCGCCACATCGCCAATGCGCAGACCCTTGGCCAGGGCGGCTTTCACCAGATACAGCCGGGCCACATCGGCGTCGCTGTAAAGTCGTCGTCCCCCAAGGCTGCGTCCCGGACTTAGCAGGCCCAGGCGCCGCTCCCAGGTGCGAAGCTGATCCTGTCCAATGCCTGTGCGCAGGGCCACGGTGGCAATGGTATGACGCGGTGTGGGATCCTTCATGGGGGAAAGAAAGCGTTTTGATCAAGTTTTGTCAAGAAACTGTGGTGCGAGTCCTTTCATTCAGTTTGCACTGAACCGCAGATCCATTTCAAAGTCGTGGGGCGAAAGGATTGCCAATCATCAGTTCACACTTGGATCATGCTCGTGAGTTGACCTCTCGTGTCAGGTCTGACCTGGAATGTCATGAACTAAACATGATCAAAACTTGATCAAAACCTTGACAAACGCGCGAGCGGCGGCTAGATTGTCCCCCGAAGCAACAAGGACAGTCTGCAGAAAGGAATAACTCATGATGTCCCGTCTTGTTGGAACCCTTCTCTTGGCCGGCTGGGCCGGAACAGCCCTGGCGGCCGCGGACCTGCGCGTGGCTCATTTGAGCCCTGATGCCCCCGCCGTGGATGTGTGGCTGGACGACCAGGTCGCCCTCTCCGGTGTGGCTTATCCGGCTTTCAGCCCGTATCTGTCCATTCCTGCCGGCAACCATAGAGTGCGGGTCTACCCCGCCGGCAGCCAGATCAATCCCGTCATCGACGCCACGCTTCCCTTCGTGGATGGCCAAGCCACCACGGTGGCGGCCACCGGATTCCTGGGCAACAACTCCTTCGGCCCGGTGGTCATTGCCGACACGCGCCAGGTATCCATGGAACAGGCCTGGGTGCGCTTCACGCACACCGTCAACGATGCCCCTGCGGTGGACATTACTCTTGACGATGGCACGGTGGTGTTTGGCCAGGTCTCTTTCAATGAAAGCACTCCCTACCTGCCGCTGGACGCGGGACAAGCCAGCTTGCAGGTAAGGGTGGCCGGCACGGAGTCCGTGGTGCTCTCCTTCCGCCCGGTGACCTTGACGGCGGGCACAACGCTAAGCGTGTTCGCCACGGGTAGCCTGGCCGCCGGAACCCTGGGTGCCCTGGCAGCGGTGGACGCTCCGGGCGATGGCAGCACTGTGCTTCCGTTGGAAGTGGCCGGCACCAGCCTGCGCGCCGCACACATGAGCCCCGACGCGCCGGCCGTGGACATCTGGCTGGACGGAGCGGCCGTTCTGACAGGTGTCTCCTACCCGGCCTTCAGCCCCTATCTGGACATCCCCGGCGGCAGCCATCATGTCCAAGTCTTCGTGGCGGGCAGCAGCAGCAATCCGGTGATTGACGCCACGCTGGACTTCAGCCCGGGCAGCGCCACCACGGTGGCGGCGCTGGGTCTGCTGGGCAATGGCAGTTTCGGACCCGTGGTGCTGCAGGATGAGCGGACGGGCTCGCCCAGCCAGGCCTGGGTGCGCTTCATCCACGGTGCGGGCGATGCCCCGGCAGTGGACATCACCCTTGCGGACGGCACGGTGCTGTTCGGAGACATGGTCTTTGGTGAAGCGGCGGACTTCCTGCCCGTGCCCCCGGGCAGCTATGGCCTGCAGGTGCGACTGGCGGGCACGGACACGGTGGTGCTGGCCTTTTCCCCGGTGGAACTTGGGGCCGGCGCGGTGTTGAGCGTGTTCGCCACGGGAAGCTTGGCCGCCGGAACCCTGGGTGCCCTGGCAGCGGTGGACGCTCCGGGTGATGGCAGCGCAACGCTGTGGCTGGAGAACGCCACCTCCGTGGGGGAGGGTGCCAAGCCTCTGGGCATGTCCCTGATGGACGCGCATCCCAATCCCTTTAACCCCGCCACCACGGCCGTCTTCCAACTGGATCAGGCCCAACCTGTGAGCCTGACCGTGCACAACATCCTCGGCCAGACTGTGGCGGTGCTGCAGGAGGGCCTGCTGCCCGCCGGCGAGCACCGCCGCGTGTGGACCGCCTCCAACCAGGCCTCAGGCTCCTATTTCCTGAAACTGGAAGGCAAGGACTTGAGCCAGGTGCGGGCCATCACGCTGACCAAGTAACTTCCATCTCCCTTTGGCGGGGCGGTTCCGGACGCACGGCGGCCGGGACCGCTTTTCGTTGGGGCAGTCACAACCATCATGGGAGAACAGCACATGAAGCTCGAACATGGAGCGCGCAGGGCCCTGGTGACGGGAGCCAGCCGGGGCATCGGCAGGCAGATTGCCCGGGTGCTGGCGGAGGACGGCGCCCGCGTGGCGCTCCACTATGGCACCCAGCGCGCCATGGCGGAGGAAAGCCTGGCCCTGCTGCCGGGCACGGGCCATGTGCTGCTTCAAGCGGATCTGGCCGACGAGGCCCAGGCCGCGGCGCTGGCCCATCGTGCCGCCGAGGCGCTGGGCGGGCTGGATTTGGTGGTGAACAATGCAGGCATCTTCATTGAACACCCGGTGGGCCAAGTGGATGCCGCCACCTGGGCGGAGCGCTGGCGCCACATCCTGGCGGTGAACCTCATGGCCCCGGCGCTGATCATCCACGCAGCCCGACCCTATCTGGCCGAAGCGGGCGGTGGTCACATTGTCAACATCGGCAGCCGCGGCGCTTTTCGCGGAGAGCCCAGCGCGCCAGCCTACGGCGCCAGCAAGGCCGGCCTGCACGGCTTGGGACAGTACATGGCCCAGGCGCTGGCCCCGGACGGCATTTTCGTGGTGAATCTTGCGCCGGGCTTCGTGGAGACCGAAATGGCCCGTGAAGCTCTCCAGGGCGAGCGCGGCGTGGCCACCCGCGCCCAGAGCCCGCTCAACCGCGTGGCCCGGGCCGAGGAGATTGCCGAAACCGTGCGCTTCGTGGTCAGTGGCCGCGCGGATTGGCTCACCGGCGGCACCATTGATTTGAATGGCGCAAGCTATTTGAGAAGCTGAAGCAGCGTCAACGGCAAATAGACCTGCCATTCCCGCGAGAGCGGGAATGGCGGATCAAGAGATCCCAGCTTTCGCTGGGATGACACTGCTGACAAGTGGCGGAGCAATGCGAGCACGAGAGCTGCCGGGCAGCGATAGGGCTTGCCATCAGGATTGCCAGTTTGTTGCCCACAAACACTGGCGGAGCAGACAATGAGCCCCATGCTGGAAGCCGTTCTCGAGCTGATTTTCACTCTTCCCGCCCTGCCCAATTGTTACCACCCCTATGCCTCCGGAGATGCTCCCCGCGACGCGGTGCGGCGGCAGAACCTGCGCCTTTATCTGGAGGAGATGCTGCTTGCAGCACCCCAGGCCGCGCTGGTGGGCGAGGCTCCGGGCATCCACGGTTGCCACTGGTCCGGCGTGCCCTTCATGGGCGAACGCATGCTTGGCCGCGGATTGGTGCGACATGGCCTGTTCGGCCCCTTCAAAGGCTACGGCTGGACCAGCGGGAATCCCAAGGGGGAGAGTGAGGCTTCCGGCACCATCCTGTGGGGAGTGGTGGAGGAATTGCCCCGCGTGCCATTTGTGTGGAACGCCTTTCCCCTGCATCCATTCCATGCCGGACGCCCGGACAGCAATCGCACACCCACGCCGGCGGAGCTGGCGGCCTGTGCCCATGTGCTGCCGCGTTTGTTGGAGCTCTTTCCTGTGACCAGTGTCATCGCCGTGGGCCGCAAGGCCGAAGGCTTGCTGGGCGAGCTGGGCATTGCCCACCACGCCGTGCGCCATCCCGCCAATGGCGGCGCACCGGCCTTCCGCGCCGGCTTGCGCGAGCTTTTGGGCGCATGAGGAAAGGGGATTCCAGCCTGGCCTTGCTGGCCTATGATCAGGCTTTGCGCCAGGACTTGGGTCCGCCAATGGCGCTGCGCCTGTGCGGCGTGGATGAGGCGGGTCGCGGCCCCCTGGCTGGCCCCGTGGTGGCTGGTGCGGTCGTATTGCCGCCAGATGCCTGCCTTCCCGGCCTGAACGATTCCAAGCAGCTGAAAGAGCATGAGCGTGCCCGCCTGGAGGCGCTTATCCAGGGCTGCGCCCTGGACTGGGCCACAGGTCGTGCGGAGGCGGAGGAGATTGATCGATTGGGTATCCGCCAGGCGACCTTCCTGGCCATGGCCCGGGCGGTGGAGTCCCTGCGCATTGCACCCACTTTTCTGCTGGTGGATGGGCGTGACTTCCCTTTTTCCGGTCCTGGACACAGTCTGGTGCGGGGAGACGGCATCAGCGCATGCGTGGCGGCGGCGGGGATTCTGGCCAAGGAGGAGCGGGACCGCCACTGCCTGGAGCTGGAAGCGCGCTATCCCGGCTGGGGCTTTGCCCGCCACAAGGGTTACGGCACCGCCGCCCATCTGGCCCTGCTCAAGGACCAGGGTCGTTTGCCCGTGCATCGGCGCAGCTTTCGCCTGCCCTGGGAAAAGGAGGAGAGGGCCCTGCCCTTTGCTTGATCCACCGCCCGCCTCATGTTTGCTTGAAGCCAAGGAATCCAGCGGATGCCTTTGCCGCTTTTGTCCCAACGGGAGTGTCTCATGAACGCCAGCCCCGGGATTCGCGCTTTATCCATTGCACAACTGCTCGCTTTCTTCTTCCTCTTGCTTCCTGGCGACCTGCGTGCCCAGTTGCCGGTGGAGACGGGCTCCTTCCGCAACTTCATGGGCTCCGCAGAGCCGGCGGCCGCCTACGACAATTGGATCAGCCATGTGGTGGAAGGCATTGCCCGGCCGGGCTACAACATTTACGCCCCCAGCGCGCTGGATCCACAGACCACGGGCTTTGGCGCCTTCCAGGTGCTGCAGGACAACACCCAGGGCCAGGCCGTGTTGCAGCTTTTCGCCGATGTGGCGGACAGCCTGTTGCGGGATCGTGGTGAAGGCGCCCTGCTGCGCCTGCAGGAAGGGCCGGCGGTGGATTATGAATTGCTGCGTTTCCAGGACACGGAAAGCGGTCGCAGTTTCTATTTGTTGCGCGAGCTGCTGGACCTATCCTTCACCGACCTGAACAACAGTGGCACGGCGGATGATGTGCACGGCGGATTCCACCACGGCTGGGGTCTGTTCGCCTTCGACCCCGCCGGCCGACACTCCCACTGGGTGGTGGAGGCGCCTCATCCCAACGACGATTATCCCAGCCCCTACCTGGCCACGGAGCTCTTTCTGGAGCGCGGCGCCGGAGTGTTGATGGTGAACGGCGCGGGCCGTGAGGTGGCTTACACGGGCAATCCTTCCAGCTACACCAACTCGGCCTCCCTGTCCGATCCGTCGCGCAACTGCCTTACACCCTTCGCCGTCATCCACGAGCGCGCCGTGGCCTATTGGCAGGGACAGGGTTTGAAGGAGCGCACCCTGCAAGTGCACACCTACGATGATGCCAGCCATCGCAACCTGAAAAGCAGCGTCATCAGCGGTGGACGCAACCACCGCTTGAACCAGGCGCCCCTCTACGACACGGGCAACGGGCCCACGGGCCTGCTCAACCAGTTGCACCATCCCGTGCACGCCGCATCAAGCCTTGGCTTCACCCATAGCGCGGTGAACCTGTCGGACTATGTGTCCACACAGAGCCTTAACACCATCCGCGTGGACGGCGGCACCCCTGGCCAGGTGATCAACCTGGAAATCAGCCCGGACCTGTGGGGCTTCCCCAACAGCTGCCAGGAGGCGGATTCCCATCCGGCGGGCTATCCCGACTGCCATGCCGACGAGAACTGGATCCACATGGAGATGGACGAGCTGCCCACCATCAGCCACACACTGGGTTTTTCCTTCTGGTACCAGACCAGTAGTGGCACGCCGGTGAGCTGGAACAATTTCAGCCGCAGCCGACTCTACTTCGCCCCGGTGTTTCAGGCTCTGGTCCAGGCGGAGGACAGTCTGGCCCTGCCCCGCCCCACCGCCGCTCCCACGGTTCCCAGCGGCCTGTCTGTGGCGGAAGTGGGTGTGGACGCCCTGCGCCTGGCCTGGACCCCAACCTGGAGCAGCAACTTCGCCAGCTATGAAGTGTTGGTGGATCCATCCGGAGTCATCACTCCCAATGCCCAGGTGCTGGACGACAGCGATTTGGGTGAACTGTGCTGGGCTCCCTTGAACAGCGTGTGGGTGGGCGGCCTGGCGTATCAGAACACCTACGCCTTCGCCCTGCGTGCCCTGGACCTGGAAGGCCGGGTGAGCGATCTGAGCAATGCGGCCACCGGCATGCCCGACGATTTGTGGCCACCGGAATTCCAGGCGCGCTATGCCCCCGGCCAGAGCCGCTTCTGGGTGCAGCCTGGAGGCGGACCCGTGCAGGTGCGCGTGTGGGACGAGCACCACCAGGTGAATCTGGCCACCTTGCAGGCTCGCATCGACCAGAATGTGGATGGTGCCTATGGTGCGCTGGAGTCGTGGATTCCCTTGAACCAGACAGGTTTCTCCAGGGATACCACGGTCACCGTCACCTTGCCTGTGTCCAACCTGGGGGAACGCCGGGTGGAGTTCCGCGTGCAGGACGATCAGCACACGGTCTTTCGCTGCTCCGGCAGCGATCAGGAGTGCGGCATTGGCGACGATTGGCGCCTGGCCATTGACGGCACGCCACCGCCACAGGTAAGCGCCGCCAGCCTGGCGGGATTGGGCGCCAGCGGTGGCGTTAGCCTGGCCTGGCCCGCCCAAAGTCCCGACAGCACCTTCTATAGCTTCCAAGTGGCCCTGTCCCCCGCGCCGTTCACCAGTTTCGATCAGGCGGCCCGGCTCTACACACGCACGGATCTGGCAGCCCTGGGGCAGCCTTCCTGCGCAGGCATTGCCCTGCCCGCCCAGCCCTGGCCCGGGGACAGCCTGTGGATCCAGGTGCGCATGGTGGATGCCGCTGGCAATGCGGGAGCATCCGCGGTGGTGGCACCTTTCCACTACTACAGCCCGGCCTGGCTGGATATCCAGCTGCAGGCCTCCCTGCAGTTCCCCATCCTGCATCTCAGTTGGTCGGCCCAAGCTCAGGTGGAAGGCCTTGGCGTCACCAGCTGGTGGCTGCATCAGTTGGACCAGCCCCATCAACCATTGGATGTCTCCACAAGACTGGTGAACACAACGGATACCCAGCTGGATCTTGGCCTGAGCACCCTGCTTCCCGCACGCTGGTGGGCCGTCACGGCGGAGCTGGCTTTCGATTCAGCCCTGACCCGCATGCCGGAAATGGTGGATGAGGATGAGACGAATCTGCGCCTGAGGCCCGTTTGGACGCCCATCTTGCGGCTTTATCTGGATCCGGAGCCGACTCTGCCGGAGGATTTCAGGTAGAAGAGGGCAAAAGCTGTGAGCGCAAGCCGTTCACGGATTCCTTCCCAGAGCACCGGGCTTTGGCATCAGCAGAACTGGATTCCGCGCTGACACGAACTCCCAGCTTTGTTGGGATGAAGCCGCCCTTGGGGTCCCCACCACTTGGCCAAGCGCGCGAAGGAGGCTTGAGTACGGGATTCCTTGTGAGATGACCTTCATTGCGAATGTGGGCGCCGGATCTTGCGAAGTTGCTCCTTAAACCCTACTCTGAGCGACCCGAAATGCTCCGCTGCCTGAAGGCGCGGGAGAAGTGAACATCAGGAGGATGCCCATATGGCAAAGGTCCAGAAATTCGTGGCCAAGGAATCCGGTCACGATCGCCCCGTGCTCAAGGTCACCATGGAAAAGACGGACAAGGGCACCTTCAAGGTGAAGAAGGAAATCGTCTACGTGACCAAGGAGAACGAGGCCGAAATCCTCGGTTGATCCGGCCACTTAGGCCTTCTCGACGATTCAAGGGCCTGGCAACAGGCCCTTTTTCATGGATCAAGGACAAGAGGTAGGCGAGGATGAAACGCTTCATTCTGCTTGTGATGGACGGGGTGGGGGCGGGGGAACTGCCCGACGCCGCGGCCTTTGGCGATGCGGGATCCAATACTCTGGGAAATCTGGCCCGCCATCAGGGCGGACTTGCCCTGCCCAATCTGGGGGCCTTGGGTCTGGGTCGTGTGCTGGAGCTGGAAGGCGTTCCACCGGCCGCACAACCCAGCGCAAGCTGGGGGCGCATGGCGGAAAAGAGCATGGGCAAGGACAGCACCCTGGGCCACTGGGAGCTGATGGGTCTGGAGACGCCGCTGGCTCTGCCCACCTATCCCCACGGCTTTCCCGCCCAACTGGTGGAGGACTGGTGCCGCATGGCCGGGCTTCCCGGCGTCCTGGGAAACTGCACGGCCTCCGGCACGGACATCATCCAGCGCCTGGGCCAGGAACATGTGGCCACGGGCAAGCCCATCCTGTACACCAGCGCGGACAGCGTGTTCCAGGTGGCGGCCCACGAGGAGAGCTTCGGGCTGGAGCGTCTTTACACCATTTGTCAACAGGCACGGGACCTGCTGCAGGGCGAACACGCCGTGGCCCGTGTCATTGCGCGGCCCTTCCTGGGCCAGGCGGGGGATTTCCAGCGCACGCCCAACCGCAAGGACATCAGCCTGCCGCCTTTCGCACCCACCGCCATTGACGCCGCCGCCGCCGCCGGAGTGGAGACACTGAGCATTGGCAAAATCCGCGACCTCTTCGCCGGTGTTGGCATCCAGCGCGCCCTGACTTCCAAAGGAAACGCGGAGGGCATGCAGCGGCTGCTGGAAGTGCTGGATGAAGGGGGCGCCCCGGGTGGACAGTTGATTCTGCTCAACCTGGTGGACTTCGACATGCTGTGGGGCCACCGCTGCGATCCCGCCGGATTCAAGGGCGGCCTGGAGGCCTTCGACGCCCTTCTGCCCGCCCTGCTGGAGAAACTGGGCCCGGAGGATTTGCTGGTGATCACCGCCGACCACGGCAACGATCCCACCGGCACATCCACGGATCACAGCCGCGAATATGTGCCCCTGCTGGTTTATGCCGCCGGGTTGTCCGGACGGGATCTGGGCACGCGGGCCTCTTTCGCTGATGTGGGCGCCACCCTGCGCCACTGGTTCAAGCTGCCACCCGCCAGCCTGGGCCACTCATTCCTGCCCGAGCTCGGAGGCGCCTGAAGACGGTACGCCCTCCAAGTGGCACATTCCACCACCAACGAAGCACGGAGAACATCATGAGCCTTGGCCCTGTTTCCACTTTTTTGCGCCACCACTACCGCCACTTCAACGCCGCCGCCCTGATTGACGCGGCCGATGGCTACAACGCCCACCTGCAACAGGGAGGCAAGATGCTCGTGTCCATGGCCGGCGCCATGAGCACGGCGGAACTGGGCCTAAGCCTGGCAGAGATGATCCGCCAGGGCAAAGTGGACATCATCTCCTGCACCGGGGCCAACCTGGAAGAAGACCTCTTCAACCTGGTGGCGCACAAGCACTATGTGCGCGTTCCCAATTACCGGGATCTTAGCCCCTCCGACGAGCAGGCGCTGCTGGAGCGCCATTTGAACCGCGTGACGGACACATGCATTCCGGAGGAGGAAGCCATCCGCGTGCTGGAGCGTGTGGTGCTGGAGGAGTGGCAGGGCGCCGACCGCGAGGGCCGCAGCCACTTCCCCCACGAGTTCATGTACCGCCTCATCCGCTCGGGCGTGCTGCAGGACCGCTACCAGATTGATCCCAAGGACAGCTGGCTGGTGGCCGCCGCCGAGCGCGACCTGCCCATCATCGTGCCGGGCTGGGAAGACAGCACCCTGGGCAACATCTACACCGCCCACTGCATGAAGGGCGATGTGCGCCGCGTCCACACCGTGCGCACGGGCATCGAGTACATGACCTTCCTGGCGGACTGGTACCGCCGCAACGCCTACGAGCACAGCGTGGGCTTCTTCCAGATTGGGGGTGGCATCGCCGGCGACTTCCCCATTTGCGTGGTGCCCATGCTGGAGCAGGACATGGAGGAGGAGCACACGCCCTTGTGGGGCTACTTCTGCCAGATCAGCGACAGCACCACCAGCTATGGCAGCTATTCCGGCGCCGTTCCCAATGAGAAAATCACCTGGGGCAAACTGGGCCAGGACACGCCGCGCTTCATCGTGGAAAGCGATGCCACCATCGTGGCTCCGCTCATCTTCGCCATGGTCCTGAACCAGTAGGAGGCCTCCATGCAGCTGGGCCGCGTCATCGGCACCGTGTGGGCCACGCGCAAGGATCCCAAGCTCACGGGCTTGAAGTTCCTCATGGTGCGTCACCTGGACTTCGATTACAGCGAGAAGGATGCCTTCACCGTGGCGGTGGACAGCGTGGGCGCCGGGGTGGGTGAGGTGGTGCTCATGGCGGCGGGCTCCAGTGCCCGCCTGACGCAGTCCACCGACGGCACGCCGGTGGACACGGTGATCATGGCCATTGTGGATCGCGTGGATGTTCAGGAGTCTTGAGACAGGTCCATTCGTGGCGGATCCCGTACTCAAGAGTTTTATGGGAATCAGGGGTTGATGGCATGAATCTCGCTCGAGTGGTGGGAAAGGTGTGGGCCACGCGCAAGGATCCTGCGCTGGCGGACGCCACCCTTTTGGTGATCCAGCCGGTGGATGGCGATGGCAAGCCCGAAGGCGCCCGCCTGGCGGCCATTGACCTGATGGCCAGCGCCCAGGGCCAATTGGTCTATTTCGTGGCCTCCAAAGAGGCGGCCTTGCCCTTGCCCAATCCCTTGACGCCGGTGGATGCCTGCATTGTGGGCATTGTGGATCGCGTGGATCGTTGAGCTGGCAAGCTCCCAGGCAACTCTCGGTTTCGAGCCTTTCATGAGCTTCGCCCAAAGGACACAAGTGCCGGTGACTGGTGGTGTTTGAATTCGAGTGCGAGATGGGCTGATTGCTGGTGAGGGTCAGGCAAGGGATTTGATCATCACCACGCGGGTGCCGGGCTCCAGGGCTTCAATGCGCACCTCGTCCATGAGATGGCGAATGATCAGCAGGCCGCGGCCGCTGATGTCCAGCAGGTGCTCGGGGCTGGTGGGATCCTCCGGCGCCTCGTCGGGCAGGCCCTGGCCTTCATCACACACCGTCAGCTCCAGCAGGCGCGTGCCGCCCACCTGGCGCACCTGGGCTTGCAGGCGCACCTGCAGTTCCCTGCATCGGCGATTGCCGTGGAGAATGGCGTTGTTGGCGGCCTCGGTGCCGGCAATGATCAGGTCGCCGGCCTCGTCATCGGAGAGGCCCCACTCGGCGCAGAGCTCTGTGAGGAAGCTCTCCACCTTGTCGATGGCTGCGGGATCCGATGGGATGCTCAGGCTGCGTTCCATGGGGGCCAAGCATAACATTCTTTTCAAAGGGGGGCACGGCTCCCTTTGCCATCTATTGCAATTGATTATGGGGCGGACTTTGCAGCCTCCATCGATGCGGAATTCGCCAAGCACCATGGGATGGAATGCCCCTGCGCCAAGGGGATTCCTTGGCAATGCGTTCTGTCATGGGTTTGAACTCCAGGGCTTTCCGCCTTCAATCGATGCCTTGCGAGGCGAATTCCATGAGTTACCGGAGGCCACTTTTTCGTGGACATGCTGAAGGAATGACAGTGGTGCCGGATCTTAAGGGAAGCCCCCGGTGCCTCCCCTTGCGCAAAGCCATGCCAGTGCGCGGCCACATGGGATGTTCAGCGCGGTCGTGTGGAATGGTCGGTCTGCGCACTTCAACCTTTATCCTTCAACAGCCGGGTCCACCAAGTCAAAGGGGAATCGCATGAAGAAGCCTGCTGGACTTTTGCTGCTGGCCCTGGCCCTTGTGGCAGGCCCTGCGCGTGGACAGGATCTGGCCGATCCTGAGGCGTGGATGAAGGAGCATCTGGCCGCCTGGCAGCGTCGCCTGGACACCCCCCGCGTGGAGCGATCCGACGCCCGCGTGGATCTGGGCTGGTGCGATCTGCGCCTGTGGCCGGACATGGTGACGGGAGCCATCCAGGGGCAGGTCACCCTTTGCCTGCGCAGCCTGCAGGAGGGCTTGGGAGATGTGGCCCTGGACTTGCACGACAACCTGGCGGTAAGCGCCGTGGACGGCGCCGCCTCCTTCACCCACAGCGGCAACCAGCTGCTCTGCCAGCTTCCTGCGCCCCTGGGCCTGGACCAGAGCGTGTGCCTGACCGTGCACTACAGCGGCAATCCCGCCAGCACGGGTTTCGGCTCTTATGAACTTGACACCCATGCCGGCGTGCCCATTCTGGCCACCCTGAGCGAGCCCGATGGCGCACCTTCCTGGTGGCCCACCAAGGACGATCCTTCCGACAAGGCGGACAGCGCCCGCGTGGCCATCACCGTGCCCCTGGGCTACACGGCCACCTCCAACGGCGTGCTGCAAAGCGCGGACACCCTGGGCGCCCAGGTGACCTTCACCTGGCGTGAGCTTCACCCCATTGCCACCTATCTCATTTGCATGAGCGTGACCAACTATGTGGCCATCGCGGACAGCTACACGCCTCTGGCCGGTGGCAGCATGCCCGTGGTGCATTATGTGTGGCCGGAGGATCTGGCGGATGCCCAGGTGGACCTGGATGTGACCGTTCCCATGATCGGCCACTTCGCCCGCACATATGGCGAGTACCCCTTTGTGGACGAGAAATACGGCCACAGCGAGTTCACCTGGGGCGGCGCCATGGAGCACCAGTGCAACACCAGCTATGGCAGCGCGCTCATCCGCGGCGACCACTACTACGATTACATCGTGGCCCACGAGCTGGCCCACCAGTGGTTCGGGGACAAAATCACCTGCGCGGCCTGGGAGGACATCTGGCTGAACGAGGGTTTCGCCACTTACAGCGAGGCCTTGTGGAAGGAGAGCCTGGGCGGCCATGCCGCCCTGGTGCAGCACATGACCACGCGCTGCGCCGTGACGGATCCCAGCGGGCCCATCTACAATCCGCCCTCCACCTTCAACTCCAACACGGTGTACCGCAAGGGCGCCTGGTTGCTGCACATGCTGCGCGGACAGGTGGGTGACTCGGCCTTTTTCCCACTCATGCGCCAGTGGGCGGAAGGGCCCTTCGCCTACGCCAGCGCTCATGTGACGGACTTCACCGCCCACGCCCAGGCCTTCACTCCACGGGATCTGACCGGATTGTGGGCGGGCTATCTTTACGGGCTGAACCGCCCCAATTACCGCTGGGACTGGCGCAGCCGCACTGTGGGCGGCCACCCGGTGTGCGAGATCCGCGTGCGCCAGAATCAGAGCGAAGCCCCCTTCGACTTGTGGCTGCCCTGGCGGGTCACGGCGGGCAGCGCGTCCCTGGCGGAGCGGCGCAACACGTTGCGCCTGCAAGGCCATGTGGTGGTAACGACCCAGGCGCCCACGGCCGTGGTGCTGGATCCCGACGACTGGATCCTTGAGAGCAAGGGAAGCTCCAATTTGAACGGCATGTTGCGCCACCTGGCTCTGTTGGGCCGCCATGCCGACGCATCGACCCCGGCGCCGGGAGCCCTGCGCGCGCGCTGTGGCACCCAGCCCGGCAGCGGCAGCTGGGTGGCCAGCCTGGAGGACGGCGTGCTGGCCCTGGAACTGCGCGAGCTTGCTCCGGACTGGGTGGACGGCGACAGCCTGTGGCTGGAAGTGGAAAGCCTGGACCCCGCCCATCCCGGCGAGGGCCTGCTGCTGGGGTTGGCGCCCTCCACGGCGGACTGGCAGGATCTGGGCGTGCGCACCCTTCAGCACCGGGAGCCGCCCATGCTGGCCATAGAGCAGGTGGCGGGCAGCGTGCGATTGTGGTGGAACGCGCTGTCGGAGGCCACTGCTTATCGGGTGGAGGCGGCGGTGGATCCCTGGCAGGGCCCCTGGACGGTGTTGGGACAGACCCAGGCGCTGGAGTGGACGGCTCCTGCCACGCCGGAGCTGCGCTGCTTTCGTGTGGTGGCGCTCTACTGATCTTGTGGAACATCCCCTTCAAGTGACATGAAAGGTCCGCGCTTTTGATTCAGTTGAACAAGCTGGCCGTGCGCTTTCCAGACAAAGTGCTCTTCGAGAACCTGGACTGGCGCATCCTGCCCGGCCAACGCATTGGCCTGGTGGGGGACAATGGCGTGGGCAAGACCACGCTCATGCGCGTATTGGCCGGCGAACGCGAACCCGACGAGGGCCGCCTGCAT
>CAIWAD010000198.1 GCA_903910645.1 uncultured bacterium | reverse complement strand
CTTCCAGGCCACTTGCAGGCCCCAATTGGATTGGCGCAGCCCATTGCCCAAGGGCGTGGCCTGGTTGCGGCATGTGGGCCCGCCGCTGGAGCAGGTGTTGGACAGTGTGCTGACCGAAAGCTGGAATCTGGGAGCAGAGAACATTTTTCAGCGCCTGGCGGTGGAGAAGCCTGTGAAGGGGCTCTCCAACTGGGAACGCGCCGGACAAATCACCAGGGACATCCTGCGGGACAGCCTTGGGGTGGAGGGCTGGTTGCGCCAGGTGGACGGATCCGGTCTGTCCCGCTACAACGCCGTGGCGCCGCGGCAGTTCGCACAACTGCTGTGTGCCATGGAGCGCCGCCATCCTGGTCGATTGGCCGCACGCATGCCCGATTCCGGCCAAGGCACATTGCGCAAATTCCCACCATCCGTGGCCAAGGGCGTGCGTCTGGCGGCGAAAACCGGCACGCTCACCGGCGTCACCGGCCTGGCAGGCTATTTGATGACTGAGGGGCGCCCGCACCTTGGTTTCTGCGTCCTGATCACCGGACAGCGTGCTGGAGGAAGCGGCATCCGCCTGCGCAACCAGATTGTGCAGCGCCTGTCCGCCTGGCAGGCCCAGCGGGAAAAACTGGCGACATCCCCTTCCCGCTGACAGCTTTCTGTTGACTGACCTTTGTTGATTAAACTGTTGGTGGACAGTGGTTTTTCCTTGTGAAACGAGAACGGGCAATGCACCTCAATCGCAAGATCCGCCAGTTTGTGGCATTGGGAATTGGTCTGTCATCCCGCGGATAAAAGAACCGATTTGAACAAGAGATCCCGGTTTTCGTTTGGATGATCCTGCCCTGGTTTCGCGGTGCGAATCCGTGACTTGAGTAGATAAGCCGCTGTGCGCCGCGGCGTTATCACTGTCTGGATCGGGATTGAAACTCGCGGATGGCGGTGAGATTTGGAGAACGAACACGAGAGTCGCCTCGCTGAGAAGGAAGTCGAGGTTCGAGTACGAGAGCCGCTGTGATGAGTTGATTTACTGGGGGATGGATGGGTCGCACGCTGCCAACTCTGCTGATTGCCCTGCTGCTTGCCTGGACTGGGTGCGCTGGCGCCGCACGGGTGAAGCCCGGACTGGAGGTCCTGCTGGAGGATTCCCTTTCCTTGGTGAAGGGTCGTCGCCTGGGTTTGGTGACCAACCAGACGGCGGTGGATTCCAAGGGCCAGGGCATTGTCCACCTGCTGCAAGCCCACCCGCAGGTTGAACTGGTGCGGCTCTTTTCCCCCGAACATGGCCTGGACGGCAGCCGTCCGGCTGGCGAACTGGTGCGCGATCAGCTGGATGCCGCAAGCGGCCTGCCCGTAAGCAGCCTTTATCAGGGATCGCGCACGGTGGATCCGACCTTGTTGAAGGATCTGGACGCCCTGCTCTTCGACATCCAGGACATTGGAATCCGTCCTTACACCTTTGCCTCCACGCTGGCGGAGGTGATGAAGGCCGTCCGCACGGCCGGCGTGGAGCTGATCCTGCTGGATCGTCCCAATCCGCTTGGTGGCGGCATGGTGGGCGGGCTGACGCTGGATCCCGCATTCGCCAGCTTCATTGGGCCCTATCCCATCCCTTATGTCCACGGCCTGACCATGGGCGAACTGGGGCTGCTGTTCAACACACGCTTCGGCATTGGCTGCAAGCTGCGCGTGCTTCCCATGAAGGGCTGGAAACGCAGCATGCTTTTCCCTGAGACCGGCCTGCCCTGGGTGCCCACTTCCCCCAATGTGCCCACCTGGGACACGCCCCTGGCCATGGCCATCACCGGACCGGTGGGCGAACTGGGAACTTGCTCCATTGGCATCGGCACCGCCAGCCCTTTCTGGGTGGCAGGCACGGACAGCACACAGGCTGAAGACCTGGCCCGCCTTTTCAACGGGGAATCTCTTGCCGGTGTGCGGGCCATGCCATGGCACTGGACGCCGGTTTCAGGATCCTGGAAAGAGAAATCCTGCCACGGTTTGCGCCTGCTGTTCACGGAGTTGAAGGCGGTGGATCCAGGCAAGGCTCAGTTGGCAATGCTGGATGTTTTAAATGCTGCGGTGGATTCTTTTGCATGGAAGGGCAGCGAGGGTCAGCGACGCATGTTCGACAAAGCCATGGGCAGCGACAAAGTGCGTACCCTGTTGCAGAAGGGTCGGACTTTGGATGAACTGACACAGACCCTGGTCACGGACCGTCAGCAATGGCTGGAGGCCCGCCGGGCAATCCTGCTTTACCCCGAGCCCAAATGATGCAAACAGGTTGCTTCCTGGAACAATTGAGGTCACTGGGTGGTTGGGAGGGCCCGGCTGGACAAACTGGCCGGGAACGGGGTTCTTGGAAGGGCGCTTGTCTAAATTTCCGAACAAGGTTGCCCAAGCCAAGAGATTTCATTACCTTGGATATTCTGGGGAAAGCATGATGAAAACCGAACACCTGCCCTTCATCAAAGCTACTATTCTGACAGGCATCGTTGCAACGAGTGGCCTGATTATCGGCGTGATTTTTGCGTCGAGCATGGGCTGGACTTCCCAGAGTCTGGCGGCTTTCCTGCCTGGTGGAAGTTCCGGCTCCACGGTGGGCGGCTTCATTCAGCAGGCATCCCTGCCCCTCACGGTGGACGACCGGGGCAGTTCGCCCTTTGTGGCGGTGGCGGAGCGCCTCATGCCCAGCGTGGTGCACATCAAAGTCACCACCACCCTGCAGCGGCAGGGTTCTGATTTGTTTGGCTTTGGTCCGGAGCTCTTTGGTATTCCCAACGACCGTTTCCACCAGGACATGGAGGAAATGAACAGCTCCGGTTCGGGCGTCATTATTGACAACGACGGCTACATCCTCACCAACAATCATGTGGTGGAGCGGGCCTCGGAACTCACCGTTGTCCTTTCCGACAAGCAGGAAGTGAAGGGCACGGTGGTGGGTACGGATCCGGAAACGGATGTGGCGGTGGTGAAGATCGATGCCGGGTACGCCAAGGGTCGCGCCGCGCAATTGGGCAACTCCGACGATGTGCGCATCGGGGACTGGGCTATTGCCATTGGCAGCCCCTATGGCCTGGAACAGACCCTCACGGTGGGCGTGATCAGCGCCAAGGGCCGCGCCAACCTGAACATTGGTGGCGGAGGGCCGGTCTTCCAGAACTTCTTCCAGACGGACGCGGCCATTAATTTTGGCAACTCCGGCGGGCCGCTCTTGAACATCCATGGCCAGATTGTGGCCATCAACACGGCGGTGAACGCCCAGGCCCAGGGCATCGGCTTTGCCATTCCCGTCAACATGGCGCGGAAAGTCTATGAGGATCTTCGGGATCACGGCAGCGTTACCCG
>CAIWAD010000197.1 GCA_903910645.1 uncultured bacterium | reverse complement strand
TAGGCCGCCAGCGCCAGGCTGTTCACCACGGTGAGGGTGCCGGCCAGGGCCAGGGTTTGGCCACCGTTGCCCTTCATCAAGGTGAAGGCCAGGGTGGGGGCCATGAGCAGGCCCATGGCGAAGGTGAAGAGGTAGTAGACGGGTCCGGCGTTGGGACCGGTGCTGGCCTTGGTGGCCCACATCACCAGCCCCAGCATGGCGAAGAGGCCGATCCACGGATGGCCCGCCACCACATTCAGCACGGCGGGCTGCAAGCCGAAAACACCGCCGGCGCAGGCGGTGAGCAGGCCCAGCAGCAGATAGCTCAGCACCCGGCGCAGATAAGCCACCTGGGCGGGATTTCCGCTCACCGTCAAGGGCACGGCCTGGAGTTGGAAGCGCGAACCTTGCATGGGAACTCCTTTCAGGGGTGTGTTACAAATCGCCGCCCACGGGGCGCATCACCAGATCCTCCACCAGGCTGCCGGCATGGGGCGCGGCACAGGCCAGCACCGCGGCGGCCACATCCTCCGCCGGCATCATGCGCGAACGATCCATGCCGCGCTCGCCCCAAATGGGCGTGTCCGTGGCGCCGGGGAAGACATTGCAGATGCGCACGCCCTCCTGGCGCAGTTCGGCGCGGGCGGTTTCCATCAGATTTTTCAAGGCGGCCTTGGTGGCGCCGTAGAAGCCGCAAGCCGGAAAGCTCTTCAAAGCCGTGACGCTAAGGATGTTCACCACTGTCAGGCCCGCCTCGCCGCGCAGATCCGCCGCCGCGCAGGCTTTCAACATGCGCCACGGCCCCATCACCTGGCATTCCCACAGCTGCGCGGCCTGCTCTTCCGGCACCTTCAACACTGGCGCGGCCAGGAAAAGCCCGGCGTTGTTCACCAGCACATCCACGCGCCTCCCCGCCTCCTGCAGGCGCAGGGCCATCTGGGTCACCGCGGCGGCGCTGGCCACATCGCAACATTCGCCACTGGCGCGGGCGCTTCCCAGGGTGTCAATGGCTGCCGCCAGACGCGTGGCATCGCGCCCCACCAGGGTTAGGGTCTCGCCCGCGGCAAGAAATGCACGGGCGCAGGCCAGGCCAATGCCGCTGGATCCTCCGGTGATGAGCACGTGTCGCATGATCTCAGTCCCGGCACAAGGCCACGATGTTCCGCCCGGTCTCCTCCAGCCGCAGCTCGTAGAGCTCGCCCACGGGCAGGCGGCCATCCAGCTGCCGCCAGAACGCCAGGCAGAGGTTCTCGGCGGTGGGGATGACGCCAGCAAGGAAGGGCACATCCACATTCAGGTTGAAGTGGTCCACCTGGTCCGTGATGCACTCGCGGATGAGGGCCGCCAGCTGGTTCAATTCAATGAGCATGCCAGTGGCGGGATCCACCGGACCCTGCACCGTCACATGCAGGCGGTAGTTGTGGCCGTGGCCGTTGGGGTTGTTGCATTTCCCGTAGAGGGCGCGGTTCTCTTCCTCGCTCAAATGGGGGCTATGCAGGCGGTGTGAGGCGCAGAAGTCCTCCACTCGCGTAATGCGGCAAACAGGCATGCTCGTGCTGGTCCTTCCTTTGTTTCAGTCGGAGACTGCTGGCCCTAACTTAAGGTCTGTGGAACTTCGCCGCTTCGCGATGCCGGACCGCGCGCCATTCGCAAAGGAGCCATCATGACGCCTTCAGCCACCCTGGCCGCCGCCCTGAGGGCCGCCCGTGCCGCCGATGCCCTGTTGCGCCAGGCGGTGGAGGATCGCGAACCCCTGGCCGTGGACACCAAGGGATGCCACGATTATGTGACGCAAATCGACCGGCGCTCAGAGGCGCTCATCACGCGTCTGTTGCGGCAGGACTGTCCGCAGGTGGGGCTGTTGGGCGAGGAGGGCGCGGGTCTGGACCTGGAGGCCGAGCTCTTGTGGGCCGTGGATCCGCTGGACGGCACCAGCAACTTCATTCACGGCTATCCGGCCTACGCGGTGAGCATTGGT
>CAIWAD010000196.1 GCA_903910645.1 uncultured bacterium | reverse complement strand
GAGTTGCGGGCTTTCATTGAAAGGCAGAAGCAGGCCGGTGCCTTCACGCGGCGCTGGGAGGTGAATGCCCAGGGGAAAATGGCCGGACCCCTGGCCAACTTCGTCATTGTGCTTTTCGGCGTGCCATTGGCCCTGCGCCGCCACCGTGCGGGCATCATGCTGGGCTTCGGCTTGAGCCTCCTCAGCGCCTTCGCCTACTACGGCCTGCAGGTGGTTTGCCAGAACCTGGGCTACAAGGGCCTGCTGACACCCGTGCAGTCCGCCTGGCTTCCCAACGCGGCCTTCGCACTGGCGGCCTTGCTGCTCTACTGGCGCGTGGATCGCTGACATCACCCTGGAGGGTGTCCCGTGCGCAACATCGTCCTGCTCAGCCGCGATCCCGCTGTGCTCCGCCAGGCCGGTTTGTTGATGCTCTCCGGATGCCAGGTGCTTAGCCTCATGCGTGGCGAGGACCTGCTGGATCGCCAACGCCAGGCCCCCGTCGATCTGCTCCTGTTGCACCCCCATCCCATGGACATGGAAACGGGCACCTTGCTGGACAAGCTCGAGGCGGAGGATGCGTGCCCGCCCTGGGCCGCCATCTGCGCGCCGCAGGAGGCCGACGAGGCCGTGGGGTGGATGAAGCGCGGCGCTCTGGATGTCATGGTGCGCTCCACCCAGTGGGAAGAGGCCCTAACCCAGCATGTGGATCGCTTGATCACCCGCGCTGACAGCATGGCCCGCCTGAAGCAGGCCCGCCGCGAACGAATGGAACAGGGCCGATTGCGCGATGCAATGCTGGAGGGCATGCCCGGGCTTGTGCTGGCCTTCTCGCCGGATGGCACCCTGGTATCCTGCAACCCGGCGGCCCGTCAATTGGGATTCCTGCCGGGGCAACTGCCTCCACCGGGCGATGGTGCCCGGGACTGGTCACCGCCACCTGCCCTTTTCACAGGTCTGGACGGCTTGCGCAGGGTGCAGGAGTGGGAAGGCCTGGGCTTCGACACCCAATGGTCCTTCCGTGACGGTCTTGCCATCTGCCTGGCTCAACAACGCGGGCAGCGGCAGGAGGAGGAGCGCAGACGGCGAAGGCTGGAACGCAAGCGTCTGCAATCGCAGAAAATGGAAGCTCTGCGCGCACTGGCCACGCATGTGACACACGCGGTGAGCAACCAGCTCGTGGTCATTCAAAGCTCCACGGAGATGCTGCAGCATCGCTTCCGGGATGATGAGCGGGCCCAGGAATGGGCCGCCAGCCTGCTCTCCGCCGCCACCACCTTGGAAGAGCAGGTGCAGTCGCTGGGTCTCCTGGGGCGGGGTGCCCCCGTGGGGCGCGAGCCTGTGGATGTGCACGAACTGGTGCGCAAAGAGGTGGAGCGCCTGCGCGCACGCTTCCCGCTGATCAAGACCCGGCTTTCCCTGGACGCAACATCCAGCGATCTCCCCGGACGCAGAGGCCTGTTGGCCGGCGCGCTGGCCGCCGTGCTGGTGAACGCCTGCGAGGCCATGGCGGATGGCGGACTGCTTCAGGTGCAGACCCGCACCATGAGTTCCGGGCTGGAGGAAGGCGGCCTTTCGCTTCCCACTCACCTTCAAGTGCTCATTTCGGATTCCGGCGAAGGCATGGACGAGGAGGTTCTGGAACGCGCGCTGGATCCTTACTACTCCACCCGCTCCGGTCACGCCGGATTGGGCCTGGGTCAAGCGTGGGCCTGCATGCGGGCGCATCGCGGGGATCTGGAACTGGACAGCGTCCCAGGCCATGGCACCCAGGTGCGCCTGCTGCTTCCTCTCAAAGACCACCGCACGGCTTCGGGTCTGCGACGGGAGGCCGGGCGCGTGTTGCTGGTGGACGATGACGATGTGGTGCGTGGTGTTGCGGGAAGCATCCTGCGCAGTCTGGGATGGGAAGTGGAGGCCTTTGCCAGTGGTCCCGAGGCCCTTGCCTGGACGGATGCCGGATGGCCGGAAGTGGATCTGGCCCTGCTGGACCTGCGTATGCCGCTCATGAATGGCTGGGAGTTGCTGGACGAGCTGCGCAAGCGGAATCCCAAACTGCGCGCCTTGCTGATGACCGCCTGGGCTGACGATCTTCCCCGGGAGCGCCTTCGTTCGGGTGAAATTCTGGGCGTATTGGCCAAGCCCTTCGAAATGGACGAACTGCACGCCGCGCTGGAGATGGCCAAGCAACGGCTGGACGAGGACAAGTCTTAGCCGCGCAGGCGCCGCAACAAATCCGCGAACTCCTCGCGATGCTCCGGTTGCCCCTTGATCTCCTCCATGCGGCGCTGATCCCGCACGCGTTCCAGATTCCGCAGCAAATCCCGCGCCTCCTCCACATCTCCAGGGCGTGACGCTTCCGTCAAGGCCCCCAGGGCCAGCTCGCGGATATGGGAGTTGCCGCAGGCATGGGCCCAGCTCTCCACGCCCGCGTCCTCGTCGAAGTGGG
>CAIWAD010000195.1 GCA_903910645.1 uncultured bacterium | reverse complement strand
TCACCGCCGACAACGGCCTGTCCGGCGGCTGGAACGGCATCACCTTCGGCAACAACGCCGACTACAACGGCGCCACCAGCACGTTCCAGCACTGCGTGGTGGAAAAGGCCACGGTGAACCTCACCCTGTCCAACACCAACAAACCGGACACCTTGCGCTACATCACCCTGCAGGAAAGCAGCCAGCGCGGCCTGGCACTCGCCTCAGCCTATCCCGTGGTGGCCAATTGCCACCTGTTGAACAATGCGGTGGGCATGTACACGAGCAACGGGGCCACCACCATCGTGGGGGACAGCCCCTCCTTGAGCAACACGTTCATGGGCAATGGCAGCTGGGACCTGTACAACAACGGCAGCGGCCCCGTCCAGGCCCGCTACAATGGGTGGTGCCTGGATGACGGCAGCAGCCCGTCGGATCGCATTTACGACCAGCTGGACAACCCCGCCAAGGGGCTGGTGACCTGGTCGCCCACCGGCATGGTGGACCTCCTGCAGCTGAGCAGCACCTACGATCCTTCCACCCGCACCATGTGGTTGGAATGGTGTCCGGTGGCAGGGGCCAGTCTTTACCATGTGTACCAGTCCACCGGTGGCTGGCCCAATCCAGGCAATGCCACCCGCATCCTTAGCACCACCGAATCCCTGGTGGCCATTGCCGTGCCTGATGCAAATGCCCGAGCCTGCTACAGTGTCACCTGGGAAGGGACAGCCCGCAGCGGGTGCCGCTGAGCTCGCACTGGACTTCAGTTCCTCCACCCTCTAGGTCGCAGGCCTACCCGCGACCTAGAGGAAAGAACCGCCTGAGCGAAATGGTCGTTTCCCTGCCACCTGCCCTGCTGTTCGTGACGGGCTGGACCCTCAGGGCAGGATTCCGGCGACGCGGAAGACTAGGTTGCTACCTGGTTGGCTGGAAGGCTTCAGTGGCGGTTCGCCGAACTGGATTGCCTCGCTTCATAGCACCAGCTTCCGCCCCAGATGTCACGGCTCGATCCTGACGAGGCACCCTGTGGATCCCGCGCGGCGACCTCGGACGCGGTCACAAACCCAAACTGACACCACTCCCACGCACTACTGTGGACGTCAAAGACAACCCAGTAGGCCTGTTCCTGCCAAACGTGAAGGGTCGTCCCGCCCTAGTTGGCATTCACCCGTGCATCGTCGCCCAGCGATGACTGGGCATCCCCGAAACAATGCAACGACGTGCACCCTGCGCGTCAGGCATCCTCCCTCCGCCTCCGGAGACAGGCGGTAGCCCTAGTCTGGATTCCACGAATTCTGCTTGGCGATAGCAACCTGGGCCTTGTCCCACTGGGCCGGTTGTCGCCCTTGAACTCCGAAGGGTTCTTTCCCATCGAAGCCAGCCGAAGGGCCTGGGTCACGTCCGTCGTCCTCAGCGCGAAAGGGAACAAGGTCACGGTGTGGACAGGGCGCTCATCGTCGGAGGGCTCCGCCTAGTGTCCAATCATTCCCCATGCACCACACCCGCCCATCCAGAGCATGCCTGAGCTGCTCTTGCCGATGTCAAGCAAAGGGATCCCATTCGGTCGTATCTCGTGGATCAACCTGGAGATCAAAAGGCCCTTGGATTCAGGCGAATTCCGGCATCAGATGGGTTGAACGAGGCACTGGAAAGACAGGTGGGGACAAAGCCCCAACCACGGGTATGGGCCTTTCAGCTCATTTCCGCCCGCAGCAACCGCGCCCTCAGGGCGCTGGCCTGGCGGCCGTCGCGGCCGGCGTCGCTGCGGGCCTCCAGGTGGGCGGGGGCCAGGTGCAGCAAAAGGGGGGTCAGGGCGGCGCCCTCCTCGGGCAGGTGCAGGCCGCTGCCGGCCATCTGGCGGCCCAGGCGGAGCATGGAAATGTGCTCCACCAGCTCCGGGTAGCCCATCAGGCGGGCGCTGCGGCAGGAGGCGTGGGCGCGGTGCACGCGATCTTCCAGCTCCAGCCGTCGATGCCGACGCAATTGGGCGCGAGCGGCCTCCTCCGCTTCTTCCAGGTGGGCCACGGCGGCCAACAATCGGGAAAGGGTGCGGGAGGCGAGGCCGGCGGCATCGCCCACTGGGCGTCCTGCTTGTGAAGTGTCCTGGGAAGGCGGGATGGGTGCATCC
>CAIWAD010000194.1 GCA_903910645.1 uncultured bacterium | reverse complement strand
GCCGGGCACATAGGTTTCCGGCCCCGTGATGGTGAACAGGCCGTTGCCACTGTTCACGGCATTGCCGCCGTGGCACTGGGTGCAGTTGTTCTGCCCGGGGGCGCCGGTGACGCCGTTGGGCGGGCCACCCGCATTGGCCAGAGCCAGGGCGGGCAAAAGCAAGATCATCCACATGCGATTCATGAATGGGTCCTCCAGGGATGGTTGTTTGTCAGCGTAGGGCCACCACGCGGTACAGGGCCTGGTTGCCGGCACCCAGATCCAGGAAGCCTGGACTGCCCACCTGCCCCAGCGAAACCCAGGCCGCGTCCATGGAGCTTGCGCGCTCCACACGATAAGCCGTGGCCGTGGCCACCGGGCTCCAGCCAAGGAGGGCCATTGTGCCATCCATGGTCAGAGTCAGATCGTTCACGGCATCCAGCGCCAGCGGCACGGTCAGACTGGTGGTGTAGATGTAGTCGCCATTGGAACCCAGGTTGTTGTTGGCGGCATTGCCCGCGGCCCAGAAGACCACCTGGGTTGACGGCACATTGGGAGCCGTCCAATTGAATGTCCAGCTCACCGGACCATTGGCCGTGCCGGCGTTGGTTCCCAGGCTGGTGTGCCGCAGGTACTGGAAGCCATTCGGCGCCGTGCTCACCTGGGTGCGGCCCGGCTCCAGCAGACTGATGAGACCTTGGCCCTGGGTGGTCAGCTCAAAGCCCCAGCGACTTTGGCCGGGATCCTGCAGGCGCACGGTGATGGTGTGGCTTTCATTGGCGCGGAAGCTGACGGGACCTTCAATGATGAAGCTTCCGTTGCCACTGTTGATGGGAAAGGAGGCATGACAGGCCGTGCAGTTGGCTTCGCCAGGCGCGCCTGTGTGGGCCAGTGGCGGACCAGCGCTGGAGGCGCGCGCAGCCAGGGGCATGCAGGCGCACAAAAGCAGAATGGACAACACGTTCATGGCCATGCTTTCAAATGGGGTGCTGTTGGGCGCAAAGATTTGAAATAAGGCGCGACTAACAAAGAGCGAGCTTGTCTAACTTGAAACATTCATCATGAAATATTTGCTGTTGTGAAGTAATTATGATTATGCCATCTTGGGGCATGGATCAGGCCGCGGGGGCGGCGCAAAACTGGAGGCCGACATGACCATCACCGACCGGGCGCGCGAGCAGTTGCGCCCCATCCTGGCGGAAAACCCGGGGGCGGGACTTCGTATTTCCATTGCAGGCTATGGCTGAGGTGGGCCCCGTCTGGGGCTGGCTCTGGATGAGCCGCAAGCGGACGATGTGCAGGTCACGGTGAACGAGGTGCCCGTGCTCATGAGCAATCATGAGAAGGAGTGGCTGGACCAGGCGGTGGTGGACTACCACGACGACCGCTTCCGCAAGGGCTTCAGCGTGTTCACTGGCTCCGGCGAGAGCTGCTGCTAAGGAATCGGGAATAGTCAGCGCACGAACCAGCTCTCGTGCTCGAGGCCCGGCTTCCATGTTGGCGAAGCGGTTCTCGTGCGCGGATTCGCTCTGCAATCCACCCACGAGTGACATCCCAGCGAAAGCTGGGATCTCTCGTCAGCATGGATTCCCGTATTCGTTGGAATGACAGGTCCGCATTTCGCTACTGGCAGCTTGAAGAGGATTTCCCGGTCGTCAGGGCTTGGAGGGAAATCCCGCCGCGCGATCCAGCACGCGATGCTGCAGCCACCCCAGCACGGGAGCCATGCCCAGCGCCACGCCCACCGTGCCCAGCCACAGGTGCAGACGGCTGGTGGCGCACCAGTCGCCATAGGCGCGCAGCCAGTCTCCGCCAGAAGCCGGGGCCGCCATGCCGGATCCCGACAGGCCCAGCAAGGGCAGACTTAGGCGGAAGGCGGCCAAGAGCAGAACCAGGGCCAGCAGCTTCTCCAGCACCTTGCTGTCCAAATGGGCCTTCAAACGACTTCCCACCACAGTGCCCGTGCTGCCCGCCAATACCAGGACAAGGGCCAGGCGGGGCTCCACATGGCCCGTGTGCAGCACATGGCCGGTGCTGACAGACAGGGTTCCCATCAGCACGGCGATCTGGCTTACCGGGACGAGGTCCTGCATGGGTCGGTGGAACAGGGCCAGAAGCAAAGGCACATAGAAGATGCCGCCTCCCACGCCAAGCAAGGCGGCCACCAGTCCGCCGCCCACGCTCACCAGCACTGGTCCCAGGGCGGAGACAGGCTCTTGCTCCCATGGGCTTCGATAGCGCAGGGGCATGTGGAAGAGCCAGCGTCGGGCCCGCGCTCCCCGCTCGCCCCGTTTCTTCAGCAGGCGCAGAGCCAGCCACAGCAGCAGGATGAGGAAACCACCGCGGATGAGTGCGTCCAGCAGCCCGGGCCGCTTCAGACTGGCAATCCACAGCGTGCCCGCCTGCCCTCCCGCCACAGCGCCCGCTCCCATCATCAGACCCAGGCGCCAATCCACTTTGCGCCGGGGCAGATCATGAGCCAGGGCTTCCGCCGCATTGGAGATGATGGCCACATTCATGCTGCCAGCCGCCAGATGGGGCGGAACGCCCAGGCTGATGAGCAGGGGCGTGACGATGACGCCGCCCCCCACGCCGAAGAGGCCGGCGGTGAGGCCGCCCAGAAGCCCTCCCAGGACGAGAACCCAGAAGGAAATGGCCATGCCGTTTCCCAGTTGCAGCAGGGGTTCAATGGCCAAGACGCCCGCCTCCCACCGGCTGCTCCAGCTGCCAGAGGCGGTGATACACGCCGCGCTTTACCAGAAGCTCCTCGTGGCGGCCACTTTCCACCAGGCGGCCCTGGTGCAGCACCAGAATCTGGTCCGCCTTGCGGATGGTGCTCAGGCGGTGCGCAATGACAAGAGAACTGCGACCGCGCATGAGTTCCTCAATGGCCTGCTGGATCAGTTCTTCCGACAAACTGTCCACGCTGCTGGTGGCCTCGTCCAGGATGAGCAGGGCGGGGTCTCCGGCCAGGGCACGACTGAAGCTCACCAGTTGGCGCTGGCCGCCGCTGAGCAACTGGCCGCGTTCACCCACGGCCTCGTCCAGGCCGCCTTCCCGCTGGCGGGCCAGCCGATCCAGGCCCGTGCGCTGCGCGGCCGCCTCCACCGCGCCCTCCGGCAATGAGCGACCCAGGTGGATGTTCTGGGCCATGGAACCGGAGAAGAGGAAGACATCCTGCAACACAATGGCCATGCGGGAGCGCAGGGCCTGCACATCCCACTGGCGGATGTCCACCCCGTCCACCAGGATGCGGCCGCGCTGGAACTCGTACTGGCGCAGCAGCAGGGCCGCCACGCTGCTCTTTCCGGCTCCCGTCCACCCCACCAGGGCATTGCTCTGGCCGGCCTTCAAGTGGAAGGACAGGTCCTGCAACACCCAGCTCTCGCCCTCATAGGCGAAAGACACATTCTCGAATTCCACCTCGCCGCGGCGGGGAGGCGCTTCCATGCCGCCTTGGGCTCCCACAGGCCCGGAGGGCAGGGCGGGCTGCTCGTCCAGCAGTTCGAAGACGCGCTCCGACGCGGCCATGGCGCTTTGGAGGATGTTGTATTTCTCCGCCAGGTCGCGGATGGGGCGGAAGAAGCGGTCGGCATAAGCCAGGAAAGCCACCAGGGCGCCAAAACTTAGGGTGTGATCCAACAGACGCCCCGCCGCGGCCCACAGAATGGCCGCCGTGGCCACGCTGCCCAGCAGTTCCATGAGGGGGAAGAAGACGGCGAAGTAGAAGATGGTGCGCACATTCTCGCGCATCAGCTCGTCGTTCATGCGGGCGAAACGCTGGCGTGTGGCGGCTTCCCGGCGGAAGAGCTGCACCACCTGCATGCCCGTGATGGTCTCCTGGAGGAAGCCGGTCAGTTCCCCCACCAGGGCGCGCACGCGGCGGAAGGCGGCGCGGGTGAGACGCTTGAACTGGAATGTTGCCAGAAAGATGAGCGGCACCACTGCGAAGAGCACCAGGGCCAGGCGCCAGTCCATCCACAGCAGCACGCCACTGATGGCCCCCAGCAGCAGGATGTCCTGGAAAATGAGGATGAGTCCGCCGGTGAAAAGCTCGTTCAGGCTCTCCACATCGTTGGTGACGCGACTCATCACCTGGCCCACGGGATGGCGATCGAACCAGCCCACATGCAGGCGCAACACCCTCTCAAAGACACGCCCGCGCAGTTCCAGCACAATGCTCTGGCCAATCCATCCTGTCAGGACCTGCTGACCGCAGCGCAGCAGGAATGCACCCGTGGAAAGCCCCAGAAAGAGCATGAGGCTGCGCAACAGGCCGTCCAGATCCCGACCCGCCACATTTACATCAATGGCATGGCGCGTCACCAGAGGTACGGCCGTTTCCAGACCGGCGGCGCCCAGGATCATCACCAAGGCCACCAGCGCACCCTTCCAATGGGGACGCAGGTAGCCTGTCAAGCGCCGCAGCAGGCGCAGATCCAGGCCGCGATCGGGATCCACGCCGCGATGGGCGCGGCCTCCTCCACCTCCGGGGCCCATCAGAACGCCTCCTCAAGCGAGCTGCGCAACTCCTGGCGTCGCCACAGCTCGGCGTACAATCCGCCCTGCTTCACCAATTGGGCGTGGGTGCCTTGCTCCACCAGGCGGCCCTGATCCAGGACAATGATCCAGTCCACTTCGCGCATCACGCTCAAGCGGTGGCTGCTGATAAGGACACTGCGCCGGCCCATCACCTGGCGCAGGCGCTGAATGAGAGCTTCCTCCGTGCGTGTGTCGATGGCGCTCAAGGCGTCGTCCAGGAGCAGAATGGGCGCCTCGGGCACCAGCGCGCGCGCAATGGTGGCCCGCTGCTTCTGCCCTCCGCTCAGGGTTACGCCACGCTCTCCCACCACCGTCTCCCAGCCCTGGGGCAGCTGGGGCAGATCCTGGGCCAGGCGGCTGTCCTCGGCCGCGCGCTCCAGGTCAGCGTCCGGGGCATCCGGGCGTCCATAGCGCACATTCTCCGCCAGGGTGGCGCTGAAGAGGAAGGCTTCCTGGGGCGCCAGACTCATCACGCCGCGCAAGGCATCGGCTTCCAGCTGGCGCAGATCCTTGCCATCCAGCAGCACGCGTCCTTCCAGGGCATCCGACTGGCGTGAGAGAAGACGCAGCAGGGTGGACTTGCCGCACCCGGTGGGTCCCACAATGCCCAGGGCCTGGCCAGGTTCCACGGTGAAGGAAATGTCCTGCAGGGCGGGGGCGTCGGCGTCGGCATAGGTGAAGCCCAGTTTCTCCACCACCAGGCGGGGGTGGCTTCCCGCACGCTCCGGTCCCCAAGTGAGGTCGGAGGCGGCCAGCAGGATCTCGTTCAGGCGGCGCATGCCGGCACTGCCGCGCTGCAACAGGCTCAGGCTCCAGCCCGTGGCCACCATGGGCCAGGACAACAGCGTGAGGTAAGTGGAGAAGGCGACATAATCGCCTAGGCTAAGACGCCCCTCCACGATGAGGCGTCCGCCCTGCCACAACACCAGCCCCTGTCCCAGTGCGAAGAGCAGACCCAACAATGGACGGAAGGCACTCTGCAGGGCCACCAGTCTCATCTGCAGGCTGCGATATTCCGCCAGATGCCCACGGAAACGGTGGGCCTGCTCCTCCTCCCGCACATAGGCCTGCACCACGCGCATGCCGGAAAGGGCCTCCTGCACAAAGGTGCTCACACGGCCGAAGCAGCGCTGGGCGTCCATGGTGGCCAGATGGATGTGGTGGGACAGCCACCACACCAGTCCGCTGATCAGGGGCAAAAGACCCAGCACAATGGCGGTGAGGGCGGGATGGATCCACAGCATCATGGTCAGGGCATAGCCGCTGAGCAACAGGGTGTCCAGGGAGTACATCAGCGCCGGCCCCGCCGCCATGCGCACATTTTCAATGTCCTGGGTGGCGCGGCTCATGATGTCGCCCGTGTAGCGCCCGGCGAAGAAGCTGCGCGGCAGCTCCAGCAGTCGCTCCAGGTATGAGGCGCGCAGGTCCCGCTCCACCCGGCGTGAGGCGCCAATCAGGATGCGTCGCATGGCGAAGCGCGCCAGGCCCTGCCCCACGCTGATGGCCAGCAGCCAACCCAGGTACCAGCCCAGGGGATGCCGCACCAGACCATCACCATCCCTTAGGTCGTCGATGGCCTGCCCCAGGATGCGCGGCCCGAAAATGAGAATGGAGTTGGTGACCAGCACAAAGAAGGCGCCGGAGAGCATGCGCGAGCGGTAGCGCCCCATCAGGCGCAGAATCTCATGCAGTTGCTTCATCGTCCCCGCCGGTATCCATCTCATCCACCACGGCCACGCTGGGGGAGGGCGTGGCCTGGGTGTCGAACTCCCGCCCGGCCTCGATGTCCTCCCGGCGGATGCGGCCCAGGGTGGCCAGTCGCTCTTCCATTTCCGTGAGCAAGCCGTCGCCCCGAGGGGTGATGGGCCTAACCAGGGCGGGGGGCAGGGCTTTCCAGGACCGGCCTTCCGCAAGCTGGGCCGCCAGGTGTTCCTTCTGCCATGCCAGGGGAAACAGGGCGCAGCGGGCCAGCACGCGGAACCAGTCCGCCGTGCCCGCCTCACGATGATTGCGCCGCCAGCGTCGGCCAGCCTCGCGCCACAGCAGCAAACGGGCGCTGGCCAGGGCGAAGCGACCGGGCTGCAGACGCAGGATCTGCCAGGCGGCATCCACCACATGGGCCGGCACGCCGCCCTCCGCCAGCAAACGCTTCTTCACATCCTGCGCTGGACGAATGCCCAGGTGCAATTCAACATCGGCCCTTGCCAGCACCAGTTCCCAGGCTTCCAGCAGAGCCTGCGCCAAGCGCAGTCGTCCGTCACCCGCCTGCCATCCGGTGCGCAGCATCCAGTCCGCCGCCCAGCGCGCCCAGCAGTCTCCATCCTCCGGACGCACCAGCGCGGCCACCACGGAATCCTCCTCGTCCAGCTGGCGTTCCACGCAGCCCTTCAAGAGCCAGGCCCTGCCCGGCAGGCCTTCACGCACCACCTGCAGTGCGGGCAGGGTGTGGCTGGCCCAGGCCAGATGCCGGGAAAGCGCCAGGCCATCCAGGGCGCTAAGATCTCCCAATCCGCACAGGGAACCATTGCTGGCGGGCAAAGGATCGCAGCAGCCGGGAACCAATCCTGGACGCAGGATGTAGGGCAGAAGCTCGCTCTCCAGGCCCAGCTGGCCCAACAAGCGGCGGGCCTGCCGCTGCAGGGAGTGATGAAGCCACAGCCATTGTTCCGGCGGAGCGGGATCCAGCGCCAATTGCTCCAGCACCCAGGGCAGGGCCTGGCCGTCTTCCCCCCGCGATCCCAGAAAGCGCTGCCTTAACTGCTCGGCGCGCTTGTCCACTTCCCGGCGGAGGCGCAGGAGCTCCTCGTCCAGGCGGGCCAGCAGGGGCGCCATGTCCCAGCCACCGTGGCGCAGTTCGCGCCAGGCGGCCTCATCAGGAACATGCTCCTGCATGGGAAGAGCCTCCAGCCAGTCACAGAGCTCCAGCAGCGCATGCGTGGCTCCCACGCTTTCCTCGCCCACATGGCGTCTCAGGCGGCTGTCCAGGTGGGTGGCCAAGGCCCGCAGACGCCTTGCGGCCAGGTGGGATTGCGAGGCATCGCCAGCGGGAAGGGGCCCCGCTTGCAGGAAGGCGGTCCACTGGGGCAGCTGTCGCAGAGCTTCCAGACAGGCGGCGGGATCCGTCGGCAGCAACTCCTCCAGGCGGCGTGCCACCGCTTCCGCCACCTGCAGGCGATGAGGCGCATGGGTCAACGCGAAGGTCTCCCGCTCCAGCAGCTTGCGGGCCAGTGCCCCATTGCCGGAATGGGGAGAAGCGCCGCTTTCCTGGGGCAAAGTGCCCAGGGCATCCTGCAGCACATCCAGCATGGAGGCGACACCTGCCGGCGAGTTGTCCGGCCAGTGGCGCTGGGGCGCGCCGGACGCCAAGCCGCCGGGCCCAGGCCTAAGCCAGAACCAGCGTTCGCGAAATGAACTGGTGCGGCGTGGATCAGACATTGAAGCGGAAGTGGACCACATCGCCCTCTTGCACCACATACTCCTTGCCTTCCAGGCGCAGGCTGCCCTTGTCCTTGCAGGCAGCCATGCTGCCCAGGGCCAGAAGGGAGGCGGAAGGCACCACCTCGGCGCGGATGAAGCCCTTTTGGATGTCGCTGTGGATGACACCCGCGGCCACCGGCGCCACGCTGCCCTGATGCAGGGTCCAGGCGCGGCATTCATCCTCGCCCACGGTGAAGAAGGTCTCCAGGCCCAGCAAGGTGAAGCTCTCACGCACCACGCGGTGCAGGGCCGGTTCGCTGATGCCGTACTCGGCCAGGAATTCCACGGCGTCCTCGGCATCCATCTGGGCCAGCTCCATCTCGATGTTGGCGCTCACCTGCAGGAAGCGCAAGCCAAGTCCACCAGCGGCTTCACGCAGCGCATCCACGCGGGTGGCGTCGGCGCCTTCCCCGGTGTTCATCACCACCAGCAGGGGCTTCAGGCTTAAGAACGCGTAGCTGCGCAGCACGCGGCGCTGAGCCTCGTCCAGCTCGACTGTGCGCAACGGGCGTTCATCCTCCAGGGCGGCGTGGCAGAGTTTCAGCGTGTCCAGTTCGTAGACCAGATCCTTGTCCTTCATCTTCATGATCTGCTTCTCCAGGCGCTCGATGCGCCCTTCGCAAATGGCCAGATCGCTGAAGAGGAATTCGTCCTGGGCCGTGCGCAGGTCGCGCAAGGCATTGGGCGGACCATCGGGATGAGGCATCTCGGTGTTATCGAAATCCCTCAGCACCAGCAACAGGGCCTCGCAGGGCTTCAAGGTCTGGAGCACCTCGGCGGGGAAGCCGCTGGACTTGCGCCCTTCGCCGGACAAGCCCCCCAGATCCACATAATTCACCGTGGCATGCACCGTGCTTTTGGGTTTGAACAAGGCGCTCAGCTGCTCCAGCCGGGTGTCCGGCACCTTGGCCACGCCACGATTGGCGTTCTTGCGTCCACCGGCGTAACCCAGATCCACATGCAGGCCCGTAAGGGCATTGAAAAGCGTGGTCTTGCCCGATTGGGGCAATCCGATGATGCCGATTTCCATGGATTCCTTCCGACAATGTTGACGAGCAATATACGCGCCATCCTGGAACGCAGGAGACCTGGACCGCTATCGGGATCGCCATCGGGATCACGATCTTCCAGCCGCCCTGTGCTTGAGAATACCATGAGGCTGACGAGATCAACATGGCGTTGGAACACGAAGGCCTGGATGCCAATCGGCGGTCAATCCAGTACTTCGCCTGGGCTATCAGATGGCCAGTGCTTCGACGGGTTTGCATCGAGTGACGCGGAACCAGTGGTTGTGTGCCAGTCAATCCAATGCCCTCAACATCGCAGAAGGAACTGGCCGTACTTAGGAAGCAGATCGGCAACGATGTTTCGAAGTCGCTCGCGGATTGGTGCTTGCATGAGCAGCCATCCAAGATCTGCTGTTGTCGACGGTGGGGTTGACCAGGCAGAAAGCCGTGCGCGCAAGGGAGAATTGGATCGAATGGCGGCCATGTTGAGCCGACTTGGGGGGCGCGGGGATCACGCTGGAGAAGGGAAGGATGAGGACTATGGATTGGGCTCGAGTGTCCAAACGAGGCGGAATGCCCAGCTCTCACTCCCATCATGCCAGACATCATGGATCTGCAGTGTGCTTCTGGACCTGTCACCAAGACAAAGGTGGGTGCGATCCCGATCCCGACAGCTTTCCCGATGGCGATTGGGAATGCGAATGTCATTGCAGGAGTTAGTCAGGGAATCACAATGCGCTTCAACTACCTGAGTGTTGATCTTGAGAGCGCCCACCACAGCGCCAATCTACAGGCCCGCCTGCGTCGCATGCAGGACCGGCCCTTGCGCGACATGCTGGCCCAGCGCGTGGTCTATGGCACGCGGCGCTTGCTGGAACTCTTCGCCCAGTTCCAGGTGAAGGGGACCTTTTTCGTGTTGGGCGAAGTGGCCACGGCCCATCCGCGCTTGATGGACGACATCGCCGCTGCCGGGCACTCCCTGGCCAGCCATGGCATGGCCCACCGCAAAGTGTACCGCCTGCAACTGGACGAGTTCCGTGGCGAACTGGAGGAAAGCCGGGACTGCCTGCGCCCCTGGGAGAAGTCCTGGGCGACTGGCCTGGGTTATCGTGCGCCGGACTTCAGCCTGCCGCCCACGGAGGAGCATTACGCGGCCCTCCAGGCGGCGGGGTATGCCTGGTCCAGCAGCCTCATGGCCGCCCGCCTGCCGGACAAGCTCCTGGCCGGCGTGCCGGAAGAACGCCGCCGTGCATTGCGGGAGGGCCGCGAGCACACCCTTCAGCTTCCTGCTGGCGGCTTCCGGGAGTTTCCTCTTGCCGGGAAGCGCGTGCTGGGGCAGCCGCTGGCCTGGGGCGGCGGCTTCTGGCTGCGCGCCCTTCCCATGGCCTGGAATCTGTCCCGCATGCGGGAATGGAATCGGCAGGGGCGGCCTTTCCACCTCTATGTGCATCCCTGGGAGCTGGACCTGGAGCAGCCCCGCCTTCATTTGCCCGCATGGCGGCGCTTCAGGCAGTATCACGGGCTGGAGCATTTCGAGGAGCGACTGGAGCGTGTGTTGGGGGAATTCCGCTTCAAGCCCATCGGGGAAGAGTAGAAGTTCAGCGGTCGGTCGGGCGTGGCCGCTTGGCGAATGTCCTGGCCCTGCTGGCCAGGGTATTCCGCGAAGCTCTTGCACACACCACCAGGTTGCGCAGGCAGTTTCCCGAAATGCCGGCCTCCACATGGGTCGAATCCCAGCAGAGCCCCCAGCCCGATCGTTTTCTGGAGCGGGCCCTGTTTAGGCGGTTTCGGACTCGGCGCCGGGCTGGAACATGTTGTAGTTCTCCCGGGCGCGCAGGAAGGAGCGCTGCAGGCGCTGCACATCCTCCCGCAGCAGGCTGGCGAAGGCGCCCCAGGCCTCCTTGTCCGTGGCATCCCCGCTGAAGGTGCGCGGGCGGCCATAGACCACGCTCACTTTGAAGGCCTTGGGCACATTGTGGCCCTTGCCGAAGGCCTTGTGGGCGCCGTCGATGTACACGGGCAGCACCGGCAGGCCATGGGTGGCGGCCAGGTAGGCCACGCCCACTTTGAAGCTCTTGATCTGCCCGTCCACGCTGCGCGTGCCTTCCGGAAAGATGATGATGCTGTGGCCCCGGCGCAGGGCGTCTTCCGTGGGCACGAAAGCCTCGTGAAGCTTTGCCGAGCGCTCTATGGGCAGCACGTTCATGAAGAGACGGAAGAAGAATCCCTTGGAGCGGCTGGAGAAGAAGTAATCCTTGGCCGCCACGGGATGCACCTTGTGCATGGCGCTGAAGGGAAAGGCCGACAGCAGCACGGCCGCGTCGTAATGGCTGGTGTGGTTGCTGATGATGATCTGCTGCAGCTCCGGCTGCAGGCGCTCGCGCCGGTGGTAGCTCACCCGGTTGTAGCCGAACATCCAGGTGTCCAGCACCAGGTGAAGCAGGGTGCGCGTGCCGCGCTCAAGGGCATCGGTGATCCAGTGAAGCATGGCG
>CAIWAD010000193.1 GCA_903910645.1 uncultured bacterium | reverse complement strand
TGATCTGGATGTTCTGCGGCGCGCTTTGCACGGGGGCCTGCTGCACCGGCTGGGCGGCGGTCGTGGAGGCCATGCCCCGGCGCTGCTGCTCCGCCTCGATGGCGCGGGCCATTTGCTCGTCATCCAGCTTGATGCTGACGCGGTAGTAGATGGTGCGACCCTCCACCCGCTGTTCCAGCACCTTTTTCTGCTTCACCAGGGCGGCGGCCAGAGTGTTGACCAGATCGTCCTTCAGCTCGTAGTTCTCAATGTTCGTGGTGCTGCTCACGAAGAGCGCGCACTGCTCGATGGCAGCGCGGATGGCCAGGTTCTCGCAGCGCTGTTTGGCGCTCATGACGCTTTCGGCATCGCCGTAAGTGTACTCGTACTCACCCGTGCTCTCACACATCTCCGCGCGCAACGGCGTGGAGAGGGCCAGGGAGGAAAACAGCACGGCCAACAGCAGGCTGCGTTTCATGGATGCTCCGGTATTGATGGGTTCCTGCAACAAGCGGCGCCGATGCGCGGCACCAAGCGCCCCAAAGGTGATGATTTCCAGGGGAGGCCGCCACCGCAAATGTCGGGGGCGATGGCCTTTTCCCTACTCCTCCAGCTTGCGATAAAGGCTGCTCAGGCTGACCTCCAACCGCTGGGCGGCCAGCGCCTTGTCCCCTCCAGCCAGTTCCACCTGGCGCAACACATGGCGGCGTTCGAAGAGGCGCACGGCATCACGCAGGCTATCCGGCAGCCCCTCCTCCTCGCTGCGTGTCACCAGTTGCCCGCTCAGGTGGCGGGGCAGCAAGGTGTCGCCGTCGCAGAAAATCATGGCGCGCTCAACGGCGTTCTCCAGCTCGCGCACATTGCCCGGCCAGCGGTGGCGGCGGAACAGGCGCAAGACATCCTGGGAGGCGGCGCGCACGGGCTTCTTCATGTCCCGCGAATGCTTGGCAATGAAGTGCTCCACCAGCAAGGGAATGTCCTCCTCCCGCTCGCAGAGCGGCGGCAGGCAAATCTCCACCACATTCAGGCGGTAATAGAGGTCCTGGCGGAACTGTCCCTGAGCCACCATCTCCTCCAGGTTGCGGTTGGTGGCGGCAATGAGGCGGATGTCCAGGGGTTGCGGCTCCACCGCCCCCACCGGCATTACTTCGCGCTCCTCGATGGCGCGCAGCAGTTTCACCTGCAAATGCAAGGGCACTTCGCTGATCTCATCCAGGAAGAGGGTGCCGCCGCGGGCGGCGGTCATCAAGCCCTCCTTGTTCTGGATCGCGCCGGTGAAACTGCCTTTGCGGTGGCCGAAGAGCTCGGACTCCAGCAGGGTCTCCGGCACGGCGGCCAGATTCACCGCCACGAAGCGCCCATCCCGGCGCGGGCTGCCCTGGTGGATGGCGCGGGCCACCAGCTCCTTTCCCGTGCCCGATGGGCCCAGGATGAGCACGGTGCCATCGGTGGTCGCCACAGTGTCGATGGTGGCCAGCACCTCCTGCATCACCGTGCTGCGCGCCACGATGTGGCGGTCGGGCTCGCGCAGGTGCAGTTGCCGCTTGAGCAACTGGTTCTCGCGCTCCACCTCCCGCAGGGTGGCCAGACGCTCCACGCGCAGTTGCAGCTCCTCGTACTCCAGTGGCTTCAACAGATAGTCCGCCGCGCCCTGGCGCAGGGCCTCTATGGCCGTCTCCACACTGGCGTAGGCGGTGAGCACCATCACCTGGGTGTCGGGATGGTCGGTGCGCACGCGCTCCAGCAGCTCCAGGCCGTCCAGTCCGGGCATGCGCAGATCCGTGATCACCAGGGCGGCCTCTTCCTCCTCCAGCAGGACCAGGGCCTTGCGGCCGTCGGCGGCGGCGCGCACGCGGTGTCCCTTGCCTTGAAGGAAGGCCTTCAGGTCCTCACGCAGGATGGCTTCATCGTCAACGACCAGGATGCTCAGGTGCATGGAAAATCCTTGTGCGCAGGGTGGCGGTGGTGCCCTGGCCCTCTGTGCTGGAAAGCTCCAGCTCCCCGGGCAGGGCGGCGGCGATGCCTTTGCAGATCCACAGGCCCAGGCCCGTGCCCCGGCCGGGCTCCTTGGTGGTGAAGAAGGGATCGAAGACGCGGGCCAGCAGCTCCGGTGCCATGCCCTTGCCATTGTCCTCGATGGTGAAAACGGCCCAGTCGCCTTCCCGGCGGCTGCGCACGCGCACGGCCCGCCAGGGGCGACCCTCCGTGGCGTCCAGGGCGTTGTGCAGCAGATTGAGGAAGAGCTGTTGCACCTGGTGAGGCTGGCCCAGGGCGGCAGGCAGCCGGTCGTCCAGCTCCAGGGTAAGGTCCACGCCCCGGGCGCGGGGCTCGTAGCGCATGAGGCGGGCGGCGTCCCGGGCCACCTCGTTCATGTCCAGGGGGCGTGGGCGCTCGCTGGAGGGCCGTGAATATTCCACCAGCTGGCGGATGATGGCCGTGATGCGCCCCACCTGCTCCTTCACCAGCAGCAGGCGCTCCCGGGCACTCTCTTCCTGGCTTTGGGCCAACAGGGTTTGCACGATGCTGGAGATGGCCGCCAGCGGATTCCCCACCTCATGGGC
>CAIWAD010000192.1 GCA_903910645.1 uncultured bacterium | reverse complement strand
TCCGGCGCGCTGCCTGAGCAGGATCTTCCCGGCGCGGCCCTGGCCCTGCAGCTGCCACGGGGACTGGAGGCCCTGCACCGTCGTCTGCGCACAGGGCGCCCCGCTCTGGTGGGGCAGCTGCGTGATGACACGCTTTTCATGGATGTGAAAGCTCTGCGCCTGGAGGATCTGCCCATGGTGGCATCCCTGCTGGCGCGGGTTCTGGAGTGAGGATTCCATGGCCTGGACGGGGAAACTGATTGGCGGTGGATTGGGCTGGGCCATTTTCGGCCCGCTGGGTGCCTTGCTGGGTGGAGTCATTGGCAACGCCTTCGACCAGCAGGCGGCGAGCCAGACCCAGGAGCGGAGCTACGACTACCGCCGACGGGATGCGCGGCAGGATCCCCGTTTCGCCGGTCCGCAACCCGGGGCCTTTGCCGTGGCGCTCATGGCCTTGTGCGCCCATGTCATAAAGGCTGACGGGCAGGCACGGGGGGAGGAGGTGCGTGAAGTGCGCTCCTTCGTCCAGCGTCTTTTCCCCAACGACGCCGCCGACCTCATGCAGTTGCTCAAAGGCCTGCTGGAGCAGGATATCGACCTGCCCCGCGTGTGCGCCCAAATCCAGGCTCACCTGGGTTACTACGAGCGACTGGAACTGCTGCAACTGCTGGTGGCCATCGCCCGTGCGGACGGTCAAGTTCAGCCGGCGGAGTTGCGCGTGCTGATGGAGGTGGGACAGCGTCTGGGCCTGCATGCCGGGGATCTGCGCGTCATCTTTGCCTCACTGGCGAATCCCGCGCCCGCTCGACCCGCCGGGCCGGATCCCTACACCGTGCTTGGCCTGTCCCGCGACGCCACCGACGATGACTTGAAGAAGGCCTATCGTGCCCTGGCGAAGAAGTTCCATCCCGACCGCGTCACCCACCTGGGCGAGGAGGTGCGCGCCCACTCGGAGCAGAAGTTCAAGGAGCTGCAGGCCGCCTGGGACGCCATCAAGCGCGAGCGCGGTCTCTAATGGCCCACATTGTCATTGGCACCGCCGGGCACATCGACCACGGCAAAACCAGCCTTGTGCGCGCCCTGACGGGCATGGACACGGACACGCTGCGCGAGGAGCGGGAGCGCCAGATCACCATCGACATCGGCTTCGCCTTCCTGGGTGAAGGCGTCACCATCATCGATGTGCCCGGCCACGAACGCTTCATCAAAAACATGGTGAGCGGTGTGGCCACCATCGATCTGGTCCTGCTGGTGGTGGCCGCCGATGACGGCATCATGCCCCAGACCCGCGAGCACATGGACATCCTGCGCCTGCTGGGTCTGCGCCACGGTCTGGTGGTGCTCACCAAGGCGGACATGGTGGACGAGGACTGGTTGGCCCTTGTGCAGGATGAATTGCGCGGCTTCCTGAAGGGCGGCTTCCTGGAGGACGCGCCTCTTCTTGTGGTGGACAGTCTTTCCGGCCGTGGCATCCCCGAGCTGCGCGCAGCCCTGGACAGCGCCCTGGCGTCCCTGCCCGCCCGGGAGGGAAGAGGCGTGTTCCGCGAGGTGGTGGACCGCGTCTTCGCCGTGAAGGGCCATGGCACCGTGGTGACGGGCACCGTGCTTAGTGGATCCCTGCGTCTGGGCGAGGAGGTGGAGGTGCAGCCCGGCGGCCAGAAGGCCCGTGTGCGCGGCATGCAGGTGCATGGCAGCGCCGTGGAGGAGGTGCGCCAGGGGGACAGGGCTGCCTTGAACCTGCAGGGGCTGGGCAAGGCGGAGATAGGCCGGGGCAGCTGGGTGGCGGCCCCCGGTGTGCTGAAGCCCACTTCCCTGCTTGACGTGCGATTGCGCATCCTGCCGGGTGAGTTGCGCGTGAAGCACCGGGATCGTGTGCGCGTGCACCTGGGCACGGCGGAGATCATCGGGCGCGTCCTGCTCCTGGGACGCAAGGCGCTGGAACCCGGCGAGGAGGGTTTGGCCCAACTGCTGCTGGAAGAGGAGACGGCC
>CAIWAD010000191.1 GCA_903910645.1 uncultured bacterium | reverse complement strand
GGAGCTGGACCTGCAGCAGTTTCAACTGGCCCTGGATCAGGAAGGCATCTCCTTGCCCGCCCTCCGGGACAAGAAAGCCCGGGCCCGCCTCCTGAAGGCGGCCGCCTCGTGTCCCCGGGTGCTGGATCCCTCCCTGCATGGTCGCTGGCTGGATGATTTGCGCGCCTGGCACGAGCAGCGATGGTTTACCCTGGTGGATCGCCTGCTGGAGGGCAGCCCCAAGCCTATGGAGCGCAAGGCCCTGCAGATCATGCGCCGGGACTTCTATCCCGATTGAGGCCAGTCCTTCGCCCTTCATGAAAAAGGCCGGCACCCGCAGGAACCGGCCTTCTGGTTTTCTAAGGGTGGTGCGGCGTCAACGCGTGGCGCTTACCTGGTAAACTTCGCCCTCGTCGCTGCTGTGGCCGGTGCTCCAGCCCGGTGTTGAGACCGTTCCCACCAGCACGAAAGCGCCACCAGCGGCGGGGCGCTGATAGACGCGATAGCCCGTTGCGCCAGGCACGGCGCTCCAGCTCAAGGTCAGCACACCGCCATTCACGGCAATCACCAGATCCGTCACCGGATCCACCGTGCTGCTCACCGTCAGGGTCAGAGGCAGGCTGCGCGTGGGGGTGTCGGGATCATTGGAGGCCAGGGCAATGGAGCCCGTGTAAATGCCATCCACCAGATCCTCCGCGGACAAGGCCAGATTCAGGGTGGCGCTGCCGCCCATTGCCACCGTGCCGGAGAGCGGACTCAGCACGGCCCAGGGCGTGGTGAGAACGGGGGGCGTGAAGCGGATGGCCAGGTTGTTCACCAGGAAGCCCAGTGCATTCATCACGCATTGCAGGCCGTCGGTGCCGGTGGCGTTCTCAATGCCCACCGTGCAACTGTTGCTGGCGGTGGCGTTCACCGTCAGGTAATTGAAGACCACGCTGCCGTCGCCGTTCAGGATCACCTGGAAGGTCTCCGTGGCGGTGCCGGCGTAATGGCGCACGGCGCTGTATTCCACAATGAAGCGGTCGGCCGCCGGGTCGTCCCACCAGTAGATGGTGCCGCCGCGCGTGGGGTCCAGATCGTCCCAGAAGGGCGCAATGAGGTTGTTGGGTGTACCGGTGGAGGGCAACCCCGCGTTGGCGTAGGCGGTCTCCGTGGCCGTAAGGCTAATCCACCCGTTGCTGCAGATGCGCACGGTGTTGTGGGTGTTGCCGTACCACGGCATGCTGAAGCCCAGGTTGAAGGGGCCGTAGTTCTGGTCGTCCCCGGCGGTGAGGGCGGTGCCCAGACTGGAAATCTCCACCCAGGAGAAAAGCGGCCCGCCATTGGGCTGACGGCTGTCCGCCCACACATAACCATAGCTGTCCGGCCCACCGGCATTGCGCGTGGCCGGAACGCTGCGCCTGTCTTCCACGCCCTTGGGCAGCTTCAGGTCGGGATAACCCTGAGCCACCCGGCCATCCAGCAGCACCTGGGCCGTCCACACGAGGTCGGCGCTGCCCACATTCTGCAAGGAAAGGCTCTGGCTGGTGCTGCCGCCGGGCAAGAGGCTGGCGCTGATGGAGGCGGGGCTCACCAGCCAGTCCGCCTGGGGCATGGCGGCCACCGGCGGGAAGGTGATGGCGTCAATGGAACAGGCGTCTTCCCCCGTGCTGACACTGCCGTCCTTCTCGTAGGACCAGCGCAACACATGGACGCCTGTCGTGACCGGGAAACTTACCTGCGTCCAGGCCTGGGTGCCGGACCATGAACCTTGTACCACGCCATCCACGGAGAAGCGCAGGAAGTCGTAGTTGCTTTCCGTGCTGGCCTTCACGGCAAAGGCCACCGTGCCGGAGCTGGCGAAGTTCAGCGTCAGGCTCATCTGGCTGGTCTGATTGTGGCTGATCAATCCGCTCCTGGC
>CAIWAD010000190.1 GCA_903910645.1 uncultured bacterium | reverse complement strand
GCCCACGACTTGAAAAGCCCGCTCATCAGCATTGGTGGACATGCCCAGATGCTGCTGGATCGACTTGGCCCCGAGTTGCCGGAGACCAGGCGGCAAAGTCTGGAGTACATTCTGGCAGGCAGCAAACGCATGTATCAGCATGTCAATGACATGCTGGACTACAGCAGGGCGGCGGAGATGGAGCCGCGCCTGTCCGTGCTGGCGTTTGACCGCTTGAGCCATGAACTGCTGGGCAGCCTGGACGGGCGCATCCGGGAAAGCGGGGCGCGCATTGAGATCCAGTCCTCCGTGGAGCTTTTCACGGACCGGCGCCTGCTGCGCATGATCCTGCAGAATCTGGTGGACAATGCCCTGAGCTATCGCCAGCCTGAGCGCGCGCCGGAGATTGAACTAAGTGCCGAATTACTGCCGGGTTGTGTGGTGATCCGTGTGAAGGACAACGGCTTGGGCATTGCTCCCAGCCATCAGCCCCAAATCTTCGAGTCCTTCTATCGACTGCATGACGACACCAAGATCCCGGGCACCGGATTGGGATTGGCCATCTGCCAACGGGCGGTGAAGCGCTTGGATGGATCCATTGAGCTGGACTCGGAACCGGGTCGTGGCAGCACATTCACCGTGCGCCTGCCACAGCCCCACGATCCGCCTGCCGCAGATGCCACCATCCATGCCTGAACGCAAGCCAGCCGTGCCACCACAAGTGATGGTGGATCGCTGCACTGGGTGTGGCGCTTGTCTTTCCGCCTGCACCTCCAAGGCGATCACCATGGAACACCTGGAAAACGGCCGAAAGCACGCGTTCATCCACGGAGAGAAATGCCAGCTGCATGGGGATTGTCATGTGGCATGCCCCCACGATGTGATCACCGTGTGGAAATGGCGGGAATCCATGAAATAGGACGATGCGGGGCGCTAATCCAGGAAGGGCTCCTCGTCCTCTTCCTGCTCTTCGCGACTCCATTGGGCCAGGATGCGCTTGGCGCGCCGACGACGCAGCCACCACACCAGGACGGCCAGCGCAATGATGCCACCCCATACCCAGCTTGAGAAATCCATGAGGAAGTACAGGCCGCCCTGCTTCTTCAGCCAGACGCGCCATTCCGTTTCGAAACGGTAATAGCCCCCGCCGGTGGCGGCATCGAAGGCGGCGCTGAAATCCTTGCCGCGGCCAACCTGCGCAAGCGCGTGCATGAGCGCCACGCGACCATGGCGTTCCAACAGGAAACGCACGGCGCTCTCCGCTTCCTGGTAAGCCAAATCCGCGTTCATGCTGTTGAAGCCGTGAAGGCTCTCCATCTCCTCCAGGGTCAATAGGCTGCCTGTGGCCATGGCCCGGGCAAGGCTGACACCCCCCTCCTGCATTTGAGCGTGGTAGGGAAGTCCAGAAAGATGCACGGCCAGCCCTTCTTCCAGCCAGATGGGGATGCGGTTTCCCCGTGTGATGCGGCCCACGGCCAGATGTGTCATCTCATGGCGGATGGTGGCACCTGCGTCAGGCTCGCCATCCCCCCAGCGCGGACTTTTCAGCACAATGCGCCGGGCTTCCACATTGGCCACGGCGCCAGCCCAGTGGGGCGTGCCGCTTCCTGCAAGCCGGTAGAAATGAGGAGGATCCCAGGCCACCACCACCTGGCTTCCGCGCAGATTGGGAAGGCTCAGTTCCTGGCGCAGGCGGGCCTGGGCGCCATCGATAACGGCGGCCACATGGGCGGCATAGGCTTGATCCACCGGGTGGAAAAAGAGAGTGAAATCGCCCAGACGCAAACTTCGGTAGGACTGGCCCACCGGCGTCTCCAGTCCCTGGCGGATTTCCTGCAGCACCGGTTGGGCGCTCAAGGTGCTGGCCAGGGCCAGCCAGAGCAGCAGAATGGCACCAAGGCGTTTCACAAAACGGCCTGCGGATCCATGTCGAGAATCAGGGTCAAGTCCCGCTCCTTCACGCGCTTGTTGAAGTGTTCCCGGCAGGCCAGAGCGGCCTGGCGCAGCTGGCGACCAGCAGGATCCTGGCTGCGACGGCTGCGCAGGAGCAAGTGGAAGCGGAACTCCTGCCGCACCATGCGCACGGGCGCGGGTCCAGGATTGAGAGCGCCCACGCCGGGCGCGCGGGGCACTTCGTCGAAAAGGCGGCGACAGGCTCGTTCCGCCAGGGCCTCGTCGGCGGATTTCACCACCAAACGGCAGAGCCGCGTGAAGGGCGGGTAACCGGCTTCATGGCGCATGTGAAGCTCCTCGGCGGCGAAGGCCAGGTAGTCGTGGGCGGCGGCCTGCAGCAGCACGGGATGATCCGGCGTGTGACTCTGCACCACCACGCGGCCCGGCAGATCCGCCCGTCCGGCCCGCCCACTCAACTGGCTTACCAATTGGAAGCCCCACTCCCGGGCGCGGAAATCCTGCAGGTTCAGCTCCGTGTCAGCATTGATCACCGCCGCCAGGGTCACGCCGCTGAAATCCAGGCCCTTGGCCACGCCCTGGGTGCCCAGCAGCACCTCGAAGCGCCGCTCGTTGAAGTCGCGCACCATGCGGATGTAGGCGCCGCGCTTCTGGGTGGTGTCCCGATCCATGCGCAGGAGGCGTACATCCGGCAGGATTTCCGCCAGTTCTTCTTCGATCCTTTGCGTGCCCGCTCCCCACAACCCCAGCGCACCGCCCTTGCAGGATGGGCAGCTCTCCGGCAGTGCAATTTCCAGTCCGCACAGGTGACAATGGCATTGCCCCGTGCTGCGGTGCCACACCAGTGAGACATCGCAGCGTGAGCACTGCAGCACCTCCCCGCACACGGGGCACTGCATCCAGGGGGAATGCCCCCGGCGGTTTTGCAGCAGGATGGTCTGATTTCCCGCTGCGCGCGTGTCCAACAGGGCTTTGATGAGCACATCGCTGAAGTTGCGCTGGGTGTGGCCACGTCCCGCCAAGGCGGCGCGCTCAGCCTTCATGTCCACGATCTCCACCGGCGGCAGCGGACGGCCCCCCACGCGCTCCGGCAACTCCAGCAGCTTGTAGCGACCCTCCTGCACATTGTGCCAGGACTCAAGCGATGGCGTGGCGCTTCCCATGAGCACGGGGATGGAGAGTTGCAGTGCACGCAGCACGGCGGCATCCCGGGCATGGTAGCGCGGCGCGGGCTCAGCCTGCTTGAAAGAGCTCTCGTGCTCTTCATCAATGATGATCAAACCCAGGCGGCGGATGGGCGCGAAGAGCGCGCTGCGGGCCCCGATGACCACGCGCACGCGGCCCTCGCGCAGGGATTTCCAGATGGCGAAGCGGCGGGCGCCGGCCAGCTGGCTGTGTATGATGGCCACCTCCTGGCCCAGGAAGCCCTGGAAGCGCGCCACGATCTGCGGTGTAAGGGCAATTTCCGGCACCAGCACCAACACTCCCGCCCCTGCGGCCCGGGCACGGCGGGCCAGTTCCAGATAAACCTGGGTTTTGCCGCTGCCGGTGACGCCGCGCAACAGGAAGGGCTGGAAAGTGCCGGGGCGCTTGCCGGGGCCGGGCAGGCACTCGCCCACCGCCTCCGTCACGGCGGCCTGGGCGGGCGTCAGGGTAAGGCCCTGCACACTGGCGTCCAGGTCATATTCCATGGCAGGGGTGTCGGGCTCCTCCTCCTCGCGCAGCACGCCACCCTGCACCAGCGCCTTCAGCACGGCAGGCGTCCAGCCTTGGGCCACCAGTTCGGCCCGCTCCACGCGTCCATCACCCGTCCCGCCCAGGAGCAACATCAAGGCAGCCTGGCGCGGGGCGCGGCGCTCGCGTTCCGCCAACTGGGCGCGGAACTCCGGCGTGCCCGGCGCGTGGACCAGCGTCAGCACGCGATGGGTGGGCTCCTTGCGCCGCTCGCCTTCCAGCATGTCCCGCCGCAGCAGATGGCCCGCCTGGATGAGCTGGCCCAGATCGTGGTGGAAGGCGCCCTTCATCTCCTGGGAAAGCCAGCTGCGACTCACGGTGCCGCGCTCGCGCACCAGGCGCAGGATGGCCTCCCGCCGGGGCGTCATGCGCAGGGGCTGGCGCAGGGCGGGATCCGGTTGTTCCTCCAGCCAGCAGCGCACGGTGCCATTGATTCCGGGTGGCAGCGCGGCCTTCAACACTTCGCCCGTGCTGCAGAGGTAGTGCTCGGCCAGGCGGGCGGCGAAACGCACCAGCGCTTCGTCCAACAGCGGTGCTTCATCCACCAGATCCAGCACATCCTTGAGGCCCTGGGGCGGCTCGCGGCGTTCCACTTTCACCACATACCCTATGAGGCGTTGCCCTCCCAGCGGCACCAGCACGCGGGAGCCCACCGCCAACGCGGCGGCGTACTCGTCGGGCACGCCATAGCTGTAGTGGCGGGTCACGGGAAGGGGAAGGGCCACATCGGCCAACAGGGGAGGCGTGGAGGCGGCCATCAGTCCTCCACCCGGGCAAGGCGTTCGGCGTAGATGGTGAGCAAATGCTCACGCAGCACAGGGGCGCGGCGCAGACCTGGGTCCTCCTCCACCAGCCCGAATGCGGCGTCCCGGGCCTCCACCAGCAGGTCCGTGTCGCGCAGGATGTCCGCAATGCGGAACTCCGGCAGACCGCTCTGGCGCGTGCCGAAGAAATCCCCGGTGCCGCGCATGCGCAGGTCCGCCTCGGCGATGAGGAAGCCGTCCTGGGTGGCGGCCATGGTCTCCAGGCGCGAGCGGCCCTCCTGGGACAAGGCGGGTCCCGCCACCAGGATGCACCACGACTTCCCCTCGCCCCGTCCCACGCGGCCACGCAACTGATGCAGCTGGGCCAGGCCGAAGCGTTCCGCCTGCTCCACCACCATCAGTGTGGCGCGGGGATTGTCCACACCCACTTCGATGACCGTGGTGGACACCAGCACGCGCAACTCGCCCGACAAAAATGCCTTCATCACCGCATCCTTCTCCGGCCCCTTCATGCGACCGTGGAGCAGTCCGGTGGGCACGCCGTGGAGGGCGGTGGCGCAGAGTTCGGCGTGGGCCTCTTCGGCGGCGCGCAGGTCCAGCTTCTCGCTTTCCTCCACCAGGGGATAGACCACATAGGCCTGGGCGCCCTTGTCCACCTGCTGGCGCACGAAGCGGAAGATCTCCTCGCGCTTGTTTTCCCGCCTCCACACGGTGGTGATGGGCTGGCGTCCGGGGGGCAGTTCGCGGATGACGCTCAAATCCATGTCGCCATAGCCCACAATGGCCAGGGTGCGGGGAATGGGCGTGGCGGTCATCACCAG
>CAIWAD010000189.1 GCA_903910645.1 uncultured bacterium | reverse complement strand
TCATAATTCAGGGCGGCACGCAAGACATGGTCCAAAGGACGCGGCACCACGCCCATGAAGGCTGGAGCACCAGGCCCCTCGCCGGAATCCTGCACTTCCACGCGCACTTCCTTGCGCACCTCTTTTTCCTGGGCTTGGGAAGTGGCGAAACCCATTAACAGCATGGCCATGGCAAAAATGAAAACCCGGCCCAGCCGCATTCGCATCGTGTTCATGATCCCCTCCTTGGTTGTTGACGCAGCGCGTTTAAACAGTCACAGAAGGCTAAAGTTTCCTGTGATGGAAGAAAATTCTTTGCATCCTGCACATGCGCAAGGGACATTCCCGGGGCCTGTGGGCATTCGGTACTGAAGGACGCGACCCTCCAGGTCGATAATGTGGAAGTCATTGACGGACAATCATGCAGCTAACTGGACACACACTGCGCCTGCACCTGCTGGCCTACTCCTCTCTCACACTGGTTCTGACCCTGGGACTGGTGGTGGCCGTGGCGTGGGTGCCTTTGAACCGCCGCATCAGTGCGGGTGTGAATCAGACCTTGAGCCACGACACCATGCTAAGGGCGCGGGTTGTGGACGAAAGCCTGCGCCGGGCTTCCGACCTGGCCTGGCAGATTTCCAGCCGCACGGCCGCACGAGCCGCCACTGCGGACTACGAACAAGGCAAGCTGCCTCTGGAGGAGCTGCGGGCCCAGCTGACGCCCCGCTTGCGCGATGCCGTGGAATTCAGCGCGGAAATCCGGGGATTGGCGCGCTACGATGCCAAGGGCCAGGTGCTCATGCGCATCGGGCCTGCACTATTGGACAGTCTGGCTGGCCTAAGTCCGGACTTCCCCTTGCTGCTCGAACCCCCCGTGCGCTATGCCAGCCGAGGCCAGCAGGGCATTTCCCGCGTGCTCCATCTGGGACAGGAAGCCCATGTGCTCCTGTTCACACCCGTTTTTTCCCTTGATCAGCGGGTTGTGGCACGGGACATCCTCTTGTACCGCATCAATGCCATCACCACCGGGCTGGCCGCACCCATGGCGGAAGGGCATCGCACCCTGGCGCACCTGGTGGGGAAAGGGGAGCGTGGCACCCTGGACATTCTTTTGCACGCAGGGCACAAGGACAGTGATGCCACCGAACAGATCCATGCCGGATTGCTGCTGCCGATCATGGACAGTGGCACGCATGTGGTGCCGGTAAACGATGCTGATCAGTTGACCTGTGCCACATCTCTAACGGTGGCACCGTGGTGGCTGGTGGTGGAAGTGCCACGCGCCCTGTTGATGCACGACGCCCGCGCCATGTTGGGCCTCATTCTGCTGGCCGTTCTCGCACTGGGCTTGCTGGGACTTGCCGGAAGCATGGTGCTGATGCGGCCTCTACGAGACAAAATCCTTGTTGCGCAAGAAGATTTGCTGCAGCAAGTCGCCCAGATGAGCGCCGTGCAGGACAAGCTGGAAGCCCAGTCCGCCATGCTTAGCGAGCGCAATGAGGATCTGCGCCACTTCGCCTGGGCCAGCGCCCACGACTTGAAAAGCCCGCTCATCAGCATTGGTGGACATGCCCAGATGCTGCTGGATCGACTTGGCCCCGAGTTGCCGGAGACCAGGCGGCAAAGTCTGGAGTACATTCTGGCAGGCAGCAAACGCATGTATCAGCAT
>CAIWAD010000188.1 GCA_903910645.1 uncultured bacterium | reverse complement strand
TCCCCCGTTTGGATAAGGCGGGAATGAATCTGGTAGGCCAGCGGGAATTCCCGCGTGTGGCTCTCCAGGTGAAGCAGCACGCGATCATCCAGCAAGGTGATGTCGGTCATGGGCGTGCCATCCTTCACGAAAGGTCAGGAACCAGAGCCCGGAGCGGGCTTCACCACCAACTTGGGGCGCAACTTCTCCAGCGTGACCGGGCCGATGCCCCCCACCTTCAATAGCTCTTCCACCTGCCGGAAGGCGCCCTCCCGCCGTCGCCAGGCCAGCATGGCGGCCACTTTGGAAGGCCCAATGCCCGGCAACTCCAGCAGCTGCAGACTGTCGGCGCGGTTCAAATCCAGGGGCCAGCGCACCACGGTTTTCTTCGCCGGAGTCTTCGCCTTGGCAGACCGCGCAGGGGGCGGCGCCTTCAGCGTGTCCAGCGCCAGTTGGCGGCCCTGGGCGAAAAAGAGCGAGTCCACTTCGTCCAGGGCAAAGGGCGGCGCCTCCGGCCGCCAGGCCCGCCAGGCCACCACCGCATAGCCTGTCCCGATCAGGGCCAGCACCACGGCCAGGGTGCGACGCTCCCCGGCGGTCAATTTCCAATCCATGGCCACCTCGTCCCCAGCTGAACACGCGGGACTCCAGCAGCCCCGCCCAGCTGGACCGACTTGTGTGATCTGCTTGATGTTCTTGCAGATCACGTGGAAGATGGGCGGCCTTGACGAGTCATCTTCCGCCACTCTCAGGAGTCGGCCCGCACGGAGTCTGTGGACTGGACCTTCAACAGGATTCGCGCCTTGTCGAAGCCGGGCTCCGAGACCCGTGCCGCGCAACCGGGTGGGTTGTGCAGACGCCTGGAACACCGGGCCTGCAAGTGCGATGAAGACCGCCAAGCGGCCAAATCCTTCAGTCTCCTAGCCGAAGATGTGGTTCACCAGTTTCTTGAAGAAGCTTTTGCTGGTGCCCTGGGGCGAACAATCCGGCAGGGTGGCCAGCTTCTCGAACAGCTTGCGTGCTTCGCCGCCCACATCCTTGGGCGTGTAAAGATGCACGCGCACAATCTGATCCCCTTTGCGACCGTTCCGGCCCTGGATTCCCAGGCCGCGCATGCGCAGAAGAGAGCCGCTCTGGGTGCCTGCCGGCACTTTCAGGTTGGCCTCTCCGCCCAGCACGGGCACGGGAAGCTCGCCACCAAGCACGGCGGTGGGGATGCTAACCGCGTACTCCAGCAGCACATCGTCGCCATGGCGCTCGAAACGGTCGTGCTCCACTTCGCTCAGGTGCACTTCCACATCGCCGCGCGCGCCGCCACGGGGGCCGTGATTGCCCTGGCCGCGCAGGCTGATGTAGTTGCCGTCCTCCACGCCGCTGGGGATTTTCACCGCCAGCACCGTCTCGCCACGCTGCAGGCCGCTGCCGTTGCAGCTGCGGCAGCGGTTGCGCACCACCTGGCCTTCGCCGCCGCAATTCTGGCAGCTCACCACGCTTTCAATGTTACCCAGAAATGTGCGCTGCACCTGGCGCACCCGCCCCCGCCCCTGGCACACGGGGCAGGCCTCCGGCCGCGCACCGTCCGCCGCGCCGCCGCCCTTGCAGGTGGCGCAGGGCTCCTGGATTTTCAGCTTGATCTTCTTTTCCGTGCCGGTGGCGATCTCCTCCAGCGTCAAGGGGAGTTGCACCTTCAGCGTGGGGACGCGCTCGGCCCGGCGGCCGCCGCCGCCACCGAACAGGTCTTCAAAACCACCCATGCCACCCATGCCCGCCTGGGAGAAAAAGCTGCGGAAGATGTCCATGGGGTCGAAGTCCGGCGCGGCTCCGCCGCCGCCAAAGCCCTGGCTGGCCGCGTGGCCGAAACGGTCGTACTGGGACCGCTTCTGCTCATCGGACAGGACGGCGTAGGCCTCGGAGATCTCCTTGAAGGTGGCCTCGGCGCCAGGATCCTTGTTGCGGTCCGGGTGATAGGTTAGGGCCAGCTTGCGGTAGGCCTTCTTGATGTCCGCGGCAGAGGCGTCACGCCCCACACCCAGCACCTCGTAATAGTCACGCTTGGCCATGCATCACCGCTTGTTGACAATCACCTGGGCGTGGCGCAGCACCGTGTCGCCGCGTACAACGCCGCGCACATGCTCGTCCACCACTTCATCATCCGCCTTGTCGGGCATTTGGCAAATGGACAAGGCCTCGTGGCGGGCCGGGTCGAAGGGCTGGCCCACCGAAAGGAAGGCCTTCACGCCCAGGGACTCCAATTGCTGGGCCAGTTTCGTCTGAACCATGTCCAGGCCGCGGCGCAGGCTTTCCAAATCCTCCGAGGCCGCCCCCTGGCGCGTGACGCGCTCCAAATCGTCCAGGGCGGGCAAGAGCGCCAGCACCACGCGATCCACCGCTTGTTCCCGGCTGCGGGCAATGTCCTGTGAACTGCGGCGACGATAGTTGTCGAATTCCGCCCGCAGACGCAGCAGGCGCTCCTGCTCTTCCATCAGCGCACCCTGCAAGCGGACACATTCAAGTTCCGGGCTTGGGAGAGGAGTTTCCTCTGTCCACGCTTCCGCAGTGCCGTTCTGGGTGAGGGCCTCCGCCGCGTCTTCCGGCGTGGCGCTCGGAGGTGTTGAAGGTTCCGCCGCCGGGCCCTGGGCCTCCGGAGCGGCATGTTTGGCTTTGAATCGGCTCATGCTGTCCTTGTTTCAGATTCGTCAGTGGCGTGGGAAAAGCGACTGCTGATGAGATCCGCCGTGTACTTCACCAAATGCATCAGACGGGAATAATTCATGCGACGAGGCCCGATGATCCCCAGGGCGCCGGGCAGGCTACCCACATGGTAGGAGGCCGTGATAAGGCTGATCTCCTGGGCGCGCTCCTCCACATGCTCGCGACCGATCATCACGCTCAAATCCTCGCCCATCTGGTTGTTGAGCAAGTGCATGATGATGTCGCGGTCTTCATAGATCTCCAGAATGCCGCGGAACCCGTCCTCGCGGAATTCCGGGATGTCCGGCAGATTGCGCGCGCCGTCCAGGATGACATTCTGGGTGCCGGCCGGCGAGAACAGGCGATCCGCGCTGTGAATGAAGAGCCGCGCCACGCCGGCGTGTTCGCGCACATCCGCCAGACGCTCATGGATGCTCTCGCGGATTTGGCGGAAGGACAGGCCGGACAAGCGCTGCTGAAGCAGGCGCGCCAGGCCCTGCAGATCCGCCTGCGCCACGCGGCTTTCAATTTCCAGCGTCACCGTGCGGGCCAGGCCCGAGGCCACGGTGATGACCACCAGCAATCGCATGCCACCCAGGGGCACCAGATCAATGCGTTCCAGCACGCCTTCTTCAAAAGCCGGCGCCAGCACCACGCCCAAGTTGCGACCAATGCGCGACAGAAGCTGGGCCGTGCGCTCCAGGATGGCCTCCACATCGGGCATCAGGTCGTCCACATGGCGTTGGATCAACTGACGCTCGTCCTGGGAGATGTGCTCCTGCTCCATGAGGTAGTTCACATAGACACGGTAGCCAATGTCCGTGGGCACGCGGCCACTGCTGGTGTGGGGATGGGCCAGCAGACCCTTGTCCTCCAGGTCGGCCATGGCGTTGCGGATGGTGGCGGCGCT
>CAIWAD010000187.1 GCA_903910645.1 uncultured bacterium | reverse complement strand
CGGCTTGGTGAAGTGCTGGTCCGCCAACAGTTCCTTCAGCAGGGCGCTTTCCCCTTCCGCAATGCGGGCCGGCACGGATTTCTCCTTGCGCGCGGGGGCTCCGGCACGGGAGCGCGCGGCGCGGGGCTTGTCATCCTCGCCTGCGCCGTCGGCCTTCTCCTCCACCAGGTCCTCGTAGACCTCCAGATAGCCTTTGCGCACCAGGATGCTGCCTGTGGCGCGGAAGATGAAGCGGCCGCCCAGCAGGTCAATGCTGCGCTGGCTGAACAGGGCGGGCAACATCTGGCAGGCCAGGAAGCGGTTCCAGATTAGCGTGTACAAGCGCAGTTGGTCCCGGTTCAGGCTGTGGGCCAGGGACTCCGGCGTCCAGACCAGGCTGGTGGGGCGGATGGCTTCGTGGGCATCCTGCGCCTTGCCCTTGCTCTTGTAGACCACAGGCTTCTCCGGCAACCGGTCGGCGCCAAAGCGAGTGGCAATGTGGGAACGGGCCTCTTCCACGGCGCTGTCGGCCAGACGCATGCTGTCCGTTCGCATGTAGGTGATAAGACCGGCGCGCTCGCCGTTGGCCAGCTCCACGCCTTCATAGAGCTGCTGGGCCACCATCATGGTCTTCTTGGGGCTGAAACCAAGGCGGCGGGCGGCGTCCTGCTGCAGCGTGCTGGTGATGAAGGGCGCCGGGGCCTTGCGCGCCACCTGCTTCTCGCCAATGGCGTGCACGCTCCAGGAGGCGGCTTCCATTTCACTCTTCAGGGCCAGGGCCTCTTCACCCGTGCGCACCTCCGGCTTCTCGCCGGACTTGGGGTTGGAAGCCTCCCGACGCGCGGTGTCGGCATCAGGGAAAATGCGCTGCAGCTCAGCCTCGAAGGCCTCGTGGTGGGCGCTGAGGAAGTGGCCGGTGAAGGACCAGTATTCCTGCGCCACGAAGGCCTGGATCTCTTCCTCGCGTTCGCAAATCAGGCGCACGGCCACGCTTTGCACGCGCCCCGCCGACAGGCCGCGGCTAACCGTCTTCCATAGCACGGGACTGACCTGGTAGCCCACCAGCCGATCCATCACGCGGCGGGCCTGCTGGGCATCCACGCGGTTCTGGTCAATGGGCTCCGGATGCTGCACGGCCTCCACAATGGCCTGCTTGGTGATCTCGTTGAAGCGGATGCGATGGACGGGCGTGTTCTTCTTCACCGTGCCGCGCAGAACATTGGCAATGTGCCAGGCAATGGCCTCGCCTTCGCGGTCCTGGTCAGTGGCCAGCAGCACGGCGCTGGCCTCCTTGGCCATTTTGCGCAGGTCGGCAATGACCTTGGCCTTGCGCGGCGCGGGCACATAGCGGGGCTCGAAGCCCTTCTCCACATCCACTCCCAGCTCGCGCTCGGGCAGATCGATGATGTGGCCCACGCTACTGGTGACGCGGAATTGATTGGGTTTCCAGCCGTCCAGGTAGCGACCAATGGTCTTGCTCTTGGTGGGCGACTCGACGATGACCAGGGTATGGGACATGGTGGTGTGTTCTTGGCTTGGTCCGGGCCCGATGGGGCCGAGGGACATTGGCGTTGTCCGTTGTCCAGGGACGACGGAAGGCTAATGGCGGCTGGCGTGGAAGGGCATCACCACGCGGCTCTGCTGGGCGGGATCCAGACGCCCCTGTCCGAGCATGTAGGTGTTCACGAAGGACTTCAGGTCGTCCACGGGCACGCTGGTGCGATGCATCCAGATGGCGCGTTCGATGAGGGCCTCCGTCTCGCCGGGATCCAGCAGGGAGTGGTTTTGCAATTCCGCCAGGAAGCTGCGGGCCTCCGGCGCCAGGTAGTGGGATTCCGCCTCGTGAAGGATGCGGCGGCTGGTGGCGTGCACCAGATGTTCCACGCCACTGTCCTCCGACACCTCCTGGCGATCCAGCAGCCAGGCCAGTGCATGGGAGATCTCTTCAGGGTGGTAGCCCAAACCGCTCAAATCCTCGGCAATCAGGTCCGGACGCAGTTCCGTCCCCGGTTCCTGTTGCATCAATCTGTGCAGTAAATGGATGAGCAGTTCGGCGAATCGCGGGTTCATGGATCTCCCTTTCCTGCCGCGATGATAGGGAATGCCCGGCGAAGGGCCAAGAAACACCAACAAGACATTCAGGATCACCACGAGGTGCGGACCGGGATCGCCATCGGAATCTCATCGCCATGCCCACGGAGGGAATCCGAGGCTTG
>CAIWAD010000186.1 GCA_903910645.1 uncultured bacterium | reverse complement strand
GCTTTATACGCGAGAAATGCCTGTATCGGATTATGGTGTCCTCACTTATGTGGACATCGTTGCTGCAGTTTTTTCCATGGTTGCTGTCTTGGGCATCATTTCCTCCTTGTTTCGTTACTTGCCTGAACATGAAAGGGCTGGCCGGGAGAAGGAACTTATTAATACTGTCTTTTTCTTCATTCTGACCTGCAGTCTGGTCATCTCGGTACTTTGCTTGATTTTCGCAGAACCCATTGCCCGACAACTTTTTGGCGAAATTCGCTACGCGCAACATCTTCGCCTTGTCCTTGTCAGCTCCCTGGCATCCACCACGGCCATGATGTTCCTTAGTTTGCTTCAGTATTTCAGAAAACCAGTTGTCTATAGCGTTATTGTGTTTGGAAAGACATTTCTTGGGTTGGCATTAAATATTCTGTTCGTGGCGTTTTTACATAAGGGCGTGATAGGTGTGCTTTTAAGCAATGTGATAATCAATATGATCACACTGATTGTGGTGATAAGTGTTCATCGCCAGCATCTTGCACTTAAATTCTCATTTCCATTATTCAAACGCCTAATGCGTTATGGGCTCCCAATGATCCTTTCACAGGCAGGGGCCTACCTTTTGAGCTTCACGGGAATCTACTTTTTAAGGGCGCATGTCTCCCTTGAACAAGTGGGAATCTATGGTCTTGCACTCAAGTTCAGCCGCATCATCCGCATTTTTGTGGTGGGGCCATTCGATCAGGCCTGGGAACCCATGAAGTTCAAGCTGGCCGAGGAGGAGGACCATCCACGCCTTTTTGCCCACATGTTTGACTATGTGGTTCTTGGCGCTGGACTCTTTGCCCTGGTCATTTCGGTTTTCGCGGCGGACGCCATTCGCATACTTGCCACACCCGCCTATGCCCCGGCGGCGGGCCTGGTGCCCTTCCTGTGCCTGTCCGTTGTGTTTTACGGGGCTTACCGCTTCGCTACGCTGGGCAGCGAGCTGGCAGAGAAAACCCGCATCCGCTCCATGGTGGTGATGGCCGCGGGGTTGGTGAATCTGGGGCTGAACAGCGTGCTGTCCCGCATGTGGGGGGTTCCTGGCGTGATCTTTTCAGAGAACCTCTCCTATTTCCTGCTCTTTTTGTCCATGATGATCTACTCCCAGCATTGTCATCCCCTGCCCTATTCCTTTCGCCGCGTGACCACGGCCTTGGTCCTCTTCGCGGGTCTATATCTGGCCACCCGTGGCCTGGAGCCGGGCACCTTGCTTGGCATGGGCATCAAGCTGGTGGTGGTGTCCCTGGTGCCCTTGGTTTTCTGGTTCGGTGGCATGTTGAAGCGGGAGGAGAAGGCCGCGCTCATGCGCATCGTGGGGGCTTTGCGCCAGCGTCTGGCATAGGCCGCAATGCCATCCGACGGGCTTTGGTTGGACCCTTCAAGCGCCGATATTGACTGCATCGTCGTTGGCCCTTGCCGCGGCGCGGACGACCTTCATCCAATGGAAAGACATCATGTACGACGGAAAGACCTTTCTCATCACCGGCGGAACAGGTTCCTTTGGCAACGCCGTGCTGGACCGCCTGCTGCCCACGGACGCCGGGGAGATCCGCGTGTTCAGCCGCGACGAGAAGAAGCAGCATGACATGCGCATGCGCTACGACAACTACCGCGTGAAGTTCTACATCGGGGATGTGCGCGACCGCAGCAGCGTGGACGAGGCCATGCATGGCGTCAGCTATGTCTACCACGCCGCCGCCTTGAAGCAGGTGCCTTCCTGCGAGTTCTACCCCATGGAAGCCATCCGCACCAATGTGCTGGGCACGGAGAATGTGCTGTCCAGTGCCGTGGCCCATGGCATCGAGCGTCTGGTGGTGCTCTCCACAGACAAGGCCGTCTATCCCATCAATGTCATGGGCATCACCAAGTCTCTGTTGGAGAAACTGATGGTGGCCAAATCCCGCACCCACAAGGCGGCGGGAACTCTGCTGTGCGGCACGCGCTATGGGAATGTGATGGGATCAAGAGGGTCGGTCATCCCCTTCTTCATTGAAAAGCTTCTGGCCGGCCAGCCCTTGACGGTGACCGATCCCGCCATGACGCGCTTCCTGCTGACCCTGAAGGGCGCCGTGGAGCTGGTGATCTTCGCGTTCGACAACGCGCGGCCGGGTGACATCTTCGTGCAGAAGGCGCCGGCCAGCACCATTGGCGTGCTGGCCCAGGCGTTGAACGAGCTCTTCGGCTCCCCATCCCAGGTGAAGGTGATTGGCACCCGCCATGGGGAGAAACTCCACGAGACCCTGTGTTCCCGCGAGGAAATGGCCCGTTCGGAGGACCTGGGGAATTTCTACCGTGTTCCCGCCGACGCCCGGGACCTGAACTACGATGTGTATTTCAGCCAGGGGGACTCCCACATCAGCGAAGGCGGAGACTACAGTTCCAACAACACCGAGCAACTGGATGTGTCCAAGGTGAAGGACCTGCTCCTGAGCCTGGACTTCGTGGCTGATGCTCTGGCCGGAAAAGGCATCCAGCTATGAAAGTGCTGGTGACGGGTTCCGCCGGCTTCCTGGGACGCAACCTGTGCGCGGCCCTGCGCCGTCGCCCCGATGTGGAAATCCTGCCTTTCGACCTGCCCATGACCCGCAAGGAGCTGGATCCCCTGTTGGAGGAGGCCGCCCTGGTTTTCCACCTGGCGGGCAGCAACCGGCCCCAGCGCCCCGAGGAGTTCACCGAGGTGAACCGGGATTTGACGGCCCACATCTGTCATGTGCTGGCACAGCGGGTGGACGCCGTGCCTGTGGTGTTCTGCTCCAGCAGCCAGGCTGCCCTGGACAACCCTTACGGACAGTCCAAACGGCAGGCCGAGGAAGTGCTGGAGACGCACGCCGGCAAGGGCTTTCCCGTGCATGTGTTCCGCCTGCTAAATCTCTTTGGCAAATGGGGCCGTCCCAACTACAACAGTGTGGTCACCACCTTCTGCCACAACAGCCACCGGGACTTGCCCATGCGGGTGGACAACCCCCAAAGTCTGGTGCGCCTGAATTATGTGGACGATGTGGTGGCGGCCTTTCTGAATGTGCTGGACGGAGCGCCCGCACCCGCGCCGGGCACCCTGCTTGAACTTGATGAGGTGCATGAAATCACAGTGGGCGACCTGCGTGATCGCGTGCTGGCCTACACTACCATGCGCAAGGCCGGCATTGTGCCGGACATGGCCAATGCCCTGGACGCCGTGCTCTATCCCACATGGCTCAGTTATCTGCCAGAGGACGACTTCGCCACCACCCCGGAGCTGAAAACTGATCCGCGCGGCTGGCTCTTCGAATGGATTAAGTCCCCGGGCCTGGGACAGGTCTTTGTAAGCACCACAAAGCCAGGAATCACCCGTGGCAACCATTTCCACGACACCAAGGTGGAGAGCTTTTGCGTGGTACGCGGGCAGGCGGTTATCCGCTTCCGTCAGGTGGACGGGAAAGAGGTGCTGGAGTACGCCGTGGACGGCGACGCCCCCCAGGTGGTGAGCATTCCGCCGGGCTACACCCACAGCATTGAGAACACGGGGACGGAAGAAATGTTGTGCCTGTTCTGGTCCAACCAGATCTTTGACCCCGCCGCGCCGGACACCCACTTCATCAAGGTGATGGACGACAAGTGAAACTGATGACCATTGTGGGCACCCGCCCGGAGATCATTCGCCTCAGCGCCGTCATCAAGGCGGCGGACCGCGCTTTCACCCATGTGCTGGTGCACACCGGGCAGAACTGGGATCATCGTCTGAACGGCATCTTTTTTGAAGAGCTGGGCCTGCGGGATCCCGACCACTTCCTGGGGGTGGCGGGGGGCCACCTGGGGGAGACCATGGGCAACATCCTGTCGCGTTCCTACGAGGTGCTGCTGCAGGAGAGACCAGACGCCCTGCTCATTCTTGGTGACACCAATTCGGCCCTGGCAGCCATTGCCGCCAAGCGATTGAAGGTGCCCATTTTCCACATGGAGGCGGGCAACCGCTGCTTTGACCAGAATGTGCCGGAAGAGATAAACCGCAAGATCGTGGACCACATCTCGGACATCAATCTGCCCTACACGGAGCACAGCCGCCGCTATCTCCTGCAGGAGGGCTTTCGCCGGGACCACATTTTTGTCACCGGCTCGCCCATGGCTGAAGTGCTCCACGAGCACGCCAGGGCCATTGCCGCCAGTGGCGTTTTGCGGGAGTTGGGCCTGGAAGAGGGGCGATATATCCTGGTAAGCGCCCACCGGGAAGAAAATGTGGACCTGGAGGCCAACTTCCACCATCTGGTGGAGAGCCTGAACGCGGTGGCGCAGGAGTTCGGCTTGCCGGTAATCTACTCCACCCACCCGCGCACCAGAAAACGCATTGAAGAGCGGGGCGTGCACTTCCATCCCTTGGTGCGCAACCTGCCGCCCTTTGGCTTTTTCGATTACAACCACCTGCAGCAGAAAGCCTACTGCGTGCTGTCCGATTCCGGCACCTTGAGCGAAGAGTCCGCCATGCTGGATTTTCCCGCCGTGCTCATCCGCACATCCACGGAGCGCCCGGAAGTGTTGGACAAGGGCAGCATGATCGTGGGCGGCATCCGCCCGGCCCAGTTGCTGGAGGCCATGCGCATCGTGCGCCAGGAGCGTGAGGCGGGGGCGGGCTGGGAAGCGCCACAGGACTATCTGGACCTCCATGTCTCGCGCAAGGTGGTTCACCTTATTGCGAGCTACACAGCCATAGTCAACCATGTCACCTGGGGTAAGCAGAGCTGATAAAGCCAGCAGTGGCCCCATGCAGCAGTTTTGGAGTCGTCATTGGGCGTCCAACGCATCCTTTTCTACTGTGGGAGCCTGATTCCAGTCGAGTGCGCCGCAACCAACTATTATGTGAATCTGGCGCGCATCCACCGGGAGGCGGGCTTTGAAGTCCTGCTGCTGAGTGAAGTGGCGCCTCCGCCGGACTGCGGGCCGGATGGAGTCTTTCACTTTCGGGGTTTTCCCTGTGTTGCCCTTGGACGACCCAGCTATCGACGCAAGCTCTTGTCCTTCACGAATTACTTGCGCTTCAATAGTCCGGTTCTGGATTGGCTCCAAGCCAGGCCTCACCAGGAAGAATGGGCGGGCTTTGTGGCCTGCAGCGGCATGAGCACCATAACCGCCTTGGCCCAGCAGTGGGCCAGGCAACGGGGCATCCCTTGCCTGACCGTGTCCACCGAGCACCACTTGCCCAGCCACTATCTGAAAAAGTTCAATGTCGCGGCTTGGCTGGACCATGAGGCGCACATTCGCCGGGTGAACCATCAGGCGGATGGGGTTGCGGTGCTCAGCAACTATTCACAGGAATTCTATCGCAGTCGCGGTGTGAATGTCATGCAGATCCGTCCCATGATCGACACCCGGGCCGAGATGTGGCAGCCGGTGGAGCGTGGGCGCCGGGAGAATTTGCACCTTCTCTTCATGGGGTCGCCCAGGCGGGACAGGCAGGATTTGATCCTGGAAGGAGTGCGGCTGGCGCGTGAGCGCGGCGTTCCAGTTTTGCTGCAGTATGCCGGCATTGGGCGGGAGCCCTTCACACAATTGCTTGGCCACCGTCGCTCTTTGCTGGACTCTTTGGGGCAGGCCATCCGATTCGATCCATGGATTCCTTGGGAACAGGTGCCGGAGCTCTTGGGCTCAACCGACTTTTGCATCCTCTTTCGTGAAGACTTGCGGGATATGCGATACGGGTTTCCATCCAAAACCGTTGAAATCATGGCCAAGGGCACGCCTGTTATCTGCAACCAAAGTTCTGACCTGTTCACATTCGTTCAGGATGGAGTGAACGGCTTTCAGGTGGGGGCATTGGATGCCGCGTTGTTGGCGAAGGCCCTGGAGCGCGCCCATGCACTGAATGATGCGGCCTACATGAACATGCGTCGTGCCGCACGCGCCACCGCAGAGGCCGAGTTCGATTTGCGCCACTATGTGCCCCTCATCCAACGCTTTTACAAAGTCGCTGGCAATGGCGGGGCAAGGAAGGAGTGAACAAGGTGATCAAGCCGAATTTCCCATTGCCACCCATGGCGATGTCGCTGCTGCCCATGACGTTGGTTCTGCTTTGTGGCTGCGGAATCTTTGGTGGCGATGAGGATGAGGAAGTCCAGCGCACCCGGCTGGATTTGAGTGGTGACTATCAAGACACCTTGCTGGTTATACCTGACCATTGCGATGTGCATGTCAGCGGCACGGTGCGCTTGTTGGACCAGCGGGATTCCAGTTTGGTGATTGGCTCGGATGTGACCTTTTTAATGGATGACAATGCCCAACTGAGCTTCTTTTCAGCTCCAGTGGTGGCCCAAGGGACTCCCCCAATCATGAAGGCATTGGAGACGGATGCAAGATGGAGGCGTTTGACCTTGGAGGGAACCAGGACATTCGCTTTCGAGGGATGGAGTTTTCAACAGGGAAGAGATGGCGTGTTATTGAATGGCAGTAAGGCGCAATTCACAGAATGCAGCTTTGATGATATGTTGATATACGGCATTTATAATACGGCTGGCGATAGTTTGTTAATCAATGATTGCCAATTTGAAGATTGCGGAACTGCGCTTTATGTGACAAATGGAAATACTATTGTAAATAGAACTAGATTCATTGCAGGTATTGAAGGACAATATGGTGCGTGCAATCAAGAGGCTGGGCTGGTGTTGGAGGACTGTTATATTGAAGGATATGCCTCAGCTGGAGTTTGGATGATCGGCGATGGTCAAAGTTCATCATACAACACAATTGAGCATTGTCACTTTTACAGATGTTCAGATGGAGTGTATAATGGAACAGGGCGCATATTCAATTTTCAATTCAACATCGTAGAGAACTGTGTCTGGCATGGAGTCCGCATTCGTTTGCAGAATACTGGCATGCCCTTACTTATTACGAACAATCATCTGTTGCCATGCACCCAGGGCTGGCCACTGCGTTTCGACAACGGGCCGGATCTGGATGTGACGGGCAACTGGTGGGGAACGGCGGATTCCAGCGCCGTGGCAGCCCTGGTCTACGACAGCCACCAGAATCCCGAAGGCAACGGCTTTGCGGTGTACACGCCCTTCGCCACCGTGCCCATTGTGGGCGTGGGCCCCCGGGATTAGGGGCAGAGGGCGGACACCATGCGCATTTTGATTCCCAGCTTCTTCGCCACCGGCCATTATTTGCCGGACTGCGAGCGCATGGCCGGTGGGGCGGAGCTTGGCATTCGCCTGAACGCGGAGCGCTGGGCCAGTGCCGGGATGGAAGTGCACATTATCTGCTACCACCCCACCCGAAGGGGTTCGGAGCTTGTGCACGGGATCCGCTTGTGGTTCCTGCCTGGAACGGTGTGCCGGGACGGCAGCGGACAATCCGGCGCCCGCATCCACAGGCAGGTGTGGAAAATAATGCGGCGGGTGAAACCGGATCTGTTTTATCAAGTGGGCGCCGGGATCACCACTGGCCTGTATGTGGCCATGGCTCGTTTCCTGGGTGCCGCCACGGTGGTGCGCCTGGCCAATGATCGGGATGTATCGCCTGCCCTGAAGGATCTTCTGGGGGAATGGCGTTACCGCGTGTACCTGTGGGGACTGCGCCACGCCCATCAGCGCATTGCCCAGACCCGCCTGCAGCAGCGGCTGATGAAGGACAATCTTGGCTTGGATTCGCAAATCGTGCCCAACTGCAAAGTGGCCAGCCCGGTGCGCGAAGCGGAAGGCAGAACCACGGTGGTTTGGGTGGCCCGTGCCTTGCCCGTCAAACGACCCCAGCTGTTTCTGGACCTGGCGCGTGCCTTTCCCCAAGTGAAGTTCACCATGGTGGCGCCAGGTCACGGTGATGTCTTTGAACAAAATCTGAGGCAGCAAGCCGCCGCATTGTCCAATCTGGACTACATCCCCTCTTTGTCCCTGGAGGAAGTGCAGAACCTGTTCGCCCGGGCCCGCCTTTTGGTATCCACTTCCAGCTTCGAGGGCTTTCCAAACACCTTCCTTGAGGCAAGCCTGCAGGAGACCCCCATCCTGTCCATGGACATTGATCCAGACGACTATCTGGCGCGCCATGGTGCTGGTGTGGTGTGCCACACGGCGGAAGAGCTTCATCAACAAGCTTCTCGCCTTCTTGCCCAGGACTCCGAATTGCAGGAGATGGGCCAGCGTGGGCGACAGGCCGTGTTGCAGGAATATGAGGTGGAAAGCGTGGCGAAGCGCTACCTGGAGGTTTTCCGCCACGCCAGAAAATTGGCGGGGCATCCGCCTGCGCAATGATTGCTTTCCAAACGTGTCCGGGACCGGTCGATTGATGTCGGGAGCCTATCATGTCAACCCTCATGCGGCGCACGCTTGCCTTATACCTGAAACGCCATGGCCGTGCAGCCCTGCAGGACTTGCGCCGCAGCCAGTGGCTTGACCCAGAGGCCCACGAACTGCAGCGCCGCCAGCGCGTGGGAAGGCTGTTGTGCCGGGCTTCCAGCCATGTCCCCTACTTTCGCCAGCGCCTGAATCTGAACGAGCTGGTGGATGCCCAGGGTTTGGTGAAGTGGGAGGCCTTTCGCCGCTTGCCCATCCTGGACAAGGATGAAATCCGCGCCCACTGGGAGGAGTTCCAGGCAGAAGGCAATCCGGGCGGAGCGCGCTATCAGAATTATTCAGGCGGCAGCTCCGGCGAGCCCTTGCGTTTTGTGCAGGACGCCGCGTACCGGTGTTACAACGGGGCCGTAAAACAGCTGGTGGACGAGTGGGGCGGCATTCACCCGGGAGACCGCATCTACAAGGTGTGGGGCTCCATGCGCGACCACAGTCCGGTGGACGGAAGCCTGAAATCCCGCCTGGCCAGTTGGGCCCAGAACACCCACTGGGTGGATCCCTTCACCTACTTCACTCAATCCGAGATGGAGGCTCTGCTGGCGGATTACAACCATCAAAAAGCCGACCAGCTGATGGGCTACACCGAGTTTGTCCTGGACATTGCCAAAACCGCCCGGGCCGCCGGGCACGCGCTGCACAAGCCGCGCAGCATCATGACAACGGCCACCACCCTGACCGATGACATGCGCACGGTGCTGGCCACCACCTTTGGCGCGCCGGTGTTCAACCGCTATGGTTCGCGGGAAATGGGCGACATGGCCTGTGACTGCGAAGCCCACGAAGGCCTGCATGTGATGACTCCCAGCCACCATGTGGAGATCCTGGACGATGCGGGACGCACCTTGCCCCCCGGCGAGAGGGGCTATCTGGTGGTGACTTGCCTGACAAATCTCAGCATGCCGTTCATCCGCTACCGCATTGGTGATCTTGCCAGCTGGACGGGCAAGCCCTGCAGGTGCGGGCGCCCCTGGCCACTCCTGGCGGGGGTGGATGGCCGCACGGCGGACTTTTTCTATGCGGCGGATGGCAGCAAGTTCTACCCCGGTGTGATCCACGCGGCCTTCTTCTACCGCGATTGGATCAAGCGTTTCCAGGCGGTGCAGGAAGCCTTGGACCATGTGGTGGTCAGCATTTTACCCCGTCCGGGCCAGGAGCCCGAAGCCGCCCGGTTGCAGGAGGAGCTGAAGGAGATTCGTGCCAGTCTGGAGGGCATGCTGGGCACGGAGATCCGCCTGGATGTCGTGCTGGTGGACGACATTCCCCCCAGCCCTTCAGGCAAGTTCGCTCATTTGGTGTCCAAGGTAGCGCCACCCACGCAAGAGTAAACTGAGGATCCGCGCCCATGCTGTTCAATTCGCTGGTCTTCGCCGTCTTTTTGCCCACAGTCTTTGCCATTTACTGGTTGCTGGATCGCAAGGCTGGCCTGCGGGCCCAGAATTTCTTCGTGCTGGTGGTCAGCTATCTCTTTTATGGGTGGTGGGATTGGCGCTTTCTGGTGCTCATCCTGTTCAGTTCGGTCATCGACTTCACCTCGGCGCTGAAGATCGAAGGCAGCAAGGACCCTCTCACGCGCAAGCGCTGGATGGCCATGAGCCTGATCACCAATTTGGGCATGCTGGGCTTCTTCAAGTACTTCAACTTCTTTGTTGACTCCGCCGCCGACTTGCTGGAAGTGATGGGCTTTCAAGCCAATGTGTGGAGTCTGCGCATCATCCTGCCCGTGGGCATCAGTTTCTACACTTTCCAGGCCTTGAGTTACACAATCGATGTGTATCGGCGGGAGCTGAAGGCCACGCCCAACATCGTGGACTTCCTGGCCTTCGTCAGCTTTTTTCCGCAGCTGGTCGCCGGCCCCATCGAACGCGCCGCTGCCCTGTTGCCCCAATTTTATGTGCGGCGAAAGTTTGAGCTGGACAAAGCCCGGGACGGCATGCGCCAGATGCTCTGGGGCTTTGCCAAAAAACTGGTGGTGGCCGACAACTTGGCCCCGCATGTGCAGCAGATCTACAACGACCCGGGCCAGTTTGACGGCTTGACCCTGCTGCTGGGCACGGTATTCTTCGCCCTGCAAATCTATTGCGACTTCTCAGGTTACTCGGACATTGCCATTGGCTGCGCTCGTCTCTTTGGCTTCAAACTGATGCGCAACTTTGCCTTTCCTTACTTCAGCCGGGACATTGGCGAATTCTGGCGCCGTTGGCACATCTCCCTATCCACCTGGTTTCGCGATTATGTGTACATCCCACTGGGAGGCAATCGCGTGTCCAAGGCGCGCCAAATGGTGAACTCCATGATCACCTTTACCGTTAGTGGATTCTGGCATGGCGCCAATTGGACCTTCATTGTGTGGGGCTTTTTGAACGGCCTCTACCTGCTTCCACAGTTGATGCGCAAGAATCGCGTAAAGCAAAGCGCCGTGGTAGCCCATGGTCGCTTGTGGATTCGTCCCGTGGAGGCCGTGCAGGTCCTGCTCACTTTCCTGCTGACACTGGTGGCCTGGGTCTTTTTCCGTTCGGCCAGCGTCGGCGCGGCACTGGCATACCTGGCGGGTATCTTCAAAGACCCCTTCTTCACCCCTGGGGCCTATGGAAGCTACACTTCGGCCATGGTGATTGGTCTGGGCCTTTTGGTGGCGGAGTGGTTCCAACGCGAGCGCCAGCACGCCCTGGAAATCCAGGCGTGGCCCATGCCCGTGCGCTGGGCCGTGTACCAGGTGGTGGTGTTGGTGATTTTGACCCAAGGAAATTTCGGGTCAACAGAGTTTATCTATTTTCAATTCTGAGGACAACATGAAGCTCTTTATCATAAAACTAGGCATTTTCTTGGCACTATTGCTGCTGATAGTGGAAATCTTCTTTCGCACAGTGATCCCAGCTTCAAACCAACCATTTTATGCGCAAGACAAGCGTTTTATGATTATGAAGTTTGATACAACAGGGAGTAAAACGGGAAATTTCTCCACAGGTAGGCTGGCCGAGTTCGTTGTTCCATGGCGTGTGAACAATGATGGATGGAACTCGGGAATAGACTATGCAAAGCTGGGTAATAGAAAAAAGGATCTTGTCGCAGTTATTGGCGATTCATATGTTGAAGGTTTTTATGTGAAATGGTCAGACCACTTCGCAGCTCGTTTGTCTACTTATTTGAATGATAAATATGATGTTTATGCTTTTGGCGCAAGCGGCATGCCATTTTCACAATATATTTTGACAACAAGATATTTGAAAGAGTTCTATGGGCCAAAATATGTTATATGCTATGTTGGAAGAAACGACTTTGTTGGATCAATAGCAAACAAAGTGAGGAATCCTATTTCGTTTCAATTGGTTAGAGATGAGAACGATAGTTTAATTGAAAAGATGCCTCAGCCTCATAAACCGAGCATGATGAGATTTGCTTATTACAGTGCATTCATTCGCTATTTGATTGCAAATACAGGTTTGACTTTAGGCTTGGCGTCGAAGGATAATCAAGAGGTAAAGCCCAAGAATGGACAGATGAAGTTGAAGGAAAATAATCATCTTGATGTGGCTCGCTATATTTTACGGAAATTATATGCGGAAAATCCGGGGACAGAATTCATCTTTCTAATTGATGGATCGCGACAAGCAATATATGAAAATACTAAGAAGCCGGAATCAATTGATGAAGCAATTGTCTTAAAACAAGCTATTGATGAATTGGGTGGCCATTATGTTGACATGAATGATCGATTCTATTCTGATTACAAGGCTAATCAGCTTTTGTTGAATTTTCCCGATAATTATCATTGGAATGCTCGTGCCAATGATTTGGTTGCCCAAGAGTTGGCAGCCCTATTTAGTCAATTACCCGAACCATCGAAAGCAAGAACTTCACATTAAATGGTGGCTATAAAGTCCAAAAATTGGCGTACAACAGCTATTCATCGGCGTGGAGTGGCATGTAAGCAGGAAGAATTGAACAAACTATCATGTTTTCTGATCACTCTAATGGAAGGAGAACGGCGAGATACCACTCCATCATTGTAATAATGATAAATTTGCAATTCATCTAACAATGCTGTTAATCAGATCACATAGTCGTTTAAATACGATTCTATCGAAATGTGATTTATCAAACTGCTCTTTTTCAGATTCTACGAATTCTCCAATATCAATCAATACTACTTTTTTGTTGTGGGAAAAAGTTTCCCTCACGCGCTTATTACATAGTTTGAAATGTTTATCTGTGGTTCCATAGACAACGTTTGCGAGGTGGATTCTAAGCCTGCCCCAAAGAGACAACCCATTTAAAGATGTATTATATCCAAGTTCAGATGAAAGAATAATGAAGACTTTTTCGTATTTATCGAACTGAATCGAAAATGACTTGAGGTATTCAACGAAGCGAGCATCAGAAAATCCACCCCTATCTTTCCAAAGATGCTTATTATAGTCATTAAATATGGAATAAACTAAAAAATTTGCCTTTACTTCTGGTGAAAAACCAACTTCGATAATGTCATAATAAATTGGCTTAAAAAAATTATCTAGATAGTGTCCAATAATCCCAGACTCACATTTTGCACTGACAATCGTTGTGTAGACGTCATGGACTAAATCATCCTCTTTAAGATGCTCTGAGACTTTATTATCCAGTCCAACTTGAATATTAATATATGAGTAATCGCCAGATGAATTCTTTTCCAGCTGATCGTATTGACGGATTTTGAAGTTTTTCTTCAAATAAGAATAAACTGCATTTGTGACATCCATGTTAAGAATCCTGCAAGAAAAGAAGAAATGATCAAGTTTACGATGATCTCTCCTTTCATCAAAAGAGTAAAATCCAACTAATCCATAATAACCAAAATTATCATAAACGAAAACAACTCCGTGATGCAGATACATACTATTGGTTTCACTGAATTCATTATCAAAAGAATCATTTGTGAATCTTGATTTTGTATAATTCAGCTGATTAGATCTGTTAGCCAGCTCTATAACTCTCTCTCTGAAAATAAGGTCATTAGGATTCCTTACAATGCAAACTGTTATGTTGCTAGATTTCAGAAAATCAGTGTTTTCTGAGAAATTCTTTCTTTTATTTGCCTTTTCTTCTAGAATTTTATATTGCCCTAATCTAGAATTATTCCCATCAACATTAATAGAAGCTGATAGCAATTTTACGAGTTCAACATCGTTAGCGTCTCCTGTCAATATCCCATCACAATAAAACCTAGCCTCGTTTATGTTTCCAATATTGTCGTCAACAAAAAGAACATTCGCTGCTCGAAGCTGTGTGCTCTCAATAATAGACTTAATGGCCATTCCTTTTGGAGTGAATTCAATCACGGGAAAGACGAACAAATCCCAAATCCCGAGTTCTTCTAGATATTGTTTCGTTTCATCAAAATTGTTTTTAGAGCATATTGAATTGATAATTCCAATCCTATCAAGATTTTTGATGATATCGATGATATTCTGTCGTGGTCGGACTGTTCCATCCTCGACCAACGATCCATCCCAAATGGTTTCATCTAAATCCCAAATTACCAATTTTATGTCCTTGATATTCATAGATCTCTCCTTTCAATCCTCTGTCAACGACTTAAAGATGTTTGAATCTCGATCTTCTTCCATCCAAACATGAACCGCAAAATTCCTGCCCAGAATCCCATTCCATATGAGAGATGCATGATGGCAACCGCAAGCAACTTTTGCGAACGGAGAACGATTGACTGCCTTCTCCCGTGAAACCAACCAAAAAGTAAAAACAATGAATAGCAGCTGACCAATGCAAGCAAGGGCCAATGCACTATTGGTAAAGCTAAAAAAGTGAGCATCAGGGAAAAGGTGAAGACACCGGGAACAACAGATCTCAAAGTAGGCACATGCCCCAGCTTTTGCATGGTGCGGATCTTCCAGAATCCGTACTGAAAATATTGGCGCCACAGCTTGGCATAGCTTCCGCGTGCCACATAAATGCTGCTGATGTCTCCCAGCATCCACACCTTCATGCCGGCCTTGCGCAAGCGGTGGTTCAGTTCGTCGTCCTGGTTGCGCACCAGTTCCTCGTCAAAGCCGCCAATGCGCTCAAAGACCTCGCGCCGGTAACCGCCGAAGGCCACGGTGTCCACTTCCCCCGTGAAGCCCGCCAGGCGGAAGCGTGAATCCCCCACGCCGAAGGGCGAGGTTTGAGCTGCCGTGATGGCCAGGCCCACCGGGTTTTCGCCCATGGTGCGCAGGGCGCCACCCGCACAGGCCACTTCCGGATGGCTTTGCAGAAAGTCCACCACCCGGCGCATGTAGCCGGGAAGATATTTGGCGTGGCCATCCAGGCGGAAGATGATCTCGCCCCTGGCTTGTGCCAGCCCGATGTTCATGGCCGTGGGCACAATGCGCGCGGGGTTGTCTAGCACGGTGATGGCGGTGCCTTGCCCTATCTCCACCAGAATCTCACGGGTGCGATCATCGCTTTGGCCATCAATGGCGATGAGTTCCAGGCTTTCCAAGGGATAGCCGTTGGTGAGCACGCTTTGCACGGCGCCCCGGATGTGATTTTCCTCGTTGCGCACCGGCATGAGGACGGAGATCAATGGGAGATGACGGTCCATAGTTCCTGTGCTAAGCTCTTCAGCGTGGTGGTCTGGTCAAATTCCCGCAGGTCCAACTGGGCGGCTCCGTGCGTGCACGCGCGCAAGTCGTGCCAGTTGTCCTGTGCCAGGTGGTGCAAGGCCTTGCACTGTTGTTCCACCTGGTCCGGCTCAAGGTAGCGTCCATTCACGCCATCCTGAAGGATTTCCGGGATGCCGGTGATGCGCGAGGCCAGCAGGGGCAAACGGGCGGCGGCAGCCTCCATCAGCACCACCGGGAAGCCCTCGCTGCGGGAAGGCAGCACGAAGAGATCCGCGCCCTGGAGGGCTTCGCGCACCTGATCCATGGTTGCCAAACCACCCAGGCGGACCCAGTCCGACAGCCCTTCTTCAAGAACAAGACTTTCCAGGCGGACGCGCTCCGGGCCATCACCCAGAATGAGGTAATGCAGGGGAAGGCCCCCTTGACGCCGGTAGAGGCCCAGGGCGGAGAGGAAGACATCCAGCCCCTTCACCGGATCCAGACGGGCCACGGTGAGCAAGTGCGGGATGTCGCCCAACTGCCGTGGCGCCGGAGGCTGAAACTCCTCCACGGCAATGCCACAGCGGATCACGCGCACCTTCTCAGCCCACTCTCCCGCGCTTTGCCCCAGAATGTGGCGTCGGTTGTACTCGCTGACCGTCACACAAAAGGAGCAGCGTTCCAGGCGGATGAGCAAATCCTTGGGTGGGTAGAGCAGCAAGTCGGATCCGTGAGCTGTAAAGCTGAAAGTTCCGCCACGCCATGCGGCCATCAGCGCGGCGGTGGTGGTGGCCACACCGGCAAACTGGGCGTGGAAGTGGCTTACCCGGGGTGAAAGGCGGCGGTCCAACTCCAGCATCGCGGGCAGTAGCAGCAGGCTCTTGATGATGGAACTGTGGCCCTGCCGCAGGCAGAAGACACTGCGTCGATCCAGGCGGATGGCCAGACCCACCAGACGCGTCAATCGCAAAGGCGATCCCATGGCGCGCAGCAGAGCCATCAGCTGCTGGGCCACCCGACCTGGGGCGAGCACCGTCACATTCTCCGGGCTGGGAAGTGGACTTGGCCGCAGGGAAAGAACAGCCTCAAGGGGAAGACCGAGAGCCTTCAAGCCCACCACCTCCCGCAAGACAAAAGTCTCCACGGCGGTGGGGAAACAGGTTGTCAAGTAGGCCAGGCTCACGCCAAGGCCCCCTGGTAGAGGGCCAGATAGTCCCGGCCGAGATGGTTCAGGTCCACCTGTTCACGGAAAGCTTGCAGGGCCGCTGGCGATGGGGGCTGGAAGTCTCGCTGCAGGGCATTGGCCAGGGAAGAGGCGTCCCGGGGTGGCACCAGGGCGCCCCAACTTCCTTCGCTCACCATTTCCGGCGTGCCGCCCACGCGCGTGGCCACCACCGGCAGGCCGCACAGGATCGCCTCGGCGATGCTGTTGGAAAAGCCTTCCACCCAGGAAGGGCTGATGTAGAGGTCGCAGGCACCCAGGAGGTCCATCACATCGGAGCGCATGCCCAGAAAGTGTGTGCGCGACGCCAGCCCGGCCAGGCGCGCCTGGGCCTTCAAGTCCTCCTCCCGTTTGCCCGTACCCACCAGCACCAGGTGATCGTTTGGGCTGGAAGGAGCATGCGCGCACCAGGCCTCCATCAGTTCCCCGTGTCCCTTGAAAGGGAAGTGCATGTTGGCCACGGTGATCATTGCTCGCGCCTGCTCGGGCAGGCCCAACTCCCGCCGCATGTCCTCCCGGCTGCGTGTGCGCCGCAGGCGTTCCAGGTCGATGCCGTTGTAGATGGCCACGGCTTTGTGGGCGGCGCATCCCACCTGTTCAGCATAGTGCTGGATGATGAACTTGGCGTTGCCCACATAGGCGTTGACGCGAAAATCCAGCGCTCGCCCCAGCAATCGCTGGCCACGGCTCAAGCTCAAGTCGCTGCGGATTCCCAGGAAGAGCTTGCCGGGCAAAGCCAAGGCCGCCAGGCTGGCATATTGATTGGCTTGCAGAAAAGCCTGGATGATGTCCGAAGGCTGACTTCGCAGGTATGCGCGGGTGGCCCGCAAGAGAGGCAGTCCGGTCACCAGGGTGTCGAAGAGCGTGTCCACCGGCACGCCCAGATCGCGCACTTCCTGGTAATAACCCAACAAATCCCGCGAGGCCTCGGAGTAAAAAGCCAACACCCGCAAGTCCAAACCGGGCTCGCGCTTAAGGGCGCGGCAAAGTTCCAACAGCTGGTATTCGGCACCGCCCCGGAAGAGGTTGGGGATAATGAACAGGATCTTCAGGAAGCCTCCTGGATTTGCACGCCGACACACACCCATTGTGAACCCTAGGGTCAATATCGGCGCTTGGGCTGCGCAAGTAAAAGGGCCCTCGCGCTGAAGTTTGCCACATTCGAGTCAGATAATGAGACGCGCGGACCTTCCTGTGGAAGGCCCGAAGCCAGTGAGTCAACTGCACAGGAGATAGCATGCTGGAGCGCATCGCCCGCAAGGATTTCACCGTGGGCATCATCGGATTGGGCTATGTGGGACTGCCCCTGGCCCTGGAGTTCGTGGAGAATGGCATCAAGGTCGTGGGCTTCGAGCTGGACGCCCGCAAGTGCGAGCACTTGAAGGCGGGCACCAGCTACATCAAGCACATTCCCACGGAGCGCATCGCGGCGGCGGCGGCCTCGGGCCTGCTGGACGCCACCACGGACTTCGACCGTCTGGGCGAGCCGGACGCCTTGCTCATCGCCGTGCCCACGCCCCTGGACGAGCACCGGGAACCGGATCTCACACCGGTGGTGAAGGCCACGGAGCAGATCTCCACCCGCCTGCGCAAGGGCCAGCTGGTGGTGCTGGAGTCCACCACTTATCCGGGCACGGTGGACGAGGTGATGCGCCCCATCCTGGAGAAGGCCAGCGGCCTCAGCGCCGAGACGGACTTCTGGCTGGCCTTCAGCCCGGAGCGCGAGGACCCCAACAATCCCAGTTACAACACCAAGACCATTCCCAAGGTCATCGGCGGTCACACGCCGGAAGCCTCGGCCATCGCCAAGGCGGTGTACGACCATGTGATCGTAAAGACGGTGATGGTGTCGACCACGCGCGCCGCCGAGGCCACCAAGCTGCTGGAGAACATCTACCGCTCGGTGAACATCGCCATGATCAACGAGCTGAAAATGGTCTTCGACCGCATGGGCATTGATGTGTGGGAAGTGATCGAGGCGGCCAAGACCAAGCCCTTCGGCTTCCAGGCTTTCTATCCCGGCCCCGGCCTGGGTGGCCACTGCATTCCCATCGATCCCTTCTACCTCACCTGGAAGGCCAAGGAATTCGACATCAACACGCGCTTCATCGAGCTGGCCGGCGAGATCAACACCGCCATGCCCGAGTATGTGGTGAACCGCACCATGCACGCGCTGAACGAGCAGATGAAGGCCATCAAGGGGAGCCGCGTGCTGCTCCTGGGCATGGCCTACAAGAAGAACATCGACGACATGCGCGAGAGCCCCAGCATCAAGCTGGTGGAGCTGCTGTTGAAGGTGGGCGCCACGGTGGAATACCACGACCCCTTCATCCCCGTGTATCACGACGAACACGGCGCGGATGTGCACATGCACAGCGTGCCGCTGACGCCGGAGATGCTGCGCGGCTACGACGCCGTGCTCATCAGCACGGACCACGACGAGGTGGACTACGCCATGGTGGTGAAGCACTCCAAGCTGGTGGTGGACACGCGCAACGCCACGAAGTCCGTCACCAGCGGCCGCGACAAGATCTTCAAGGCCTGACCACAATCGACCTGGTGCGACGAAACACGGTGCGGCGCGGGACTCGGGAAGAGTCCCGCTTCGCATGCCTCCACACCGACAGAATCAGGAACGGGAGTCCATGAGCGAGCGCATACCCTTCTGCCTGCCCGACATCACGGAGCGCGAGATCGCCGAAGTGGTGGACACCCTGCGCAGTGGCTGGCTCACCACCGGCCCCAAGACCAAGCGCTTTGAACAGGAGTTCGCGGCCTACGCCCGGGCGCCCCACGCCGTGGCGCTGAACTCCTGCACCGCCGCCCTGCACATGGCTCTGGCGGCCATCGGGCTGGAGGAGGGCGACGAGGTGATCACCACGCCCTACACCTTCGTGGCCAGCGCCGAGACCATCGTCTACCACAAGGCCAAGCCGGTTTTCGTGGATGTGGATCCGCACACGCTCTGCCTGGATCCCGCCAAGCTGGAGGCGGCCATCACGCCGCGCACCAGGGCCATCGTGCCCGTGGACATCGCCGGGCACCCCGCGCCGCTGGACGAGATCGTGGCCATCGCCCGCGCCCACGGCCTGAAGGTGGTGGAGGACGCCGCCCACGCCACGGAGACCTGGTACAAGGACCGCAAGGTGGGCAGCATCGCCGACGCCACGGCCTTCAGCTTCTACGCCACCAAGAACCTTTCCACCGGCGAGGGTGGCATGCTCACCTGCCTGGACGAGGAACTGGCGGCACGGGCGCGCATCATCAGCCTGCACGGCATGAGCAAGGACGCCTGGAAACGCTACGACAAGGGCGGCAGCTGGTTCTACGAGATCGTGGAGACGGGCTACAAGTACAACCTGACGGATGTGGCCTCCTCCCTGGGCCTGGTGCAGCTGGCGCGCATCGAGGACATGCGCCGCCGCCGCTTGCGGTTGAAGGACCTGCTCTTCCGGGAGCTGGGCGCGGAACCCGATCTGTTCACCCTGCCGGCCACCGGCGAGGGCCACCAGCACGCCTGGCACCTCTTCCAGCTGCGGCTGAATCTGGAGGCCCTGAGCATCGACCGTGCCCGCTTCATCGAGGAGATGGCGGCGCGGGAGGTGGCGGCCAGCGTGCACTTCATCCCCGTGCACCTGCACCCCTGGTATCGCCGCACCTATGGCTACACGGGCGGAGAATACCCGGTGGCCGAGGCCGAGTACGCCCGGGAGATCAGCCTGCCCTTCTTTTCATCCATGACCGATGATCAGGCCCTGCGCGTGGCGGAGGTGTGCCTGGAGATTGGCCGGAGCTTCCGCCGCTGATGGCCAAGCGCGCGGTGGATCTGCTGCTGTCCCTGGCCGGGCTGGCGTTGGTGTGGCCCCTGATGGCCCTGGCCGCCTTGTGGGTGAAAGTGGACAGCCCCGGACCGGCCCTCTTCCGCCAGGAGCGCGTGGGGCGGCACGGACGCAGCTTCCACATCCTCAAGTTCCGCACCATGCGTCCCGATGACGGCAAGGGAAGGCAGATCACCGTGGGCGCCGATCCGCGCATCACGCGCAGCGGCCACTGGCTGCGGGCCACGAAGCTGGACGAATTGCCCCAGCTCTTCAATGTGATCAAGGGCGAGATGAGCTTCGTTGGACCCCGGCCGGAGGTGCCGCGCTATGTGGCGTTCTACACGCCGGAGGAGCGCCGGGTGCTGGAGCTGCGGCCGGGCATCACGGATCTGGCCAGCATCAAGTATCGGCACGAGTCGGAATTGCTGGCGCGCAGCGCGGACCCGGAGCGCACCTATGTGGACGAGGTGATGCGGGACAAGCTGCGCATCAACCTGGACTATGCCGCCCGGGCGGGCCTGTGGGCGGATGTGGGGGTGATCGTCCTGACCCTGCGCGCCCTGTTGCGCAGGACGGACGCCTCTGCACGCTAAGACGGAAATCGGAATAGTCCGGGTTGAAGATCAAGCTGCCTTTGCTTTACTTGCAGCGGGCAGCGTGTTTGTGAATGCGTGCCCGGCTCAACCCGACCACGCACATCCGTCTGCTTTGTTTGCCAAACGAAAGACCATGAGGCCCTGTGGACCTGCTTGACCGCTTGAACCCCTATCGCCGCCTCCTGCTCCTGTTGATGGATGTGGGCATTGGTGTCACCTCCCTCTTCCTGGCTTTTCTCATGCTGGGGCAAGGGGACCTTGCCGAGACCCAGTGGCCCGTGCTGGGGGCCAGCCTTCTGCTCATCGCCGTGGTGCGCCTGGTGGTCTTCAATTTCTCCGGCCTCTACCGGGGCATCATGAAGTATGCCTCCATCGACGACCTGAAAAACATCTTCCGCGCCATCTCCCTGGGCAGCCTGCTCTTCATCCTGGTCATGATGGTGCTGCGCGCCCTGCACATGGGGCCATTCGACCAGTTCCCCAAGTATGTGCTGGTCATCGACTGGATGCTGAACCTGATTTTCATCGGGGGCAGCCGTTTCATGGTGCGCGCCCTGCGCAGCTACCGGCCCAGCGCCGTGTCCGAAGCCACCCGCGTGCTCATCGTGGGGGCGGGGGATGCCGGCGAGTCCATCCTGCGGGAAATCCACTTCAACCCGCGCTCGCACTACGAGGTGGTGGGCCTGCTGGACGACGACCCCAACAAGCTGCACAAGCAGATCCACGGCGTGCTGGTGCTGGGGAGCACGCACGACTTGGAGGATGTGTTCTCCAGTTACGATGTGGACCAGGTCTTCATCGCCGTGCCCAGCGCCCCGGCGGATCTCATCCG
>CAIWAD010000185.1 GCA_903910645.1 uncultured bacterium | reverse complement strand
GGAAGGCAGCAAGAGCGGCGGTGGCAGCTGGGCCCTGGTGGGCATCCATGACGATGTGGAAGGCAGCCTGGCCAACGGCACGCACATGGAAGAGGGCGAAGGCACCATTCACCGCGTGATGGACGATGGCACGGTGCGTGAGGTGGCCTACACCTTCACGCTGAATCTGGTGGGAACGGACCTGTTGCTGGTTCATCGTGATGGTCGCCGCGTGCCCATTGGCGGCACGGTCACTGGAGTTTATGATGGCACCCGTGGCGACCGCGTGATCCACCGCGAGTTCAATATTGAGTTCAATGAAGGCGGCGGACGCATCGACCTGGGAGACGGCGTGGTGCTGCCCCTGAATCCTGTCACCGGCGCCACGGGAAACTGAGCTTTTCCAAAGCTGAAGAAGCCCGAAGGGCGAGGTTTAAGAACCTCGCCCTTTTCCATTCCTTCCTTGCCGCCGCTGGGGCGCTTCTTTACTTTAACACCATGAAGCACTTCATCCTTCCACTCGCCCTGGTCGCCACGCTTTTGACTTTCTCCGCCTGTTCCATTGAAGAGGTGGAAGAGCCCACAGGCACCCTGCTCTTCCGCGCCATCAACGCTGCCGACAGCTCGGGCATCGCCGGCCAGCTGAGCATAACCGGCGAGGCGGATTCCCACACCTACAGCGGCGAGGGCTGGCTGGAGGTGAAGGGCCTGCCCCTTGGCAGCAATCTGGTGCTTCACTTCACGCCGGCCGATGCGGAGAATTGGTTTGCCGTGGACGATCGCATGGTGCGCCTGGAGAGCGCCGCGCCGGACACGCTGCAACCGCTGCTGCTGCACGCCCGCGCGGACAGCGTGCGCGTGCTCACGGTGCGCACGGTGGGAGACCACGGCGAGCTGGCGGGCCTGCCTCTGTGGCTGGATGGTGTGCGCTGGCCCCAGGATTCGCCGGCCACCTTGTATGTGGACAGCCGCGCCCACACTCTGGTGGCGGGCAACGACGGCACGGTCCTGGGCACCTGCGTGCGGGCGGACACGAGCTTCCAGCTGGACAGCCCGCCCACGGCGGACTTCCTCTTCCGTGTGCCATCCGTGGAATTGAGCCTGGATCCCGGCGCGGAGGGCCGTGTGGTGCTGGATGGCCAGTGGCTGGAGGGTGGCAGTCAAACTGTGGTGGATCCCGCACCAGGCAATCTCCTGGTGAGCGCCTATCGGGCCGGCCATGTGGCGGAGCCTGTCTTCACGCGCCTCAGCGGCCTGTGCGGTGGAAGCCAGGCCTTTGCCTGGACACCAGTTGAGGAGGGCTACACGGCGGGGCGTCTCTTTCCGGATTTCGCCATGCCCCATGTTGTGCCGGGGCAAGCGGGGGATGTGGGCATGTTTCACCTCGGCCAGGCGCGCGGACGCCTGACCCTGGTCACCTTCTGGTACGCCACTTGCGTGAACTGCCTGCTGGAAATGCCCCACTTCCAGAGCCTGCTGGAGGAGTACGGCCCGCGCGGTTTCCGCGTGGTTGCGGTGGATCCATACCCCACGGATTATCCCGAGAACTATCCCGCCCAGGTGGAGGATTACGACTTCACATTCGTGCGGGATGCGGGTTCGCCACCTGTGGCGCAATTGGCCCAGGTGGGCGCCTTCCCCACCAACTTCATGGTGTTGCCCGATGGCCGCATCCAAGCCGTGTACGGCGGCCTGAGCGAGGAGGTGCTGGAAGCCCTGTTGCTGGAGTATTTGCCCGAGTAGGTGTTGAAAAGGAGCGATCCATGCGTGTGATGAAAATGGCGGGCCTTGCGCTGGTTCTTCAGCTGGGCCTGGCGGCCACGGCAATGGCGCAGTGCATGACCCTGTCGGTGCCGGACACGCTGTCCTACACCGTCCAGGTGGCGGAGATCTCGCTGGAGCAGCCGGTGACGCGGAAATTCTACTACGAGGCCTACAACCCCAACATCCAGGACGAGCTGCTCTTTATCGATCTGCAAAAGATCTCCGGCCCGGCCATCGGGGACTGGCGCTACCAGTGGTGCGAGGACCCCGCCACGGATCCCCACGCCCAGTGCCGGCCCATCCAGCCTTGGGAGACGGGCTTCTCTATCAATGACACGCTCTACAGCGAGGACGGCTCCCTTTATGATGTGGAGTTCTACGCCATCATCTACGGCACCGCCACACTGGATCTTGTCCTTACGCGGGAATTCTGCCCGGATGAGCAGATCCATCATGTGCTGACCCTCACGGTGGAGCCACTCTCCGGCTTGCCGGAGCAGCCGGAGACCCTGGCCCTGGAGCCGGCCTGGCCAAATCCCTTCAATCCCATCAGCCACCTGCCCTTCGTGTTGGAGCATGCGGGCGAAGTGCGCGTGGATGTTTACGACCTGCAGGGCCGAGTGGTGGCCACGCCCTTGTGGAGCAACCTGCCCGCTGGACGACACGAGGCGCTGTTCGACGGCAGCGGCCTGTCCAGCGGCCGCTACACCTACACGGTGCGCACGGATGACATGAGTTTCAGCGCCCCCCTGACCCTGATCAAGTGAGGTTTCCATGCCGCGTCGCATCGTCCTGCTTCTGAGCTTTCTACTGGTGGCCGCTCTGTGGCCCCTGCATGCCGCCGAAACGGTTTCCTTTCGACTGAAGGACATCAACGGCAGCTCGGTGGACCTGGCGGATCTGCGCGCCAAGGGTCCCGTGCTGCTCTCCTTTTGGGCCACCTACTGCGAGCCCTGCAAAAAGGAAATCCCCCATCTCATCGACCTGGTGAAGGGCTTCCAGTCCCAGAACCTGCAGTTGGCCCTGGTGGCCGTGGACAGTCCGCGCAGCCAAAAGCAGATCAAGCCCTATGTGAACAGCAAGGGGTGGGGCATGCCCGTGCTGCTGGACGCCAATGGCCAGACCATGAAGAAGTTTAAAGGTTCGAACCCGCCTTACACGGTGCTGGTTTCCGCCACAGGTGAGGTGCTCTACGCCCACGGCGGCTACAAGCCTGGGGATGAGAAGGCCCTGGAGGAGGAGCTGCGCCACATTCTGGCGCCCGCCGGCGGCAAGGAGCAGTGATGCGCCACTTTCCCGGCCTTATGTTGCTGGCGGGGGCCCTGGCGGCCCAGGCTGGCGAGTTGAGCCTCTCCGGCCTGAACACCACGCGATTTGGCAAAGGCACGGTGCGGGATGATTACAGCGGCGCGGATGTGGACCGCCAGTATGTGGAAGATGTGCTGGATCTGACTCTTAGCCGCGATGCCTTCCGCCTGAATGTGGCCACGGCCATGGTGTGGCCCTCCGAGTTCCCTGATGCGCCGCCCCGCACGGGCGATGGTGAAATCAAGGATTTGGACTTCATCCGTCGCACGCTGGAATGGAATGGCCCCGTGAATGTGCAGGTGGGTGATGTGTGGACCACCTTCGGCAACGGTCTGGCCCTTTCCCTGTACCGGGACGAGAACTTGGTGAACCCGCGTCTGACGGGGAACAACCGCGCCGAGCTGCCCACCTTTTGGGATAGTGGCGCCGACGGAACCCTGGTGGAGGCCCAACGCGGCGACCTGATCGTGAAGGCTCTGTGGGGCAAAACGGACTATGTGGGTCATGTGGCGGCAGGCAACGCCGAGTGGAACCGCGCCTGGGGCAGTGTAGGTGGCAGCCTGGTGCGCGCAACGGCCATTCCCCAGAACGACGACATCCGCGCGGGAAGCCTTGCAACGCTGGATCTGGTCACACGGGAAGTCTACGGCACGGCGCGGCTGGGGCAAGTGGAGCTCTCGCTGAACCACGTGGACCAGCATCAGCTGGATCAGGAGGCGCGCAACGCCGGGGCTGGCGGACTGGCCACTTACGCCACCCTCACCTCGCCGGTGCTTGGATGGACCTTGCTGTCGGAGTACAAGTACTACCGCTTTGCGCGGCAGACCCTCTTCTTGAATGCCGCGCCGATTGTGCAGCGGGAGATTCCCACAAAGCTCATTGCACGCAGCACCCATCGAGTGTTCTCCAACGAAAATGAGACCGGCCTGCTGCTGGATCTGTCCCGCAGTTGGGAAGGCGGCCATAGTCTGCGTTTCAGCGGAGCCTGGGCTTCCCACATCGACGGCAATGTGCTGCCTCGCCTGGAGGAGTCCCTCAATGCCTACCAGGAGTACACGGCGGGCTGGCTGATGGAGTTTTCGCCGGAGCGCCACCTTGAGCTAAGCGCCGCCTACACGGAAGAGACCAACGGCTGGTTGCCCGGGGGGGAATCCGTGGCCGACAATGACTGGTACCGCCGGGCCGGTCTGGGCGCGGCGCTGCTCATGCCCGCGCCGCTGCTGCGCAGCGTGGAAGTGGCGGGGGAGCTTCTGCACAAAACCGAGCGCGGCAATGGCGAGGCCCATTCCGGCTTGCTGCTGTGGGCCGAGCTCTTCCCCAGCACGCTGTGGAGCCTTAACCTGACCGCTGACTATGAAGAGGCCAGCATCATCAGGCAGGACTGGATGGGCTCCGGTGAATTGCGCGCGGACTTCCGCTTGCCGGAGAGTATCAGCCACACGCTCACGGTGTTCGCCGGACGCTTGCGTGGCGGCCAGGTGTGCAGCAACGGCAATTGCCGCATTGTGGCGCCTTTCAATGGCGTGAAGCTCTCCCTGGCCAGCAGCTTCTGAAAGGGCGGGACAGGCTCGTGAACACAACCCAGACAACACCGGACGGCGGGGACACCCGCCGTTTGCTCTCCGGGCTGCCCGCCGTGGACAGGGTGCTGCGGGAGGAGCTGCTGGAGCCCTGGCGGGCCCGCCTGCGTGGCGAGCTGCTGACGGCCCTGGCGCGAGAGGAGCTGTCCCATTGGCGCCAGCGCCTGCTGGAGGGCCGGGAGGCCCAGGCACCCGCCGCCCTGCGTGTGGCCAAAGGCGTGGCGCGCCGTGCGGAACAGCTGCTGGACGGAGGCATGCGGCCGGTGCTCAACGCCACGGGCGTGGTGCTGCACACGGGGCTGGGTCGCGCCAGGTTGCCCCAAGTGGCGGTGGAGCGCGTGGCGCAGATCCTGGCCGCCAACACCGATGTGGAGTTTGTGCTGGAATCCGGCGCCCGGGGAAAGCGCGAGTCCAGGGCCGCGCGCCTGCTGTGCCTGCTGACGGGAGCCGAGGCCGCCCTGGTGTGCAACAACAATGCCGCCGCCGTGCACCTCATGTTGCGCACGCTGTGCGCCCGCCGTGAGGTGATTGTCAGCCGGGGCCAACAGGTGGAGATCGGCGGAGGCTTCCGCATTCCCGATGTCATCCGCGAGAGCGGCGCCCGGCTGGTGGAGGTGGGATGCACCAATCGCACCCATCTGGAGGATTACGCCCAGGCCATTGGACCGCGCACGGCGGCCATTCTGCGCGTGCATCCCTCCAACTACCGCGTCATCGGCTTCACCGCCCAACCCGCCTTGGAGGAATTGTCCGCCCTGGCCCGGGAGCGCGGCATTCTGCTCTTGGACGATCTGGGCAGCGGTGCCTTGGTGGACTTTCCCGGCGTGCCGGAGCCCGAGCCTCTGGTGGGGGAGAGCCTGGCCTAGGGCGCGGACCTGCTCTCGTTCAGTGGCGACAAGCTGCTGGGCGGGCCGCAGGCGGGCATTGTGCTGGGGCGTGGGGACTTGGTGGCGCGCCTGGCCCGCCACCCCATGATGCGCGCATTCCGCTGCGACAAAATGACCCTGGCGGCCCTGGAGGCGGTGCTGGAGCTTTATGCCGCCCCGGGACTCCCCATTTCCCCCGTGTGGGAAGCCTGCACGGAGGAGAGGGCCGCGGCCCGCGCCCGTGCCGGCAAGCTGCTGGATCTGGTGGCGGAACAACTTGGCCTGTCCCTGCCCGAAGGTGGGTGGGATCGCCGCGTGGGGCTTCCTGGCGGCGGTTGCCTGTTTGAAGTGGACACGGAGGGGCGCACCGGATCCGGCGCGCTGCCTGAGCAGGATCTTCCCGGCGCGGCCCTGGCCCTGCAGCTGCCACGGGGACTGGAGGCCCTGCACCGTCGTCTGCGCACAGGGCGCCCCGCTCTGGTGGGGCAGCTGCGTGATGACACGCTTTTCATG
>CAIWAD010000184.1 GCA_903910645.1 uncultured bacterium | reverse complement strand
GCCGCTCCAACCCTGCCGGTACAGGCGCAGGCGGTCGAAGTCCGTGCCGACCGGTGGCAGGGTCCAGCCCAGTTGGGCACCCTGGTGCTGCGGACGGGCGTCCAGCCCCTCCACCTGGTAGTCCGGTGCGGTGGTGTCCAGGGTGATGGAATCCGCCAGGGCGCGACGATTGCCCCAGGCATCGCGCAGAAAGAGGTGCAGGGTCTTCAGGCCGTCCCCCGTGGACAGCGTGAACGTGGACGGCGGGGGCCACGCGCTCCAGCCCGGGTCTCCGTTGGCGGGCAGGCCGCCAGCCACTCCTAGCATGTAGTCCGTGGCGCTTCCGTCACCCGGCGTGGTGGTCGCGTCCACCGTCGTCAGGGCCGTCCACGCCTCGTTGCCCAGCGGGCTCTGGGCGCTCATGTGGAAGAGCTGGCCCTGGGGGGCGCTCAGGTCCACCGTCACCAGTTGCTGATCCGTGCCCGCCACGGCCACGCTCTCGTTCAGCGGTCCGCGCAGGGTGACGCCCAGCAGGTCGATGGCCGCCACACCCTCCATTAAACCGGTGGCGTGGAAGCGTTGGGTGAAGAGCACCACGGGAGCCCCCGGCGCCACGCCATCCGTGCTGCCCAGCAGCACCTGGCTCACCGTGCGCACGCCGTCCTGGTCGTACCAGGCGAACCAGGAATCAGGCTCTTCGGCGAAGAGGAGGCCGGGCTGAGGATCACCCACGGGGTCCAGGCGCGTCGCGTCCCAGCTGAACTCGGCATTGAACAGGCGTAGAGCCTCCGGCACCGCGTCCGGCTGCAAGGTCAGGGTCAGCACCAGCTCGTTGTGGGGGGCGTTCCACTGGACCCAGTCGCCAAGGGTGGCGTCGGGACCCAGGTTGGCCGTGTAGGCGGCCTGGGCGGAAAGTCCGCCGCCCAGGAGACAGGCCAGGGCGGCAAGGGACGAAAGGTCTCGCGAAGGCATGAAGCGATTCCTCGCATTGAGCGTGATCATGGGGCCCCCGTGAACAGGGCGCGGATTTGGTACAAGCGGCGCTCGTGGCTAAGGGGCGCCGTCCATTGGGTATCCAGCGTGCTGCCTTCCAGCTCCCAGGGATCCTCCGGGCGCAGGCGGCTGTAGACGCGGTAGGTGTCCAGCCAGTCCTGGGCCGCGCTCTGGGCATTCCAGATCAGGTGCAGCTGGGGAATGGGATCGAAATCCAGGTGGGCCGACACGGACAGATCCGTGCAGGGGGCCTGCATGGCAGCGGGAAAGTCCAGCACCGGCAAGGGCTGGGCGTAACGATTGAAGAGGTCGTGCACGGAGGCCTGCAGGTCCAGCAGCGTGGGCTGATTCAGGGTCAGGGGCAGGCGAAACAGGGTGCCCGCTCCAGAGACATGCAGGTTGGGTCCCAGAATGGCCGCGTTCACATAGAGGGTATTGTCCAGGATGTCGTGCCAGAAAAAGGTGGAGCCCCCCGCCGTGAACCAGCTGCCTTGCTGGATCTGCGCCTCGTCGAAGCTGACCTGGGTGGGATCGAAGGGAATGCGCACATCATAGGACTTCAGGGTCTGGCCGCTCTGCAGCTCGGCCCGCACGTCCATCCACACGGTGGAGCCGGGGGCCGCGCACTCGGGCATGACCAGACGCAGCAAGGCCTGGGCCTCCGCATCCACGGAGCCTCCCAGAGCCAGGGCAAGGCACATCCATGCTCGACGCATCAAGCGCATTCCCACTCCAAGCTGGTGAACATCTGATCTTCAGCTGCCGCAAGACAAGCGGAATTCCATTTCCGCGCCCAAGCCGGGCATCGTGCCTCACTTGGTGGATAAACGGCTTTGGGGGGAGCCCTGCCTTTTACTTAGCAGGGAGACACAACCGCCACAACGGGCTCCAGATGGATGTGTCTCAAGGGGATGTTGTGCAAGAGTTGTGCCAAATTCTGCAAGATCTGACAAGTGCAGTATTGTAAAGCACTTAACAATTGAAACTATTGTATGCGATATAAGTTTGGCATACCGAACTGTGCAGAATTGGTCAGCGGCCCTGTTGGCGAATGGACTTCGACAATTGAAAGCGGTTGAGTGTTAATGCGATGACATTATACTTGGCGAGCTATGCTGACTGTTCAGTCGATCTGAAGTATTGAACACTCAAAACATACGCAATAGAGAATAAACAATGTGAAAACATGATGAAAATATCGTAAACAGACTCTTTGCGAAGAGAGTATCAATTGCCGGATGAAAAGGATATCAGCCATGTTCCCTTTCTTCATCCGTCTTGAAGGGCCCTCGTTTCTCCTGAACTCGATTTCGTACCATGAATGCACCAGGTTGATGGGGAGGCCCAGATGGTGAACAATCCCTTCCATGCTTATATGCGAATATCCAAAACTTATTTGCTTGTCATTATGAACATGTACCCTGTGCTCTCCCTCTGGGCACGCACTTGGCAGATTCCTGGCGACTGGTCTCTTATTCAGGAAGCCATGGTGGCCAGCCAGGATGGCGACACCCTTCTGGTGGCCGGCGGCCTGCACACCGGGCCGGTGGATTTTCTGGGCAAGGCCGTGCTGTTGCGTGCGGCTTCCGGTCCCGCACTCACCACCCTCCACGCAGATTCCAGTGGTGCTTTGGTGCGTTTCGTAAATGGGGAAGGGCCGGGCTCTGTACTGGAGGGCTTCACCGTGACGGGCGGCCATGGCACATTGGAGAGCGGCGCCTGTGGCGGGGCCCTGCGTGTGGAAAACGCCAGTCCGCTCATTCGCGGCAATATCTTTCGGGACAACACGGCCCTGCTGGGCGGGGGCGCCTGCCTGCTGCACAGCGGCGCCCTTTTGGAGGACAATCTCTTTCTGCGCAATGAAGCCGAAATGGGCGGCGGCTTATACATGGAAGGTGGAGCGCCACAGGTGGTGCGCACTCGTTTCCAGGACAATCAGGCCACGGGGGCTGGTTTTGGCGGAGGCCTGGCTGCGCAAGCCAGCGCTTCACTGGTGGAGGCTTGCACCTTTGTGGGAAACGCCGCCCGGCTGGGTGGCGCCCTGTCCTGCCGACAGGAAGGGGACAGTATGTTCATGATTGTGCGGGCCAGTCTGGCAGGGAATGGCGCGGAATTCGGCGGCGCGTTCTATTTCAATGCTTGCAGCCCGCGTGTGGAGGCCTGCATCCTGGCCCACGGCACCAGGGGCGCCGCCCTGTGGTGCCAGAACGCAGAGCCCACGCTGGCCTGCAACCTGCTGTTCGCCAATCCCGGTGGTGACGGATTATGTGGCGTGGATGAAGGTGGCAACCGCGTGGAGGATCCCCTTTACTGCGATGTGGCGGCGGGGGACTTGCGTCTGCAAACGGCCTCCCCCGCCTGGTCCTCGCCCTGTGGAAGCGTGGGTGCCCTGGCCGTGGACTGCGATGGCGTGGATGTGCCGGGC
>CAIWAD010000183.1 GCA_903910645.1 uncultured bacterium | reverse complement strand
TCGCGCATGGACTCGCTGCGCTGGGCCTCTTCCAGCACCCTGCCGTACCAGATTTTGGCTTCATCCCGGTTCACATCCTCGGATGCGAATCCGGCCAGGGTCATGGCTTCGTAACGGAAGGGCGAGGCGGGGTAGTGGTCCACCAATTCCCGGGACAGGCTCAAGGCCCGATCCGGATTGGCCAGACTAAGGTCGCTCCAGGCCTGGCCCAGCAAGGCCTCGGGATGGCGCAGGCCTCCCTTGGCCACGGCATCGAACATGCGCGAGGCTTCCGGGATGCGGCCGGCCTCGAAGTAGAGGTAACCCAGCTTCAGACGGGCATCCTCGCGAAAGGCCAGATCCTTGTCCGCCGCGATGGCCAGGCGGGGAGAATCCTCCAGCAGGCCTTCGAACACGCCAATGGCATCGTCGTAGTGGTTTTCCAGAATCAGGCAAAGACCTGTCAAATGGCGGGCGCGCAGATGGGCCGCGTCCTTGCTCCCCACCCGTGCCAGCACCAGTTGGGCTTCCCGGTAGCGCTGGGCCATGAAGAACTCGCGACCACAGAGGTAGGCCACATCCCCCGATGCCTTTTCCAGATCGCCTGCGAACTCGTCGCACTCGGCCACTGCCGTGCGATGCTGGCCGAAAAGGGCGCGCAGATAAAGCAAGTGGCGGAAGGCCGGGGCACGATAGTCGCTTTGGCCTTCCGTGCGCAACAACACCAGATAATGCTCCACCGCCGTGTCCCAGGCCCCGTCTTCAAGGGCAGCCTCGGCGCGGAAGAAGCGCACATCATCCATGTTTGAATAAGGGTAAAGATCCAGGATGTCCTGGAACTGCGCGCCGGCAAGCCCGGCCTGGCCACCGGCATAGGCATCCACGGCGCGGGATAGATCCCGGCGGAACATACCGTGCAAGATGTCCGGGGCGGCGCCATCGGACAGGCGACGACGCAGATCCCAAGCCCGCGTAAGCTTGTCCGCCAGCAGCTCCTGTTGGCGTTCCATCCAATAGTCCAGGCGCTCGGCCATGTCTGTTTCGCGGGTGGGCTTGTGCTCGCTGGTCAGGATGTGGGGCGCTTCATCCGCAAGCAGGGCATCCAACTCGGCGGGGGGCAGGATGCCCAGGCGGGCTCCTTCCTCCACAATGCCTTGGATGCGGCAGGTGAGCAACTCCTCTTGCAGGATGAGGCCACGTTTCAGAGAAATGAGGCGATCCTTCAGCCAGGCCTCACGGGCCTGCTCATAGGAGATACCCGTTCCGGGGGGGTCCTGGGCCCGCAGTGTGACCATGGGCGACAGACAAAGGGTTAGGGCCAGGGCACCCAGCAGGGAACGGATCATCATCCGGTCTTGCCTTTGATTCACCTGCCACCTTGTTCGCTTGCCACTGTGTGGGGAGACGCTGTTCATGCCGCCACGGGTGCGGCGGGAAGCCGTGTGAGCCCAAGGTAGGAAGAGCCTGCTCCCAAGTCAAACGGAAGTCCTGTGGAATGGGCATGAAAAGGGGCCCCGCACATCTTTCGACCTGCAGGGCCCCTGAACTGACAGCTTGTTGGGACTACTTGCGCAGACCCAGCAGCTCCAGGCGGTTCATGGCGCGGGCCAGGGAAGCCTGGGCACGCTCCACATCGGCATCTCCGCCCTGGCTCAAACGGGCGCGCGCGCGATCCCGTGCCGCTTCCGCGCGGGCGGCATCCACGCGCTCGGGCAGTTCGGCGCTCTCCGCAAGCACCAGGAGCTTTCCGGCCTTCACCTGCGCGTAGCCACCAGAAAGAGCCAACCGCACAGTGACGCCACCCTTCTCCTCCACCGTTGCCACGCCGGTGCCCAGCGCGGCAACCATGTCCGCATGGCCTGCCAGGACGCCGAAGGAACCCATCAGGCCGGGCAGGCGCACATGGCCCGCCTCCCGGGACAGCACAATGCCGCCCGCCGGGGTGACCACCTCCACATGGAAGATATCCGCGACCGTGCTCATGCCTGCAGCTTCCGGGCCTTTTCAAAGGCCTCGTCCAGGGTGCCCACAAAGGCGAAGGCCTGTTCGGGCAGGTGATCCGCTTCGCCAGCCAACAGGCGCTTGAAGCTGGAAATGGTCTCCGACAACTTCACATAGCGACCCTGCATGCCGGTGAACTGCTCCGCCACATGGAAAGGCTGGGACAGGAAGCGCTGCACACGGCGGGCGCGTCCCACGGTGATCTTGTCCTCTTCGGAGAGTTCGTCCATGCCCAGAATGGCGATGATGTCCTGCAGATCCTTGTAGCGCTGCAGAATGCGCTGCACGCCCATGGCCACGCCGTAGTGCTCCTGTCCCACGATGTGCGGATCCAGGATGCGGCTGGTGGAGTCCAGCGGATCCACCGAGGGATAAATGCCCAGCTCGGCGATTTTGCGGCTAAGCACCGTGGTGGCGTCCAAGTGGGTGAAGGTGGTGGCCGGCGCCGGGTCCGTCAGGTCGTCGGCGGGCACATAAATGGCCTGTACACTGGTGATGGAGCCCTTGCGCGTGGAGGTGATGCGCTCCTGCAGGGCGCCCATCTCCGTGGCCAGGGTGGGCTGGTAGCCCACGGCGCTGGGCATGCGGCCCAGCAGTGCGGACACTTCCGAACCCGCCTGGGTGAAGCGGAAGATGTTGTCCACGAAGAGCAGCACGTCCTTGCCTTCCTCATCGCGGAAGTACTCGGCAATGGCCAGTCCGGACAGGGCCACACGGGCGCGGGCGCCGGGCGGCTCGTTCATTTGGCCGAACACCAGGGCGATCTGGCTCTCGCTCAGCTTCTCTCGGTCCACCTTGCTCAAGTCCCATTCGCCGGTGGCGGCGAAGTGGTCGTGGAACTCCTTGCCGTAGTTGACCACGTTGGACTCAAGCATTTCGCGCAGCAGGTCGTTGCCTTCACGCGTGCGCTCACCCACGCCGGCGAACACGGACAAACCGCTGTGTTCCTTGGCGATGTTGTTGATGAGCTCCATGATGAGCACGGTCTTGCCCACGCCGGCGCCGCCGAAGAGGCCGATCTTGCCGCCCTTGGCGTAAGGCTCCAGCAGGTCCACCACCTTGATGCCCGTTTCCAGCACCTCGCTGGAGGGGCTCAGCTCCTCGAAGGCGGGAGCCGGGCGGTGGATGGGGTTGGTGCGGCTCTTGTCCACCGGGCCCACATCGTCGATGGGGTTGCCGATGACATTCAAAAGGCGGCCGCGGGTGGCGGCGCCCACCGGCATGCTGATGGGCAGGCCCGTGTCCAGCACATCCATGCCGCGCATGAGGCCTTCGGTGGCGTCCATGGCCACCGTGCGCACCTTCTTCTCGCCCAGGTGCTGCTGCACCTCAAGGATCAGGTCGTCCTGGCCTTCACGGGGCACAGCAAGGGCGTGGTAGATGGAAGGCAGTTCGCCCTCCGGAAAAACCACGTCCAGCACGGCACCGTTGATCTGTAGAATCTTGCCTTTGCTCATGTCGCTTCCTTTGTTGCCGGGCTATTGAATGGCCGCGGCGCCGCCGACGATTTCGGCGATTTCCTGGGTGATGGCCGCCTGACGCGTGCGATTGTACTGCAGGGTCAGGTCGGCGATCATTTCCGTGGCATTCTCCGTGGCGCTCTCCATGGCCGTCATGCGGGCGCCCTGTTCCGCCGCCGAGGAATCCAGCAGCACGCGCCACACCATGCGGTTCACATACATGGGCAGCAACTGGTTCAGCACCTGGCGGACGCCGGGCTCGTAAATGGCTTCCGGCGCATGGGATCCACCATCCTCTTCCAGCACAACGGGCAGCAGCTGATCCGTGTGCAGGATCTGCTGGATGGCGCTCTTGAACTCGTTGAAGACGAGGACCACGCGGTCCACCTCTCCCCGTTCATACAAGCCCACCAGATCCTGTCCGATGGAGGTGGCATCCCCGAACTGCAAATGGTTGAAGAAGTTCTGCCGCGTGCCCACGGTGTTCACCGGGCGGCTGCGGAAGAAATCCGCCCCCTTCTTGCCCACCAGGTAGAGCAGGCTCTCCTGGTTGGAAGGGGCCTCTGCCATCAGCTGGACGGCGCGCTTGATGACCGTGGCATTGAAACTGCCGCACAAGCCCCGGTCTGCGGTGACCACCAGATAGCAGACCCGCGGACGCTCCGGCTCACGACGGGCCAGCAGGGGATGCAGGGCGCTGTCCTGGGCGGCGGCCACGCCACTAAGGGCTTCCTGCAGCCTAAGGGCGTAAGGGCGCGCCAACACAATGGCGTCCTGGGCCTTCCTCAGCTTGGCCGCGGCGACCACTTTCATGGCCTTGGTGATCTGCTGCGTGGAGGCCACGCTGGTGATCCGCCGCTTGATCTGCTTCAGGTTGGCCATGCTTAGCCCGCGAAATTGGCGACGAAGCTGCGACCGGCCGTCAGGATGGTGTCCCTCAGGCTGTCGCTCAGCTCACCCTTGTCCGCCAGGGTCCGGTAGTCTCCATCGTGAGCGGCTTTGAACTGCTCCACGAAGGCATCGGCACAGGGGCGCACCTTGTCCAACTCCAGGGCATCCAGCAGGCCATTCACACCCAGGATAAGCTGAAGCACCTGATCCTGCACGGGCATGGGCACGTACTGGTTCTGCTTCAACAGTTCCACCAGACGGGAACCACGGGTGAGCTGGGCCTGGGTGGCCTTGTCCAGATCACTGCCGAACTGGGCGAAGGCCGCCAGCTCGCGGTAGGAGGCCAGGTCCAGGCGCAGGGTGCCCGCCACTTTCTTCATGGCCTTGGTCTGGGCGTTGCCACCCACGCGGCTGACGCTGATGCCCACATTGATGGCCGGCCGCACACCGCTGTAGAACAGATCGCTCTCCAGGAAGATCTGGCCATCCGTGATGGAGATTACATTCGTGGGAATATAGGCGGACACATCGCCGGCCTGGGTCTCAATGACAGGCAGGGCCGTCAGGGAGCCGCCGGGCTT
>CAIWAD010000182.1 GCA_903910645.1 uncultured bacterium | reverse complement strand
GGTGGTCAACTTCACTTCCAACATCACCAGCCTGGGAGCCTTCGCCCTGGGCGGCCATGTCATGCTGTTGCCTGGTCTGGTGATGGGCTCCGGCCAATTCCTGGGCGCCCGCCTGGGATCACGCCTGGTGATGCGCCGTCATGCCCGGCTGGTGGCCGTGGTGTTCCGCGTGGTGGTGGCCGCCACCGTGGTGAAGCTGCTGTGGGATTTGTTGAGCAAGTCCCGCTGAATCCCTTTTAAGCACCCAGCCACCCACGCGTCTCGTGTCACGCATGCGTGCCCGATGCGGCTTGTTTCGCAAGCGGAAATCCTCATGGACAAGGGTTTCAGCTTTCGCTGGGGAGGCGGCTTTCCTCAGGCGCGCTTCGAATGGTCCACCGCCTTGAGGATCTTCAGGTTCAGCACAATGAAACGCAGCAACTGAAAGAGCTTGCAGTTCATCCAGAAGCGATCGCGCGGGGTGATTTCCATGGAAAGCTCCTATTCCGGAATGAACTGCCAGCCCACGCGGCCCTGCAGCTTGTGCATGAAGGTGGAGTGGATCATGCGCTTCATCCATGCGCCGGCCAAGCCCATCTCCAGATGGGTGACGAAGGGATCCCGCCCGTCTTCCGTGGGATAGGCCTTGTAGTTGGGCACCACTGGATAAATCATGATGGTGGCGGCGCTGCCGTCCCACAGGCTGTCGCCCATGCTGGCAATGCAGGCGGCGGCCATTTCCGTCATGCGCTCCTGGTGCGTGGCTTTGCCCGTGCGCACCAGATCGATGATGTTCAGCGCGCACACCCGGCCAATGATGCCCGCCACCATGCCCGTGCGTGGCGGCGCCGCGCTGATGGCCGTGCCGCGCGGATTGGTGTGGGGCACGCTGATGGGTCCCGGAGGCGCGAAGGCGATGCCCGCCGCGAAGATTTCCGGGAAACTGGGGTTGCGGTAGACAGCGGGCCAGGCCTCCGGCGTGCGCTCCAGCTCCGGGAAGGGCAGACCGTAGATGCCGTCCACTTTCACAAAGCCGGCTGGATTGAAAATCTGCTCCGCCAGGCCTTCACCACCCTCCACCGCCATGCGCTGGCCCTGGAACTGCGGGATGAGCATGGCGAAGTCGAAAGCCGTCTCGCCCTCATTGCCGTCAAAATCCTCCCAGTGGGCCTTGCCGGCCTCCACGCCGGTGACGCCCTTCTGCACCTCCCAGGTGATGCCGAAATCCTTGAAGGCCGCGCCCATGAAATCGGCGCTGCTTTCGCCACGGGCCTTCACCGGCATGCGGATGCCCCGGATGCCGAAGTCACCCAGCTCGCGCTCGTTGGAAATCCAGTGCAGGTCGGCCTTGTCGCGGATGCCCCGCGCCACCAGGTCCTTGTGCAGGTTGCTGATGTACTCAAAGGCCGCGCCCTGGCAGGTGGCGCCGGGATGGCCCGTGCCAATCACCAGGCGCTGGCGCTGCCCGCGCGTCATGCGGTCCACGCATTCCAGATAGCCATCCCGCGCGCTTTCGGCATGGGGCAGGGTGCAAATGGACTGGCTGTGGCCACCGTGGGGACCCAGGCCCGGCGTGCCCTCGAAGTTCAGCTTGGGCCCGGTGGCGATGAGCAGGTAGTCGTACTCCAGGGTCAGCTGGCCATTGCCCGATTGGCCGCGCCGCTCAATGCCCACCGTGCGGGCCACTGGATTGATGGTATGCGCCATGCCGTGCACGAAGCGCACGCGGAAGCGGTCGTACACCGGCTTCAGGGGAAAACGCGTCCTGGCGGGATTCATGCGGCCGGTTCCCACCCACACGAAGGAGGGAATGAAATAGAAATGGTCGTTGGCGTTCACCACGGTGATGTCGTGGTCGCGTCCAAGGGCCTTTCCCAGATACAAGGCGGCGGTTTGGCCGGCGAATCCGGCCCCGATGACGAGGACTTTGGCCATGGTGGCGTCCTTTGCTTGGGTGTTGAAAGATGAACAGGATTGGGACTGAATCCAAGCAAAAAGGGTGGTCAAGGACTTGTGTGCAGGATCCGGCGCCTATGGTTGGATATCGAACAGTCGCCGGCGGCCCTGTGTGCGGGGGATTGATTTAGACAAAGCTGAATCTTCCACGAGTGGCGGCAACTTCAGACAGGCACGGGCTTTGCATTCTTGGGGGTAGACCCAGGGGGGGAATTTTGGGTCGTCTGCAAACACACAGCGCGTACCGGCGTCCACCCAGGACGCCGGTTGCGTGTCAGGCCCGGCCGTAATCGTCTTCCCGACGCTCAATGTCCTCTTCGCTGAAAGAGTCGCCGGTTTGCACTTCGATGAAGGTCAGGGCGGCGCTTCCTTCATTCAGCACGCGGTGCCAGGTGAGGCGGGGAATGTCCACGGCCTCGCCTGGAAGCAAGGTCCGCTCTTCAAGGTCCAGCGTCACGGTGGCTCTACCTGCCACCACAAACCAGTGCTCGTCCCTGTGGTGATGGCGCTGCAAGGACAGGCGGGCGCCCGACTCCACCACAATGCGCTTCACCTTCACCTGGGGATCGTCCAGCAGAACCTCGTAACGCCCCCAGGGTCGGTGCCCGATTTCCCGTTCCATCTTGCTCCCCTTGCCCCGCTTTTCCCGAAGGAGGCAAAAATGAAGGCGGCCCGCACGCGGGCCGCCCTGCTCGTTGCCACTGATATCCGGCGCGGGATTGTGCGTTCCGGACTTCACTTGACGCCACTGGATCGCCTGAAGGCCATCCCCGAGACATCCACGATCGCGCCAGGCCTGTGCCGCGTCGGGGGCGGGACAGGCAAGGATGACAGCAGCAACCAGATCCTGTTCCATGGCAGGAAGCAACGCCCGCTCCGTCACACATGCCCGAAGCGCACGAGGGACGGTCACGCGGCAGGCGTGTTCGCACCATGGATGAAGCATGCAACGTGCCCGGCCTGATACATCGGTGATCGATGGGACCGGACAGGTTTTAAGGCAAAGCCGCGCAAAGCAAATCCCGTTCCAATTCTTAAGTGCTTGAATGTCAATAATTGTTGAGAATTGAATAGACCATTTCTCGGCATCAGTTGTTCATGTTCGGGCGGCCCTTGAACATGTTGGACATGCCTTTCACCCCGCCGCCTCCACTTTCGCGGCTTGCACCCTGCTTGGGGCGGCCCTAAGTTAACGGCATGGATTATGATCCCATCAAGAGCCGCCTGTCCCGGCTTTTCCTGCGTCGCCCCTGGATGATGCGCCTGATGTTCCTCCTGTCCCGCCAGTTTTTCCTGCGGGAGCGCGAGGTGCGCCGCGCCCTGGGTGATCTGGCGGCCCAGGGCCTGTTGCCCCGTCGCATTCTGGACGCGGGCACGGGATATGGCCAGTACGCCCTGGCCTTGCGCGCTCATTTTCCCCAGGCCGGCATCCTGTCCGTGGATATCAATCCCGCATGCGTGGCGCGGTTGGAAGTGATGACGCGGGAAGGTGGATTGCAGGGCGTGAAAGCGCGCCAGGCCGATCTGCTGGATTTCCAGGTGGACGAGCCCGTGGATCTGGTGTTGAATGTGGATGTGGTGGAACACATCCAGGACGACCAGCGCGTGTTCAATGGCTTTGCCCGCGCGCTTGCGCCCGGCGGCCTGCTGTTGCTGCATACTCCCGCCATGGAGGATGGGCTGAGCGAGGAGGAAGTGTTGCTTCGCACTCCCGCCGTGGGTGAACATGCCAGGGAGGGCTACACGCGTGGCATGATGCGCCAGCGTCTGCGGCAGGCGGGGCTGGAGGAGATTTTCCTGCGCAGCACCTATGGAAGAGCTGGCGGCCTGGCCTGGAGGCTGGGGGTGCGCACGCCCTTGCGCATGCTGTCCTGGGGCCTGTGGACGCTGCCTTTCGTGCTGATCTGGCTGGTGGTCGTGCTGGTGCCCGTGCGTTTGCTCAACTCCTTGGATGTGGCGGCGGGGCGTGGCCCCACACCGCGTCCGGCGGGGGGCTGCATGCTGGTGCTGGCCCGGCGTCCCGTGGACCAGACCCTGTGAGATCCAGCTGGCGCAGACGGGTGATCCGCGCCGGCGGCACCATCAAGGGCCTGTTGCTGCTGGTGGGCGTGGCCGTGTCCATCACCCTGCTCTTCCTGGCCCGCGACCTGGTGGAGGATTTGCGCGCCGAAGCCCGCCTTAACCTGAAAGTGCGGGTGGAGCACTACGGCCTGCTGGCCACGCATTATCCCGAGCGCGTGCTGGACTTCATCCAGACCATTGATTTTCCCCTGGTGTACACGGATGCGGCCGGCCAGCCAAAATTCTGGAAAAATCTGGACCCCGCCCTGGAGGCCGACACGGACTCCAACCGCGCCGTGGTGCGCCAGTTGGTGCGGGACATGGATCTCATCCACGAGCCCATCCCCTTCCAGTACGACACCATCACCGACTACTTCCACTACGGGGACAGCCTGCTCATCGAGCGCGTGCAGCTCTTTCCCGTGTACGCCCTGGCGGCCGCCGTGCTGGTGGGATTCCTGGGCTACCTGGGCTTCCGCCAGATTCGTCGCGCGGAGGAGAGCGGCGTGTGGGTGGGCATGGCGCGGGAAACAGCCCACCAGTTGGGCACGCCCATCTCCAGCCTGATGGGCTGGATTGAAGTGCTGGAATCGGATCCAGCCATGACCGAAGCCCTGGAACAGATGAAGCTGGACACGGGCCGCCTGGAGAAAATCGCCAGTCGCTTCAATAAAATCGGCAGCGAGGTGGAGCTGGGTCCGGTGGATCTGCCCCGACTGCTGGAGCGGGTGGTGGATTATTTCGGCAACCGCCTGCCCCGTGGGGGTCGGGACATTTCATTTGAGATCGTCGTGGAACCCGGGCTGCCTTCCGCCCGTTTGAATGCCTTTCTGTTCGAATGGGTCATTGAGAACCTGGTGAAGAATTCGCTGGACTCGCTCAGTCTTACGGGCGGGGCCATCCGCCTGGAAGCCCGTTGCGCACGCAAGGGCCAGCGCGTGGTGCTGGATGTGTCCGACACGGGAAAGGGCGTGGATCCGGCGCTGAAAGAAGAGATTTTCCGTGCGGGCTTCACCACCAAGAGTCGAGGCTGGGGCCTGGGCCTAAGCCTGGCGCGCCGCATTGTGGAGGATTACCACAAGGGGCGCATTTTCGTTCACGACACAAGGCCGGGACGGGGCATCACCTTCCGCATCCTTGTGCCCGCGGTGCGCCGCGAGGAGAATCAGTCGGCCTGAAAAGGGAAGAGGCGCCCATGCGTTATGGCCAAGTGCTGGATTTTGAAGGCCACACGCCGCAATTGGCGGATGATGTGGTCATGCTCCACGGCTCCATCGTCATCGGGGATGTGGAGATCGGCCCGGGCAGCAGCCTGTGGTTCAATGCCGTGGTGCGTGGCGATGTGAATTTCATCCGCATCGGCGCCCTGACCAATGTGCAGGACGGCGCCGTGCTCCATGTGACCAACCAGACCGCGCCCCTGCGCATCGGCAATGAAGTCACCATTGGGCATTTGGCCATGCTGCATGGATGCACGGTGGAGGACGGCTGCCTCATTGGCATGCAGGCCACCGTACTGGATGGAGTCATTGTGGGCACTGAATCCCTGGTGGCGGCGGGTTCCACCGTGCTTGAGGGCACCATCATTCCGCCCCGCAGTCTGGTGGCGGGAAGTCCGGCCAGGGTGAAGCGCCCATTGTCGGATGAGGAAGTGGCGGGTCTGCGCCGCAGCGCCGCCAATTATGATGGTTATGTTGCGCGTTTTCGCGCCAGCGGGTACCGCTGATTGGCCCACAGTTCCGCCAAGCGCCCCGCCAGGGGCCTGCCTGGGCTGCTGGTGCTCCTCCTGGCCACGCTGCTGCTCGCCACCAGTTGCGCCACACTGAAGAGCAGTCCCCGCTATGGCCCACCGGGAAAGTCCGGCGCCGGGACGCGGGAGCGCAGCGCCACGGGACGCAAGGAGCGCAAGGAGCAGCAGGAGAAGGAGCAGGCGGAGAAGCCCGGCAAGCGGCGCAAGGATGGCCGCAAGGGCGGAGGCCTGTCCGTGTTCCGCCTTTTCCCCAGCGAGGACAGCGATCTGGTGCAAGCCGCGGAGAAGTATCTGGGCTGTCCCTATCGTTTTGGTGGAGAAACGCCCAGGGGCTTCGACTGCAGCGGGCTGGTGTGCCGGGTCTTTGAGGATGTGTGGGATGTGAAGCTGCCGCGCAATTCCCAGGACATGTCGGAAGTGGGCATGCCCGTCACGCGACATGAGCTGCTGCCCGGGGACCTGGTCTTCTTCTACACGACCAGCCGACGGCGCATCTCCCATGTAGGCATCTACAAGGGCGAGGGCGAATTCGTCCATGCCAGCTTCAACAATGGCGTGGAGGTCTCCAGTCTGGATGCCTCGTACTGGAGGAGGCGGCTGGTTTGTGCCCGCCGGGTGACTCAGGAATCCATAAGCGACTGATTGTCAATGGGAAAACAGCCTTCACCCTTTGGCATATTGAAGGCGGAGATGTGAAAAAGAAAGACCCGTCCGCATGATTCTGCTCAAGCGCATCGTGAAAGCCCTTTCCTCCTTGGGACTGGGCGTGACCCTGCTTTTCCTGTTGGCCCTCATCCTGGCCTTCGCAACCAAATTCGAGTCCTCCACCTCCACGCATCTGGTGCAGGCCTATGTCTACAAAACCTTTTGGTTCGATCTGCTCATGGCCCTGTTTGGCCTGAACCTCACGCTGGCCACCTGGAATCTGCGGCCCTGGAAGCTGCGCCACATGGGCGTGATCACCATTCACGCCTCCATCCTCATCATCCTGGTGGGCGCATGGATCACCCGGCATTATGGCTTTGAAGGCACCATGACCCTGGACGAGGGCCAGACCGCGGACTTCATCGTCATGCGGGACATGGTGCTGACGGTATACGATCCCGCCAATCCCGACACGCCCCTGCAGAGCTTTCCCACTTCCCTGGCGGACAGTCCTCCCCAGGAATTCATGAACAAGGTCTACGAACTTCCCGGGGGCTCCTTCACCATGGACCGCTTCTACACGGATGCGGAGGACACCATGGTGGTGAAGGAGGACGGTCCGGAAGAGAACCCCGGCCTGCATGCCGTGTTCAGCTCCAACATGTTCAAGGAGCAGATCTGGCTTTTCCCCCGTCGTCAGGGAGAGGATCGTCAGGACTTCAACGGCCTGCTGCGCTTTGAGTCGGTGGAGTATCCGGATCAGGCCGCCTGGCTGGCCTCCCTGACCACTGGCGGTTCCGGCAAGATGTCCTTCAACCTGGCTGGCTCCCGCAGGGAGGTTGAGCTTCCGGCGGCGGGCCAGAGTGTGGAAGTGGGCGGTGGCTTCACCCTGCACATGGTGCGCGTCTACCGCAATTTCAGCATGAACGAACAGGGCGCTTACGCCGACACGCCAGGCCCGGCGGCCAATCCCGCGCTGGAGTTCCATCTGCACAAGGGCGAGCAGGAAGACCACTATGTCTTCTTCCAGCAAATGCCCGATTACTACAAGAACATGCTGGAGAATCCCGCCCTGCCCATGGCGGAAGGCATCACCTGGGAGCCGCGTTTCAGCGATGGCGACCTGGGTGAGAAAATGGTGCGCTTTGGCCTGGTGGGCCCGCAGGTACGCGTGGCCTGGTTGCAGGAAGGCAAGCTGGTGGAGCAGGAAGCCCAGGTGGGTGGCGCTCCTCTTACCCTGCCCTGGATGGGTTTCCAGCTGGCCGTGGACCAGGTGTTGAAGAAGGCCTGGCGCCATCAGGAAATGAAGAGTGTGGGCGTGGACGGCAACATGCCTGCCGCCCGTTTGCGCTTTGAGCAGAATGGCGTGGTGGAGCAGAAGTGGCTGCGCCTGAATCAGCGCAAACCCGTGCAGTTGGGTGGACGCACACTGTTGGTGGGCCTGGAGCAGCGCCGTGTGCCGCTGGGATTCAATCTTACGCTGAGGGATTTCGTGGAGGATCGCTATCCGGGCACGGCCATGGCGGCGGGCTACGCCTCCTTTGTGGTGCTGGATGATCCTCAGCAGGGCGTGGCGGGCAAGGAGATCGAGATCTCCATGAACAACACGCTGGTGCACCGCGGCTTCAAGTTCTTCCAATCCAGCTTCAGTCGTGCGCCTCAGATGGGCGGCATGATGGGCGGAGCGCCCATGGAGACCACCATCCTGTCCGTGAACAACGATCCCGGCCACCTGGTGGTTTATGTGGGCTCCATCTTCCTGGTGCTGGGTTTGCTCATCGTCTTTACAATGAAGAAGAAGCTCATCGACATTGAACGGCGCCGGGCGGCGCGGGCCGCTTAGCTCTGGCACGGGGGGAATGAGGCACAAGTGATAATGGCCTTGTGCCGGATCACTTTCTCCCAGCTTTGATTTGGCGCTTTTTTGCTTTGCACTAACAGACGGGAAATCCCTAGTTTGCGAACGCTGTCAACACAGGGAGGGAATCATGGCTCACTCGGGTTATTGCATGCGCTGCCGGGCCCATCGCGACATGAAGGATGTGGTCCAGTTGTCGATGAAGAACGGACGCAATGCCGTCAAGGGCAGCTGCAACAGCTGCGGTGCCGGCATGTACAAGATCCTGCCTGCCGAAGAGAAGACGCCCAAGCAGGGCTGATTCCGGCAAAACGGATCCTGCGCCCATCCTGCCTGCCGTCAAGCGGACAGGTTGGGGACGGAACGGTCGACATGAAAGCCACCCTGTTTGCAGGGTGGCTTTTTTTCATACCCAAGGGGGAATCCCATGGCGCACTTGCTGGGCATTGACGCACGCTGCATGCTGGGTGGGAATCTGCCGGAACAGCGCGGTCTGGATCTGGCGGAACTGGAGCTTTTGCAGGATCGCCTGCGGGAAATCCAGCGCCTGCTGTTCCACATGGTGGAAGACAAGGCGGGCACCTTCGCCAATGTGTTCCGCCAGCCGGAACTGACACAGGGACTGGAACTGGCCCATCGCCTGGAGGGCCGCTTCGAGGATGTGCTGCTGATTGGCATTGGTGGCAGCACCTGGGGCACCATCGCTCTGCAGGCCGCCCTGTGCCACGGCTGGTGGAACGACCGCGCCGAGCTGCGCGGCGGCCGTCCGCGTTTCCATGTGTTGGACAACAGCGATCCCGACGCCCTGCGTGAAGCCCTGGCCTGCCTGGATCCCGCGCGCACCCTGGTGAATGTGGTGAGCAAGTCCGGCACCACGGCGGAGAGCGCCGCCAACTTCATGGCCGCCACCGCCTGGCTGAAAGCTGCGCTGGGGGAGGGCTGGCGCGAGCACCTGGTGCTGACCACCGACGCGGGGAAGGGACTCCTGCAGCGCATTGCTGCCCGTGAAGGCGTGGCCGTGCTGGACATTCCCCCCACCACGGGAGGACGCTTCTCCCTGTTGACCAATGTGGGCCTCTTTCCCGCCGCCTTGCTTGGCTTGGATGTGAAGGCCCTGCTGGCCGGCGCCGAGGCACTGACCCTGGACGCCGCCACCGCCCCCCTGGAGCGGAACCGCGTGTTGCAGGCCTCCGCCGCCAGCTGGCTGTGGTTCCAGCAGCTGGGCAGCGTGCATGTCATCATGCCCTACGCGCGTCGCCTGCGCTATGTGGCCAACTGGTATGTGCAGCTTTGGGGAGAATCCCTGGGCAAGCGCATGGATCGCCAGGGCCGCGTGGTGCACTCCGGCAGCACGCCCCTGGGCGCACTGGGAGCCGCCGACCAGCACAGCCTGCTGCAGCTCTTCATGGAGGGGCCGCTGGACAAACTGGTGAGCTTCGTGCGCGTGGAGAAGTTCCAGGCCCCCAGTCCCATTCCCCAGACCTTCATGGATGATCCAGAGCTGGCCTATCTGGCCGGCCACGACATGGCCAGCTTGATCAATGCGGAACAGGTGAGCACGGCGGAGGCTCTGCGCGTGGCGGGACGCGGCAGCCGCGCGCTGATTCTCCCCTCCCTGGACGCTTACTGGCTGGGACAGCTCTTCCAGTTCTTCATGCTGGAGACGTTCGTCAATGGTGAGCTGCTGGACATCAACACCTTCGATCAACCGGGTGTAGAGGCGGGCAAGCTGCTCACCTACGGCCGCATGGGGCGTCCAGGTTTCAGCGTGAAGGAGACGGAGCTGGCGGAAGGCCTGCACTTCATGGCAGGAGAGTAACAGGGCGGCTTTCAAGTTCCCGGGCTTCGTCCATTTTCCAGCATAACACCTGTGCCCAGGCATGGGTGGCGTCGCTGAAGCACTCCGCTTCCAGCCGCAGGTTCAGGCTCATTTTCGTGGGCACCTTCAGCTGGATGCCCGTTGGCGACAGCCCGCCCTCAACACTCCGCGGGCCCAGTTTCACCAGTGGCCATGCGGCCTTGATGGCGGCCTCTTTCAGGCAGAAGAGGCGCAGGGCCATGTCCAGGGGATCGTCGGCCGAGCTCACGGCGCCTTGTTCCAGGGGCGTGTACCAGCGTTGAAGGAATGTGGGGCGGCGCTCCAGCACCTTGGCCAGGCGGCCGCGTGCTTCCGTGTCGCAGCCCACGCCCACCAGGCGCCAGTGGGCACCAGCTTCATCAGACATTGTAGTCCATGGCGCCATGGGAGCCCTGCTGGGCGCGCATCCACTCCAAAGTACGGGCCAGCCCTTCCTCCAGGCCAACGCGGGCTTCCACGCCAAGGATGCGGCGCGCCGGCGCGGGATCGCAGCACAGGCGGGTCACCTCGCTCTGGGCGGGGCGCAGGCGGCGGGCGTCCTCTTCCACCGACAGCTCGCGTCCCACCAAGCGGGCGGCCAGGCGCACCACCTCTTCCAACGGACTTTCCACTCCACTGCCATAGGGCGTGACGCGGCCAAGCGCTTCCTGGCGCAGGCCGGCTGCCAGAAAGGCCTCCACCGTGTCATCCACGAAGTTGAAATCCCGCGTGGTGCCCGTATCTCCCAGCTTCAGGGGGCCGCCCGCCAGAGCCTGCCCCAGAATGGTGGGAATCACGGCCCGGGCGCTCTGTCCGGGGCCATAGGTGTTGAAAGGCCGCAGCACGGCCACGGGCGTGCCAAAGGAGCGGTGCCAGGCCAGGGCCAATTGGTCGGCGGCAATCTTGGAGGCGGCGTAGGGGGATTGGGCGCACAGGGGATGGTCCTCCGGCATGGGCACCTGCTGGGCACTGCCGTAGACCTCGCTGGTGGAGGTCATCACCACCCGGCCTGGACAGGCGCTGCGGGCGGCTTCAAGCAGGGCAAGCGCACCACCCGCGTTCACACGGAAGGTCTCCGCCGGGCACTCGTAGGAATATGGAATGCCCACCAGGGCGGCCAAATGGAAGACCACCTCCGCCCCATCCATGGCGCGGTCCAGCAGATCCCGGTCCGTGATATCCCCCCGATGCACCTGCGTGCGCTCCAGCAGCTTCTGCGGAAAACGCTGATGGGGAGGCAGGGATGAGTAGCGCAGGAGAACGCCCACCTGAGCGCCTTCCTCCACCAGACGACTCCACAGATGACTGCCGATGAAGCCGCCCGCCCCGGTGATGAGCACTTTCCGTCCCGCGTACGCACTCATGGGCCTGAGTCCTCCTGTGGAAAGTCGTCCTCCAGCTCCGGCAAGGCCGGAAGTCCCCGGCCATCGTCTTTCCAGGCGCGCACCTGGTAGCAACCCTGCTGCAGGCGCTGGGCCCGCCAGTGGGTCCAGCTGGTGGCAGTGGTCCAGGCCAGCAGACGGTCGCCACCAGAGCCCACCTGCCGTAGGGAATAGGCGTCGGCGCCAGGCACCGCATGCCAGGACAGCACCATGGCGCCGCAGCGGGAGGCAATTTCCAGCTTCGGCGCGCCAGGGGTGCCGTCCACCACCAGTTCAAGATCGTCCACATACCACTGGTCGCCAGCACCAAGGCCACCGTAAAGCAGTCCCAGTTCCAGGTTGCCCGAACAAGGCGCGGGGAAGGAGATCCAGGGCAACTGCCACCACAGGTTCTCCGGCCCCAGCAACTCCTGGGAATGCAGATCCGCGCCGGGCACGGCCATCCACGGGGATTCCGCATTGCAGCGCCACACCAGGGCGTGCCACACCATGTCCTGGCGCATGCGCTGATACTGGGTCCAGCGCAAGCGCAGGGGACTGCCCTGGGCAACCGTCAAATTGCACAGGGCCAGGATGTTCTCCAGATGCAGGGCCTCCCAGCCCGCATCGTGGCCCATAAAAGGCCCCGGTCTTCCCAAGCCCGTCCACAGGCGCCAGCCTCCCGCCTCCGCTACTTCCCCCTCCTGAAGAGTGGCCAGCTCCCATTCATCCCAATCCGCCATGAGCACATCCGCCGCGCTTGAGGCCGCACGCACTGGCAGGCGTCTCACGGGGCCGTTGGCGGCATTGCTGCGCAAAATCAGCTCCGCCTCTGAGATGGCCTCCGCCGAATCCGCCAGCCAACTTAAATGCAGGAGCAGGGTGTCCGCTGGAGCCAGACTGTCCGGGCCCTCCACATGGCAGTTCCAGCCCGCTTCGTCCATGGTCACGGATTGCAGGACCAGGGGCGCCGTTCCCTGATTCACCAGGGGCAGGGTCAGCTCCAGTTCCCGGCCCTCCAAGCCCTTTCCCAAATCCAGGGAGGTCCATGGGAAGTGAAGAAAGGGCTGGGCGCTGTCCAGCCACACATCGGCGCAGAAGTGGAAGTCCCCGAAGAGCGTGCTCTGGCCATCGCCCCACCAGGTAACCTGGCCATCCGCCAGATAGAAGCTGTGGCCCGAATAGCTGCCCAGCGCCCCCGTCACATAGGCCACGGTGTCCATGGCCGCGGCGGGCTGGAATCCAAGGCCCAGGTAGAACTCCTCGCCTTCCATGAAGTGAAAGGGAATGGGCAGGGGCACGGCGATGATCTCATTGCCCAGGGTATCAGCGTCCAGCTCCACCAGCTGCTCCGGGGCACCGGGCAAGCCGCTTACCCGGCGATGCACACTTAGCTGGAGCGCGCCGGCGTGGCGGGTGTGACCGGGATAGTCATTGTAAAGGCGCAGTTCGAAGCCCGTCATGTGGCCGGGCGCGCCGGTGGTGACGCGCTGGTAGATGTGATCCTGCATGCCGTAGACCGGATGCGGAAGCTTGATGAAGTAGGCGGCGCCGCTGTGGTAGCACAACAGGGCGTCTTCGCGGTTGGAATCCCCTTGTGGAAGCCCCTGGACATGCGTTGGCCGGGCGTCATCCGCCGCCTGGAGCTGGGCCTGTCCCGTGTGGGCGAAGCAAAGCAGGAACAGGGCAAGGAGCGCCAGGGCGCCGCCCAATCCTCCCCACGCACTGCCGCGCACGCTGCCCACCATTTCACGGCTCCTGTTCCCAAGCCAAGATCCCAATGCAAAGATAGGGCCAGCGTGGCATTCAGTCATCAGGCAGGGTCCCTGGAACAAAGCCGGGAAGTCTTGTGACGCCCTTCACACGCGCGCGCGATGCCATTGACGCTTCGGCAAGTTTTCCAGACATCCGACTCAGGGTGGAGAACGGGCGTGGCAAGCTCGGCAGGACGCACGGATTGGCGAAAAAACGCAAGGCAATGGGTTAAAGGCTTAACGGACAAGGGCGAATCCTCTCTGGTCACATGAACCACTTCCCCCTTCCTTTGTCACATTCCAGTCACGCGCGAATGATGCCTTTTGGCGTGATTTGTGCATTGGCGTAGCTGCTTGGCGATGCCGGAGTTACCATCGGCATGGACGTCTCCCAACCGGCGTCCACCCCTTTTCACAACCAGGACACGCGCTTTCACGGAACAAGGCCGGGACGAGTATGATCATCATAGCTTTGCTGGTGGCCATGACCATCGCTCTGGGCATGCTGGAATACCGGCGCCACCAGCGGCGCATCCTGAGCATTCCCATCCGTATCCATGTGAATGGCACACGGGGCAAATCCAGCGTTACGCGCCTCATCGCCGGCGCGCTGCGTGCCGGTGGCGTGCCCACCATTGCCAAAACCACGGGCAGCGCCCCCCAGGTCATCCTCGAAGACGGCTCTGAGATTCCCATCATCCGTCCCCGGGGCGCCAACATCATCGAGCAAATCCGCGTGGTGGCTTATGCCGCGGCCCGCAAGCCCCGTGCCCTGGTCATTGAATGCATGGCCGTGCAGCCGGAGTACCAGTGGATCGCCGAGCAGAAAATGGTCCACAGCACCATTGGCGTCATCACCAACGCCCGGCCGGATCATTTGCGCGAAATGGGCCCCACGGTGGAGAATGTGGCGCGCAGCCTGTGCAACACCCTGCCTTTCGGCCAAGTGGCCTACACCTGCGAACACAAGCTCGTGGGCCTGATGAAACAGGTGGCCGCCCGGCGCTCCACCACGCTGAATGAGGTGACCGACGAGCAGGTGACCGACGAGGACATGCGCCACTTCCACCACATCGAGCACAAGGAGAATGTGGCCCTGGCGCTGGCAGTGGCCAGGGAAGTGGGCGTCGGCCGAGAAGTGGCCCTGGAGGGCATGTACCGCGCCGCGCCGGACTGTGGCGCGCTGAAGCTCTACAAGGTGGACCACGAGGGCAAGCACATGACCTTCGTGAACGCCCTGGCGGCCAACGATCCGGAGAGCACGCTGGCCATCTGGCAGCGCGTGACGGACATGGCGGACGACGCCGGCGCCTCCATTTTCATCCTGAACACGCGCAAGGACCGTTTCGAGCGCAGCGAGCAGCTGGTGGAGATGGTGCACCAGGACACCACCTGGGAGCGTCTGGTGCTCATTGGAGAAGTAACGGACAGACTGCTTGGCGTGTGCTACCGCATGGGCCTTCCCCAGGAAAAGGTGATCAACCTGGGCATGGTTCCCCCCGAACTCACCTATAACACCGTGGCGGCCTTGTCCTATCCCATCATGACGGTGGTGGGCATTGGCAATGTGCACGGCGGCGGCCACGAGGTGGCCCACTATTTCCGCGACAGGAGTGCCCATGATTGAAATCAGCGTCGGCCTTGGCGTGATCCTCAGCATGATCTTCCAGGAGGTCATCGGCGTCAGCGCCGGCGGCATCGTGGTGCCGGGCTATGTGGCCCTGCAAATGCACGAGCCGTTGCGCCTGCTGGGCACCTTCCTGGTGAGCTTCACCACCTTCGGCATCATCAAGGGCCTGTCCAAGTTCATGTTCATCTACGGGCGGCGGCGCCTTGTACTGTCCATCCTCATCGGTTTTGTGCTGGGCTGGTCCTCGCGCCAGAGCACGTTCTACGACATGTTCGGCGTGGATCTGCAGATGCAGGCGGTGGGCTTCATCATTCCGGGCCTCATCTCCAACTGGATGGACAAGCAGGGCGTGGTGAAAACCCTGCTCTGCCTCCTGCTGGTGGCCTCCTGTGTGCGCCTGCTGCTCATGCTCGTCACGGGCGGGGAGATCTTCCATGTTTAAGCCAAGCCTGAAGAGTGTGTGGACCCTGGTGGTCCTCTCCCTGATCTCCTACGGTCTTTACAACTGGGCCGAGTTCAGCCGCGTGCCCCAGAAGCAGCCCCACTACGACGAGAAGCTGGCTGCGGCCCGCCTGATGGAGAACTGGATTGGCATGCTGAAGGAGGCCAAGGCCCCCGAAGCGGCTTTCGTGGATGAGGTGAACGACCCGGCGCGCACCCTGCTCATCGGGCAGAAACACACGCTCATCACCAGCACGGAAGGCAACCACCAGGCCAAGCTTGCCACCACCAATCCCAACACCGCCGCCATGATGGTGCAGATCTTCAAAGAGGCGGGGCTGGAGAAAGGGGACAAGGTCGCACTGGCGGTAACGGGCTCCTTTCCGGGCCTGAACCTTGCCGCCTACGCTGCCTGCAAGGTGCTGGAACTGCAGCCGGTGGTGATCACCAGCGTGAGCAGCTCCTGGTACGGCGCCACCGATCCGGACTTCAATTGGCTGGACATGGAGAAGGTGCTGGCGGACCAGGGGCAAATCCCCTTCCGCAGCGTGGCGGCCTCCATTGGTGGCGCCGACGACCGAGGCCGCAGCCTGTCGCCGGAGGGCCGCCGCCTTGCGCTGGAGGCCATGCGCCGCAACGGCGTGCACAGCCTGAACGGAGACAGCCTTTCGCTGGAATCTTCCGAGGACGAGGACATCAGCGCAGCCGTGGATGCCCGCATGCAGACCTATCAGGACGCGGTGAGCAAGGACCTGAAGGGCTACAGCGCCTACATCAACATCGGGGGCGGCGTGGTTAGCCTGGGTCACCCGGAGAACGCCAATGTGATCCCCCTGGGCTACACGCGGCATCTGCCGGAGGACAATTATCCGGCCAAGGGCGTGGTGCACTATTTCTCCGAGCACGGTGTTTCCATCATCAACTTCAAGTATGTGCCGCGTGCCTTCGCCGCCATGCTGGAGCGTTACGGCATCCCCTGGCGGCCGGACCATGTGGCCAAGCCCGGCGAGGGCAGCATGTTCGCCAAGGAACGCTACGACCTGCGCGTTGTGGGACTGGCGGTGGCCATCATGGCCGTGCTGGTGTTGATTGTTATCCGCTACGATCTGCGCATGCAGCGCCTGGGTGAAAACAGCGCCGGACCGGACGAGCACATGTAGGAATGCCGTGCCGGCTGGCATGGCGCATGGAGGAACGATGGGCAAGTGGGCATTGAAACATAAGCGGGCCCTGGTGTGGACCCTGGCCTTGATGCTGCTGGCGGGCGCCGCCGGTGCGGCGTGGACCACGGCGAGGAGCATCAAGGGCGCCAAGCGCGTCATCGCGGAGGTGGACGGCAAAAGCCGCGCCTACTGGTTGCTGGCCAAGGACGGCACCTTCAGCGCCAGCGTGAATGGTCCGGCCCTGGTGCGTCTGGTCAGCCGTGCTCCGTGGAAGAGCAAGCTGAAGGGCAAGGATCTGGTGCTGGACTGGACGGTGGACGGGCAGCCCGGCGGGCGCTTCACCCATCCACTGGTGAAATCCCGAGGTGGACGCCTGCGTCCTGCCAAGGACGATCCCTCCTTTGCCACGCCCAACAAGTGGACGCGGTTGTCCGCCGCTTCCACGGACGAGATCCGCATTCCTTTCGGCACGCACATCCTGCGTGTGAAGGCCGATCAGAGCGCCGCCGAGAGCGCCCTGCTGCGCCTGAAAGTGAAGAGCATCCACCCCATGCCCAAGGGCGGCACGGTGGACTTGCTGCCGCGCCAGGAAGGCCGCACGCGCATCGTGGAGGTGAAACAGTCCCGTGCCACGTATCAGGTGCTGGGCTCCGGCCAGGAGCTTCAGGTGGAGGCGGTTGGCCCCACCGTCGTGAAGGTGCTCACGCGCCTGGACTGGAACAGCTCCATGGTCGGCACGCAGAAGTACCAGCTGAAAGTGCTGGAGGATGGCCAGCTGAAGAACACCTGGGTGCTGCGCGGCCGCCACAGCAGGGGTGCCGTGTACGCGGACAAGCAGGACACCACGCCGGCCCACGGCGAGACCCTGTTCATCGAGGTGCCAGAAGGCCGCCACAGCTACACGGTGAAGTTCGACGACAGCGGTCGCGAGTTGAATCTGCGTCTGCTGGTGCCCCGGGCCAGCCTGCGCAACGACGGGAAGTAGTCCGCGCATGCGTCCTGGATTCCCCACCCTGCTGCTTGGTCTGGGCGTGCTTTCGGTGGCGCGGCTTTCCGCCGCCACGCCGGAATGGAGCATCAGCCTGGAGGAACGCCTGCTGGGCGATGGCAATGTGCTGCGCCTCTCCGATTCCGATGTCCAGCGTCTGGAGGACGATCCCGCCTTCCAGACGGATGTCCAGGGAGTGGAGGCGCTGAAGCTGGAGCATCGCGCCACGGCCAGCATGGATCTGCGCCTGACCCAGCGCAAGGGGGTCGTGGGCAGCTTGCAGAGCCTGGCGGGAGGCAAGCCCGGTCAGGGCCGCCTGCGCCTGTCCTGGGAAGGCAAGTGGACCCAGGTGGAGGAAAGCTCCGCCATGGGCAACCACAGCCAACGCCTGCAGCTTGGCTGGCAGCCACGGACCGGTTGGGGCGTGGATGTGGCCTGGCGCCATCTGGAGAACTTCGACCTGCGCCAGTTCAATGACCGGGACACGGGGCAGGAGCATGGCGCCTCCTTCGACAGCGATGGCGGCACCCTGACCTTGAAGGCGCGTGGGAAGGATCGGTGCGCGTGGTTCCGGCAGCCGGGGCTTTCGCTTAGCGCCGGGACTTCCACGGAATACTACAACGCCTGGTTCACCGAGTACGACATGGAAAGCACCCAATTGGGCGCCGAGCTGGGGTGGCGCATGCCACTGGGGCTGGACGCCGGCCTGGGCTACACCTTTGTTTCCGCGGACAATGTGGGTTTTGCGGGTGCCCAGGAAGGCCAGGTGAATCTGGGTGCGGACAGCGAGAGCGGCGACGCCACCCACCAGGAGGACCAGGTCAGCGTGGACATGGGCTGGTCGGGCGCGGCGGCGTTGAAGGGACTGTCCGCCAATGCCGCGTTGCTGCTGCGGGATCGTCATTACCAAAGCGAATTGGGCGAGCTGCTGGATCCCTACCACGCCGGACGCCACGACCGGCGCTGGACTTTCACTCTGCGCGGGAAAGTGGAGCTGGGCGCCGGCCTCTCCCTTTCGCCGCTGGTGGAGCGGGAGTGGCGCAAGAGCACGGCGGCCTGGGGCGGTGTTGGTCGGGTGAAGGACTACGCGGTCCTGCGTTGGGGCCTTGGCCTGCGCTGGCAGTTGTCCAGCCGCTGAGCTGCAGTCAATGGAATGCCAAGGGCGCCGGTGGGCGCCTTTTTTTTTGGAATTCAGTGAAGGAAACGCTCAGACCGAGGAGCCCGGCGCGCCGCGCAGGCGGGGATTGTCGCCGGTGGCCCAGGCAATCACCACCCCGGCCACGCCCCAGCAGGCCAGCAGGTCCGCCAGGGTGGTGAAGGTCCAGGTCGGCCCCGTGTGCCACCAGTTCCAGTAGGGCAGCTGATTCACCAGCCCACCCGCCGCCACCGCCAACAGCACCAGTCCCCAGCGCCCCAGGAAGGATTTGGCGCGGAACTGCCATCCCAGCAGGGTAAGCAGTGTGGCCCCCAGCAAATGGATGAGCAGCGTGTTTAGGAAGAAGGCGGGATGTTGAAGGTTCTGGCCCTGGGCGCGCACCGCCAGAAAGGCCACCGGCCCTTCCGCCGCCGCTTTCACCTGGCGGTCCAGGCGGGCGGTCAGGGAGTCTGCTCCCAGCCCGGCCTGGTGGTGGTGGGGATTGGGCAGGATGTAGACGCCGCTGCGCGGAGCCTGGGTGCGCAGGAATTCCCGGGCGGCGCCCTCATCGACCAGGGGCTGAAGCGTGGCCTGGTGCCAACCCAGGGAGGACCAGGAGAAGGCCGTCCACAGGAAGGCCACCAGGCCTCCCATGAAACCGCCCCGGAAGAGAGCCCTCAGCAACATGCCACGCCCGCCGCATGGGTCTTCATCAAGGAATCTCGCGGTCGGCCGGACCGGCGTATTCCCCACCCAGCGGACCCAGCTTGCGCATGGGCTTCTGCGTGGTCCATTCCTCGAAGACATGGGCCACCAGACCGGGTGTGCGGGCAATGATGAAGAAGCCCTTGCCCAAGCGCCAGTCGAAGCCCATCTCCGAAATGACAGCGGCAATGGCGCCGTCCACATTCAATGGCAGCTTCTTGTCCGTGCCGCGCTCCAGTTCCTCCATCAATGCCGCCGCCAGGCGGATGTGGGGACCTGTGAAGCCGCACTGGTCGGCCAGTTCCAGCAACGCGTTGCTGCGCGGATCACGGGCGTGGATGCGATGCCCGTAGCCCGGCATGCGCTTGCCGGCGGCTTTCAGGCGCCGCACCAGGGTGGCCGCGTCCTCCCCTGCCACCACGGCCTCCTGCAGGATGCGCGCACATTGCTCAATGGCCCCGCCGTGGCTGTCGCCAATGGTGAGGATGCCCGCCGCCACCGCGGCGTTCAAGCTGTTGCCGCCGCTGAGCACCGTGCGTGCCGCCAGATTGGAGGGCGGCGTGATGCCGTGGTCGATGGAGGAGACCAGCAGGCCCTCCATCATGCGCGCCTCGGCCTCCGTGGGCAGCTGGCCCTTCAGGATGAGGAAGACCGTTTGGGCGAAACTCAGCCGCGCGATCATATCCGTGATGGCGTATCCGCGCACGCGCAACTCGCCGGCGGCGGTTTTGGTGATGGAAGTGGTCCAGTTCGTCTCGCTCATGCCTTCACTCCATTGGACTGGAAGGGCGTCTGCCCCGCGTGGCGGCTCAGATCTTGGCCAGGGCCAGCGCCAGATCCTCCACCAGATCCTCCACATCCTCGATGCCCACGCTCAAGCGCAGCAGGGCGTCGGTCAGGCCGTAGGCCTCACGCTCCGCCTTGGGCACGCTGGCGTGGGTCATGCCCGCCGGATGGTTGATAAGGCTTTCCACCCCGCCCAGGCTTTCCGCCAGACTGAACACCTGCAGGTGGGTGGCCACGGTGCGGGCGGCCTGATAATCCTTCAGCTCGAAGGAGAGCATGCCGCCGAAGCCGCGCATCTGGCGATGGGCCAACTCGTACTGCGGGTGGCTTTCCAGGCCCGGATAGTACACGCGCGTCACCGCCTCGCTTTCGTCCAGGAAGTGGGCCACGCGCAGGGCATTCTCGAAGTGGCGCTCCATGCGCACGCCCAGCGTCTTGGTGGAACGCAGCAGGAGGAAGCACTCGAAAGGCCCGGGCACCGCGCCGGCACTCTTCTGCACAAAGGCCAGGGCCTCGTGCAGGTCCTCGCGGCTGTGCATGAGCGCGCCCATGATCAAGTCGCTGTGGCCGCCCAGGTACTTGGTGCAGGAGTGCAGCACCACATCCGCGCCCAGATCCAGCGGGTTCTGGAAATAGGGTGACAGGAAGGTGTTGTCCACCACCAGCAGCACGCCATGGGCCTGACACAGGTCCGCCAGGGCGCGGATATCGCTCAGGCGCATCATGGGATTGGTGGGAGTCTCCACCAGCAGCATGCGCGTGGCAGGGGTGAAGGCGGCGCGCACGGCTTCCACATCCGCCGTGTCCACGAAGTCCGTCTTCAGGCCCCAGGGCGCCATCACCTTGGTGAGGAATCGCCAGGTGCCGCCGTAGACTCCCGCCGAGCACACCAGATGGTCGCCTTGCTTGAGCAGATGCATCAGCCCCTGCAGGGCGGCCAGTCCGCTGGAGAAGGCGTGGCCGAAGCGCGCACCTTCCAGCGAGGCCAGATTGGCTTCCAGAGCCGTGCGTGTGGGATTGCCGGCGCGGCTGTAATCGTAGCCGCGGGTGACGCCAATGTCTTCCTGGACAAAAGTGGAGCTTTGGATGATGGGCTGGCAGATGGCGCCGGTCAGGGCGTCCACCTGATCGCCGGCGTGGATGGCGCGGGTGTTGAAGCGCATGCGGTCCTCACTTGGTGGCGCGGAGGACCCTCATCTTGAAGGCGCTTCCGCATGCTGCGGGAACCGTTCCCGCAGGCTTTGTGTCACATGGTGGAAAGTAGTGAAGGGCAGGTGCATGCGCCCCTCGCTGGACATCTGTTCAGCCAGCGACGAGCGTGCGTAGACCAGATCCGCCTCCCGTGCGGGGCAGAAATCCGTGGCGCCGTCCCCCACATACACCACGGGACGCCCCACCGCCTGCGCCTGACGCACATGCCAGGTCTTGCAGTTGTTGCACTGTTCGCGGATGCGTGGCGTGGTGGCGGGCCGCACCACCCAGCGCCCATTCACCTGGTCCAGGCCGTTGGCGTGGATGGCGTGCAGCCCATGGGCCAGCGGCCCCAGGGCCCGCCGGATGATGGGCTCCAGTCCACCGCTCAGGATTACCGGCTCCCAGCCCGCCCGGGTGGCGTGGTCCAGGAATTCGGCAAAACCCTCGCGCAGGCGGCTGGCGCCGTCCAGCCACGCCAGCGCTGCGTCCACATTCACTTCCAGCAGATCCATCTCCGCCTGGAGTTTCACCCGCTCCGGAAGGCTTTCATCGAATTCAATGGCGCGCCAGTCCCGTCCATCGGGAAGGCGGCGGCCAAAGCGGTCCAGCAGCAGGACCAGCGTGTCCTCCTCGGTCACCGTGCCGTCAAAGTCCAGGAAGAGGGCGGGTCTCATTAGTCCACGGAACCCAGTACGCGCTCCAGCTCTCTGTGGCCCTTGACCAGCAGCTCCAACGCCTTTTGATAAGCGGGGTCCTGGCGCAGGGCCTCCCGGGCGCGGGCTTCCGGGCCCTGACGGTGGTTCACCAGCTCCAGATCCAGCATGCGCGCAATGTCCTCACGATGGGACAGGAACTGGGGATCCAGTTCGCCACCCAGGCTTTTAAGCAGCGCCTCCAGGGCCTTGGCGCCCTCGTCGCCCACCTTCTCCTCCTCCAGGATCTTCTTCAATTCATCGGCCTGGTTGCCGCCGCGCGGCTGGTACTTGAACTCCTTCTCGTCCAAATAGGCGCGGAAGTCCTTCAGCATGGCATCGCCAGCGGGGCCGTCCAGCAATTTGCCCGCCGCTGCGCGATCCGCCACATAATTGGCGAAGTGCGCGCCCCGCCACAGCTCCAGCACCAGCCAGGGTTGACGCGGGGCCTTCACCTCCACATCCGGCGTGACGCCCCGTCCGCTGATGACTTCCCGGCCCTTGGCGGTGTGGAACAGGGTGTCGGCCAGGGTGCTGTCGGCCACATGGTTCAACACCTCGTTGTCCTGGAAGTAATCCACGCGCTGAATGAGTCGGCCGCTGGGCAGGTAGTAACGGGCCGTGGTGAGCTTCACCTTGGCCTCCTTGTCCAGATCCACCACGCTTTGCACCAGACCCTTCCCGAATGAGGATTCCCCCACCAGCACGGCACGATCCAGATCCTGCAGGCAGCCGGCCACGATCTCGCTGGCGCTGGCGCTGCCTGGATCAATGAGCACCACCAGATCGCCGGTGAAGACCGGCTCGCGCTCGCTGACGATGGCCTTGATCATCTCATCGTTGCGGCCCCGCGTGTCCACAATGGGCTGCCCCTTGGCCAGGAAGAGCTCGCTCACCGCCGCCGCCTCGCGCAGGAGTCCGCCCGGGTTGCCACGCAGGTCCAGCACCAGTCGCTTCAGGCCCTGACGCTTCAGGCTGTCAATGGCCGCGGCCAGATTCTCACCCGCCAGTCCGGTGAAGCGCACCAGTCGCACATAGCCCGTGCCCGTGGCGGGATCCACCAGCTGCGCCAGCTTCACATCCTGGATGTTGATCAGCTGCCGCGTGATGCGGTAGTCCTTCACCTCTTTGGCGCCGCTCCGGCGGATGCCCAGGATCACTTCCGAGCCCACCGGCCCTTTGATGAGTTTCACGGCGTCGTTCAGCGCCTTGCCGGCCATGGCCGTGCCGTTCACCGTGACAATTTCATCGCCGGGCAGAAGACCGGCCTTCCAGGAGGGCGAGCCCTCGAAGGGACTGATGATGGTGATGCGCTTGTCTGATCCGCGCAGGCCCACTTCGGTGCCGATGCCGCCGTACTGGCCGCGGGACATGTCGTCCAGCTCCTGGGCCTCGTCCTCCAGGTAGTAGTCCGTGTAGGGATCCAGCTCGTCCATCAGGCCGTGGATGGCCGCGGTCATGGCGGCCTCCGGATCAATCTGGTCCACATAGCGGAAGGCCAGGCTGCGATAGACTTCGCCAAAGCGGATGAGGTTGTCGTGCACTTCGCGCATGTAGGCTTCACGATCCAGCGGGGCTTCCGCGTCGGCGCGGGCGATGCCGCAGGAAAAGCACAGGGCCAACAGGCCAAGCGTCAGCGCGCGGCCTAGGCGCGCCGTGGTGCGGAAAGCGCTCATGCGCCATCCTTTCTGCCTTCAACAAGGCGGTTGAGTTCCACTTCAATTCGCAGGAAGACATCGTCCGCTCCGCCCGTGGCGTCCACGGGCCTCACGCGGCCGGGCTCCCTGGCGGCAAGGGTGGCATAGCCGGCCGCCACACGCTGGAAGAAGTCCTGCCCGCTGCGCTCCAGCCGGTCCTCACCGGCGCAACGGGACAATGCCGTCTCCACCGGCAGATCCAGCCACAGGGTGACCAGTGGCCAGGCCAGGGCCCGCACCTGGGCATTCAAGGACTCCACCAGGTCCAGATTCAAACGACGGCCATATCCCTGGTAGGCGGTGGTGCTGTCCGCGAAACGGTCCAACAGCACCACGCGGCCACTTTCCAGGTCCGGCAGCACGCGCTCCTTCAACAACTGCACGCGGGCGGCGGTGTAAAGCAGCAGTTCCGTCTCCCCCGCCATGGCGGTGTGGGCCGGGTTCAGCAGCAGCGCGCGGATGGCTTCGCCAATGGCCGAGCCGCCAGGTTCGCGATAGGTGGAAACCGCCATGCCACGGGCTTCCAGCCATGACTTGGCACGCTCCAGCTGTGTGGATTTTCCGCAACCGTCCAGCCCTTCGAAACTAAGCAGCAGGCCATTCATGCCTTGGCCTCCACCGTGGGCGCGCCACCACTCCACATGCGGTGGAGCACGGCGCCCACCAGGAACATGCCCAGGGAGATCATTTGGCTGGTGGTGACGGACCAGGTTCCCACCTGGCCCAGGATCATGCTGGCTTCATAGTCCCGCAGGAATTCCACGGTGAAACGCAGGGGGGCATAGGCCATGAGGAAAGAGGCGAAGATCTGGCCGGGGAAGCGCCGACGCCGCGCCAGCCACAGGAGAAGGGCCATTAGTCCCAGGTCGCCCAGCATGAGGTAGGCCTGGGTGGGATGGATGGCTCCCAGCATGTGGAGATGGCTGCTCTCGGGGTAGGTGATGGCCCAGGGCAGTTCGCAGGATTTGCCGTAGCAGCAGCCGTTGAGCAGGCATCCCACGCGGCCCAGCGCCATGCCCAGCGCCAGGCTGGGGGAGAGCAGGTCGATGACCTCCAGGACATTCTGTCCGCGTTTGCGCGTGTACCAGATGGCGGCGGGAATGGCCGCCAGCACGCCGCCCAACAGCACCAGCCCGGCGATGCCGATGGTGCCGTCGGCCTGCATGGGATTCACCGTGCTCCACCAGTCTCCGCGGAACTCGTCCAGATGGGTCAGAATGTAGAGGCCCCGCGCACCCAGCAGCGAGCTGAGCAGGATGACCGTGGAGATGTCCTGGATGAACTCCGCCGGCACGCCTCTGGCGCGTCCGCGCCGCACGGCCAGCCAGATGCCCGCGATGAAGGCCGTCATCATCATCAGTCCGTATGTGGACAGGCGGAAATGGCCAATCTGAAACAGGGTGGGGTACATCAGGCCTCGTCCTCGTGTTCCTCGTCCATGTTGCGCAGGCGCCGTCCTTCGGCCCTTTTGCCTTCCAGCACCAGCACGAACTCGCCACGCACGCCCTGGCTGGCGAAGTGTTCGCGCATCTCCACCGTGCTGCCCCGGGCGAATTCCTCGTGCAGCTTGCTGATCTCCCTGGCAACGCAGAGGCGGCGCTGGGGCATGCGCTCAGCCAGGGCTTCCAAAGTGGCCGGCAGACGGTGGGGAGCTTCCATCATCACAATGGTCTCCTCCGATGCCTCCAATTCCTCGAATGCCGTCTGCCTGCCCTTCTTTCGGGGCAGAAAGCCAATGAAGCGGAAGCGGTCCGTGGGCAGGCCGCTGGCTGCCAGGGCCGGCAGAATGCTGCTGGGACCTGGCAGGGCGCTCACGGAACAGCCTTCATCCAGCGCGGCGTTCACCAGACGGTAGGCCGGATCGGAAATGCCCGGCATGCCCGCGTCGCTGATGAGCGCCAGCGTTTCGCCCGCGCGCAAACGACCCACCAGCCGCTGGCGTTCCCGCTCCGTGGAAAAATCATGGTAGCTGCTCACCGGCGTCAGGATGCCGAAGTGGTCAAGCAGACGGCGGGAGGTGCGCGTGTCCTCCGCAGCAATGTGGTCCGCCTCCTTCAGCACCTCCACGGCACGGGGGGTCATGTCCCCCAGGTTGCCGATGGGCGTGGGCACCAGCACCAGGCGTCCGCGTGGGGCGCTCACAGTTGGCAATCCCGCTGGTAGAGCCAATCGGCCCCCATGGCGCGCGGCCCCACCTTGGCAATGACGGGAGGCATGCGCTTGAAGTGGTTGCGCGCCACCCGATCCAGGATGCCGTCCACATCACGACGGTCGAACCCCTCTTCCACCAGGCTCTCACGGCTGCGGCGCTGGTCCACGGCCCGCACCAGGATACGGTCCAGCAGCTCGTAGCTCCAGCCCAGGTCGGCCTCGTCCGTCTGGCCTTCCTCCAGGTCCGCGCTGGGCGCCTTGGTCAGCACCTCCTCAGGCAGTCCCAGGTGGCGTGACAGTGCGAAGACCTGCTGCTTGTACAAGTCGCCAATGGGATTCACCGCGCTGGCCAGATCGCCATGCCAGGTGCCATAACCCAGCAGCAGCTCGCTTTTGTTGGATGTGCCCAGGGGCAGGGCCTGCCAGGCCATGGCGGCATCGAAGATGCACACCATGCGGCAGCGCGCCATCACATTGCCCAGGCGCCGGGCATCGGGCGGGGCCGCGCCGGGAGCCGCTTGCTCCAGGGCCTGCTGGAAGGCCAGGGTCATGGGGCTGATATCGATCTCCCGCGTGGGAATGCCCAGCGTTCCGGCCACCAGACGGCCATGCTCCAGACTGGCAGGGCTGGAGCCTTGCCAGGGCAGGAGCAATCCCAGCACCTGATCGGGGCCCAGAGCTTCCGCCGCCAAAGCGGCCACCAGGGCGCTGTCGATGCCGCCGCTCAGCCCCAGCACGGCCCGCTGGAAGCCCGCGCCATGGACGGCCTCACGCAGGAAGCGCCGCAGGTGGTCATGCACGGCGGGAAGATCAAGCATTAATGAAGTCATGCTGCGAATGTGGCAATTGGGGAAGGGCTTCCCGGCAGGAGGAAGTGGGCGGGTGAAGGGCCATTGCCCATTGGCGGCGGGGATTTACCAGCGGCACGCGCTCCTTAGCCAGTTGATCAGCTCACGCACCGCCCGTCCGCGGTGGCTGATGGCATTCTTTTCCGCCAGGCTCAGTTCCGCGAAGCTGCGGTTCAGCTCCGGCACCAGGAAGACAGGGTCGTAGCCGAAGCCGGACTCTCCTTGCGGGCAATCCAGGATCCAGCCGTGGCAGGCTCCGCGCAGCAAGGTTTCGCGGCCATTGGGTTCGATCACCGCCAGCACGGTCTCGAAACGGGCCTGCCTGCGCTCCGTGGGCACATGCGCCATTTCCCGGCAGAGCTTGGCCACATTGTCCGCGTAGCTGCAGCCTTCCCCCGCCCAGCGCGCGCTGTAGACTCCCGGCGCACCATCCAGGGCATCCACCATCAATCCAGTGTCGTCCGCCACGCACAGGCCGCCCGCATGGACATGCAATGCCCTGGCCTTGATGAGGGCGTTTTCCTCCAGCGTGGCGCCGTCCTCCACCGGTTCCTCCAGATTGGGAAAGTCCCGCAGACCGCGCAGCTCAACCGCGCCGAAGGCCTCTTCCAGGGCATGGCGCAACTCGTCCAGCTTGTGGGCGTTGCCGGTGGCCACATGCAAAAGGTGCGCGCTCATGGGCGGGCCTCCAGATACCACCAGTGGCAGGGGCGCAGGCGTTGCACCTTCAGACCCTGGCTGCGCGTGGCCAGATAAGCGTCCACCAGGTCGAACTGCCGCTCCGGCCCGATGACGAAGAACTGGCCGCCCAGGACGGGTCGCCAATCCGGCGCGCCCAGACCGGGAAAGACCAGGGCATGCACGGGAAGCTTGCGCTCCTCCAGGCGTGCGGGAAGCTCTTCGTCTTTCATCAGGTCCACAAGCGCGCCACGGAAGGTGCGCAGCTCATCCAGACCGGTGGGTCCCTGTTGCCAGCGTTGGGTGCGGCGGCCCGTGGGCGTGTCCACCAGGACCTGCTGAAGCTCCCGCGCCCTGTGCGCCGTGCGCTCCGGGTGGTCCAGGGCTCCACGGGATCCACCCATGGCGGTGATGAAGGCGGTCTGGCTGCGTGCGACATCCACCGCAGGCGCCTGCCGCACCTTGTCTTCCACAAAAGTCAAGGTCTGGGCCGCGTCGGGGCAGCGTTCGGCGTAGTAGCGCAGCTGGCCCGTGCGTTCCCGTGGGCGGATGCCATTGGAATAGGCCAGCCCCGCCGCCCAGGTCTGCATGAAGAGGCCCTGGTCGCTGCCGCCCCCCAGCAGGTTGCCCGCCAGGTAATCCTCCAGGTCGGGACGGGTGAAGGCCTGCTGCCAGGCCAAGGGGGCCGTGGAGAGAATCACGCCGCTGCTGCCGCCGGGGTCCACCAGGCCGCACAGGGCGTTGGGGGATAGAGGCACCTGCCACAGGGTGATGGGCGCCGATCGTAGCACCGATTTCCGGGCAAAGGCGGCATCCAGGCGCTGGGCTTCCTCCATCACCGCGTGGCGCGCAGCCAGACTGCCCGTGAACCAGGCCCGGCGTGATCCCTGAAGCAGCGCTGGACGCAGCTTTTCCAATTCGTCAAGCAGCAGTGGCGCGCTCAGGATCTCCATCACCAATCGGTCCCACAGCATGGGAAACTCCACCTCCGGCAATTCAGCGGCAAAGGCGTCCAGATCTTCCAGGGCAAGGCCCAGCGCGGAGACTTGCGGCGCGGACAGGGCGGCCGTCCGGTGAAAGGCCTTGCTCCAGCTGGCGGACCGCCGGGGGACTGGCGTGTCCAACAGTGTGCGCAGCCACGCCCGGGTGGAGTCCGGCTTCCTGCCCCGCGTTTCCAACTGCGCCAGCAGGGCGTTGAAGCCCTCAGGACGCGGCTCAAGGGCCCAGGCACAGCGGAAGAGCTCGTGCTCCTGGGTCAGGAAACAGCCTGCTCGCAACAGACCGGGTTGCTGGCGCTGGGGCCAGGCCGCCGCAGGGACCTCCACCCAACTTTCCTCGGAGCCCTGGCGCCGTTCCCGGGCCTGGGCCAGCTCCCGGCGGGCGATTTCCCGCAGGCGGGGACGGTTGGCCGCGCTCCAGTTGGCATCCAGGCAGAAGCGCCGCAGCCAGTGCAGTCCACGAGCGCATTCCGCGGCGCTGGCTCCGCTGGCGCCCAGCACCAGTTCGGCCCGCCCCGCCTCCAAATCCGTGTCCAGCCAGCAGGAAGCCCAGCCCACCTCCCGGCGCAGGGCGTCCTCCACCTGGCGGAAATCCAGGGTGTCATCGCCTTGCAGGCCTGTTTCAGTAAGGAAGGCGGGCAAGAGCGGCATCCAGGGCGAAGAGGGCCCCTCGCCCACATCCACCGCCATGTTCCATTGGGCGCCCTGCATGGCGTCGAAGCGGCCATGGCAGAGCGGCGTGCCCGAGTCCAGCACCGCCATCTCCACTGGCAGCTCAGGATCCAGGTCAAACGGCAGCTCCCGCGGCAGTTCCGGCACGGTTAGCCCCACGCGCTGGGCCTCCAGTTGGGCACTCGTGGCCTCATAGTCGGCGGCGAAGCGCCGCAAGGCCTGTTGACGGTCCTGGGTGCCATAGGCGCTTTCCAGGGAATCGGCGAAGGCCTCCAGCCGCGCCACCCGCTGGCTCTCCTTTTCCTCCAACAAGGCGGGCTGGCTGCGCGTGCCCACCACATGGGGCAGCTGGTTGGCCAGTCCCAGGCGGGACAGCAAGGCGCTGTAGGGATTGCCCGGCGTCTTCAGGCGCGCCTCCAGGCGGGCCAGCAGCGGCTCTTGATCCAGCCGCAGACGGAAGCCGCCACTCTCGCGCAAGGTGCGCAAGTGGTCGGCCCAGTAGGATCCCGTGCCGCGCTCGCCGAAACCGGGCGGATGGTCCAGCATGGTGCGACCCTGGCGCCGCGCCGCGCTGATCAGCGCCAGCTCCCTCGTCTTCAACGCCTCCAGCTCGGCGTGCCCGGCGGGCCAGGCGGCCACCTCGCCGAAGCGTCGACAGATTCTGTCGCGCAGGGCCTTCAGACCCTCCTCGGTCACGCGCGCCGCCGGCACGCTGCCCAGGGACAGGTTCACCGGATGCCCCGGCTCCTCGGCCAGCCAGCAACTCACATAGGCGGCGCCCACGGGATCCGTGGTCACCTGTGGATCCAGCAGTTGGCCGTGCAGGTCGGAACTTTCCCCCTGCGCGGCCACGGAAAGGAAGAACTGGGCCTCCAGCTGCTCCTGCCGATCCAGGTCCTTCACCGGCGGCCAGGCCGCCAGCACCAGCGCGGCCTCGCCCTCCCGGGCACCGGGCACGTCCAGGACTTCGCAGCGGGCCTCCGGCGCGGGGCGGGAGGGCGGCAGCGTGCTGCGCGGCGAAGGGGCAAGGCCCGGAACCGCCTTCTCCAGACGGCGCAGACTCTGGTTCAGGCGCGCCAGCAGGCTCTCCGTCATGTCTCCGGCGGGCAACACCACCTGGGCGCCCATGTTGCCCAGGAAGTGGCTGCGTTGGTGGAAGGCGCGGATGTCCGCGGGCTCCATGCGCCGGATGGCCTCCGGAATGCCGCCCTGGTTCACCGCCAAGGGATGGCCATTGCCGTGCAGCCACTCCTGCAGCTTGCGCCCGGCGCGGCTCCACGGATGGTCCCAGCTGCTGAGCATCTCCGTGTACACCGTGCCCTTCTCTTCCAGTTCAAGGCCCTGGGGACCGGCTTTGGGGCCGATGTGGCAAACCTCCCGGCGAATCTCCTCGTCACTGAAATCTGGGTGCAACAGGGCGTCCAGGCGATCCTCCAGCTCCACCAGGAAGTCGGCGCTGGAGAGCGCGGTGCTGAAGTGGTAGCAGGTCTCCAGCTGGCCCGTGAAGGCGCTGGAGGAGCTAAGGCGGAACTCCTCGGCGTTGGCCACGGCAAGGCCGCGCCGCCCTTTGCCCAGCAGGAGGTGCTCCAGGGTGTGGGGCTCCCCGCGATCGTCGGCCACCGGCGTGTGGATCCACACAAAAGCCTGGGGCGCCGTATCCATGGGAAGCAGATCCAGGGTGAAGCCACTCTCGTGCACTAGGCAGGCGCCCGCCACCTGGTCTTGGCTGTCCAGGTAGAGGTGCCGGCAGGTGAAGCCTTCCAGCGTGGGACGCTCGTTGAAGCGCTCCAGCCAGGTGGAGGCATTGGCGCGGTTCAGGCCCATGGACGCCAGAAACAGGCCCAGGACGGCCAGTTTTGAAGCTTGATGCATGGAAAAGGCCTCATCTGTCTCACGGATTGGGTGCTGTGCGGGTCGCCGGGGCCAAAGGTCACTTATATTGATTCATCATGTGGCGACTGATCCGACAATTCCTGCCCTACCTGCGGGGCGTGCGCCGTCACCTGGCCCTTGGCCTGGTGATGATGGTGATCTCCAGTTTGCTGGCGGGCGCCAACATCAGTCTCATCTACCCTTTCTTCGAAGGCGTGTTCGGCGGCGGCGCAACAGATCCCGCCCCCGCGCAGCTCATGGACACGGGGCCCTCCCTTCAATTGCTCAAGCAGGATTTGCTGCAGGCTGTGCACGCCCCCGCCTGGCGCGAGGCCGTGGGCAGGGCGCTGGACAGCTTCCTGGGCCGCCACCAGCGCGCCACGGTGCTGATGCTGCTGTGCAGCGTGGTGGTGGGGTTGGCGGTGGCCAAGTTCCTGGCCTTCTATTTGTACCGCATCTTTTTCGTGCAGGTGGAGCAGACTCTGGTGCGGCGGCTGCGCGACCACTTGTTCAGCCATTTGCAGGGCCTGTCGCTGGATGTCGTGCAGCGTTACCGCCAGGGCGAACTCATCAGCCGCGTCATCAACGATGTGATGGTGGTGCGCAGCCTGACGGTGACCAAGGTCTCGGAGCTGCTCTCCAACCTGCTGCAGAGCGTGGTCTACTTCACCCTGGCCCTGCTGGTGGACTGGCGCCTCACCCTGATCTCCATCTTCTTCCTGGTGCCGGCGGTGATGGGTTTCCAGTTCATTGGTCGCAAACTGCGCACCTACAGCCGTCGCGCCCAGGAGCACATGTCCCGCGTGTCCGAGCGGCTCACGGAGAACCTGCAGGGCTTCCGTGTGGTGCAGGCTTTCTTCGCGCGGGATCGGGAAATCCAGCGCTTCCAGGAATCCACCGCCAGCTACTTCCGCCGCATGCGCAAGCTGGAGCTGGTGGCCAGTCTGTCGGCGCCGTTCGGCGAGTTCGCCTCCCTTCTGGTGGCGGTTTTCGTGCTGTGGTACGGCGGCACGCGCGTGCTCTCCGGCGATGTGGTCTCCGGCTCCGCCTTCCTCACCTTTCTGGCGGCCCTGCTGGCCATGCTGCACCCGTTGAAACTGGTGGCACGCACATGGAATGAGCTCCAGCGCGGCACCGGCGCCGGGGATCGCCTGATGGAGATTTTTGATCTGCGCAGCAGCCTGGCGCAACCGGAGAACGCGCCACCGGCCGGGGATCTGGTGCAGGGCATCGAGCTGCGTGGCGTCACCGTGCGTTACCAGGACAAGACGGCGCTGGACGGAGTGGATCTTGTGCTGCGTCAGGGCGAACTGCTGGCCCTGGTGGGCGCCTCCGGCTCCGGCAAGACCACCCTGGCCAATCTGGTGCTGCGCCTGCAGGACCCGGATGAAGGCTGTCTGCTGCTGGACGGCCGGGACATCCGCGGGCTGGAGCTGGGGTCCTACCGCCGCCTCTTTGGCGTGGTGGGGCAGGACACCTGGCTCTTCCAGCTGAGCGTGGCGGAGAATGTGGCCTATCCCCAGACCAGCCCTGATGGTGCCTCCGTGATGGAGGCACTGGCCATGGCCAACGCGGAAGCATTCGTGGAGGAGATGGGTGGCACGGAAGCCCTGGTGCGCGAGGGCGGCAGCAACCTCTCCGGCGGTCAGCGCCAGCGCCTGGCCATTGCCCGCGCCGTGTGGCGCCATCCGCGTGTGTTGGTCTTCGACGAGGCCACCAGCGCCCTGGACACGGAAAGCGAGCAGCTGGTGCAGGCGGCGCTGGAACGCAGCATCAGCCAGCGCACGGCTCTGGTGATTGCCCACCGCTTGAGCACCATCATCCGCGCCGACCGCATCGTGTGCCTGAAGGACGGGCGCATTGAAGGCGTTGGGCCCCACCATGAACTGCTGGAGAGCTGCGCCGAGTACCGCAAGCTCTACGAGCTCCAATTCAGCGTGCAGGAGGAATCGTGATCGTGCAGGCCCCTGTCTCCGTGGGTGAGCTGTTGGACAAGCTCTCCATCCTGCGCATCAAGGAGGCGCGCTTCACCCGGGAGGACAAGCGCGCCAATGTGCGGCGGGAGCTGGCGGAGCTGCAGAGGGTGGCGGACCAGGACGGTCTGCGCCACGAGCAGCTGGAGGGACAGCTGGACGAAGTGAACGGCGCACTATGGGATGTGGAGGACGAACTTCGCGTGCTGGAAAGCCGCCAGGACTTCGGCGACCGTTTCGTGGAGCTGGCCCGGGCTGTTTATGTCACCAATGATCTTCGCGCCGCGCTGAAGCGTCAGCTGAACGAGCACTTCGGCAGCACGCTGGTGGAAGAGAAACAATACGTGGATTACAGCGCCGGGAAGCCCAGGGCTTGATGCGCATCCTGGTCATCCAGCTGCGTCGCCTGGGCGACATCCTGATGACCACGCCCCTGCTGCGCCATCTGCGGCGCACCTTTCCTGACGCCCGCCTGGACTTCCTTTGCGAAGGCATGGGCCTGCAGCTTCTGGAGCACAATCCGTGCGTGTCAGAATGCCTGGTCCTGCCCACCCACGCCACCGCCGTGGATCTGCTGGACATGGGCAGGGAATTGCGCCGCCGCCGCTACGACTGGGTGGTGGATTGCCAGGGTTTGCCCAAGACCGTGCTGCTGGCCCGCCTGAGTGGAGCCCCCGTGCGTGTGGGCTTTGGCGGGCGCTGGTGGCGTGCCCTTGGCTACACGCATCGCTATGCCCGACACAACGCGGATTACAGCGCCCTGGACAAACTGCGCATGCTGTCCACGGCCCTGGATGCCGGGGCCGCTCCTGCGGGCCGGGATCTTGGGCTGGACTTTCCCGTTTCCGGGGAATCCCGCCAAGCCGCCGAGCATTTCTGCCACACCTGGTTCAGGGGAAAGGCCAACCTGCCCCCCACCCGTCCCGGTGGTCCGTTCCGCTGGCCGGTGGTCGCGCTTTTTGGCGTCAGCCGCCAGGCATACAAAGTGTGGCCGCCGGAGAAACTGGCGGAGATTGGCCGTCGCCTGGCTTCCCGTGGCCTGCAGCCCCTGTTGGTTTATGGTCCCGGGGAGAGCGAGGCTGCCCGCCGTGTGGCTCTGGAGTTGGGGCCTGACGCCCTGTTCGACTATCCCATGCCATCCCTGGCCGTGCTCTCCCAGATTTTGGCCCGCTGCGCCTTGTTCGTGGGAAATGATGGTGGACCCAAGCATCTGGCGGCCCTGGCGGGTCTTCCCACGGTGGCGGTCTTCGGCCATGTGCACCCGGAGAACTGGACCTGCCCCGACGATTCCACCCAGCGCTGGGTGGCCACCGCCTCCCGCACGCGGGCTGTTCCCACGCGCGGCGTCTGCACGGAGGCGCAGGCCCTGGAAGACATTCCAGTGGATGCCGTGTGGGAAGTGGTGGAAGCATTGGCCACGGCCCAGGGAGTCTGGGTCACATCGTTCATGGGGTCCCACCGGTGAACATTCTTCTGGTGAACAGCACGCGCCGCTGGGGTGGAGTGAAAAGCTGGAG